>NZ_JBLNNF010000005.1:0-338483 GCF_047784845.1 Pseudomonas sp. NFX98 | reverse complement strand
TTTCTTGACGACCATAGAGCGTTGGAACCACCTGATCCCATCCCGAACTCAGCAGTGAAACGATGCATCGCCGATGGTAGTGTGGGGTTTCCCCATGTGAGAGTAGGTCATCGTCAAGATTAAATTCAAAAACCCCAGTCTGCTAACGCAGACTGGGGTTTTTTCATTTCAGGGTTTGCAAAAACCATAGACGTAAAAAAGCCAGCCCCTGGATTCAGGGGCTGGCTTTTTCATATCCGCGGGAAATGATTAGAACTGGTAGCTCACCGTCGCCGTGACATTACGTTCTTCACCCATGTAGCAGAAGTTCAGGCTGGCACAAGAGGCCACATAGGACTCATTGGTCAGGTTGTTCGCATTCAGGCGTACATCCACGCCCTTCAACCCCACCTTACCCAGGTCATAGCCGACAGAGGCGTCAAACAAGGTATACGAAGGCACCTTCATGGTGTTCTCCGCATCGGCCCAGCTGTAACCCACATATCGCACTCCGCCACCCAGACGCAGACCCTCAAGCCCCGCGCTGTCGAATGCGTAGTCAGCCCAGATCGAAGCCATATGCCGCGGCGCCTGGGTCGGTGAGTTGCCCTTGTTCTCGATCACATCGGTAGCGGTACTCAACGTACTGATCATCGACTTCGAATACTCAATGTCGGTGAAGGTGTAGCTGCCGAGTACTTTGAGGTTCTCGGTCAGTTGCATGTGCGCTTCCAACTCCAGACCCTGGGAGCGAACTGCACCTACGGCGCGATAGAAGTTTTCCTGCGGCAGTTTGGTTGCCAGGTTTTCCTGATCGATGCGGAACAGCGACGCAGTGAACAGGTTGTCGGTGCCCGGTGGCTGATACTTCAAGCCGACTTCCCACTGCGTGCCATCGGTAGGTGCCAGGGGATTACCGGCGCTGTCCGAGTAGGAATTCGGATTGAACGACTCGGAATAGCTGATGTACGGTGCAATACCATTATCGAAGAGGTAAAGCGCCCCGGCGCGCCCGGTCAGCTTGGTTCGCTTGTCATTGATTTCGGTGCCTTGCGGGCGTCCGGGTTCCGCCAGCCGATTTTCATCGGAGGTTTCAACCCAGTCCTGGCGCAGGCCGAGGGAGAAACGCCACTTATCCATCTCGATCAGGTCTTGCAGGTAGACGCCGGTTTGCTCAAGGCGACGCAAGTAACTGGTCTCGCCGTAAAGGTCGATCGCCGAATTGCCATACACCGGGCTGAACGCATTGATCGGCGCCAGGCCGCCGCTGGTCCAATCAACCACGGTCTTGCGCCGCTGGTAGTCTGCGCCCAGCAATACGGTGTGCTTGGTGGCGCCAGTAAAGAATTCTGCTTGCAGCATGTTGTCGACGATGAAGGCATGCAGCCTCTCATCGCCACCGGTGTAGTAGCGGTTCAGCTCGTTGCTGGTCGATGTCGTCCAGCCATAGGCATAGACCTGATCCATGTTCACCTTGGAGTCGAGGTAACGGAAGTTCTGCCGCGCAGTGAAGATGTCGTTGAAGCGATGCTCGAACTGATAGCCGAAGGACTGCTGGTCGCGTTCATAGCCATCGATACTGGGTTCGCCTTCGAAGAAGTGTGGGGAGATCCGATTGCCATTGCGCTGGTGAAGGGTGCCATCGGCCGGGACGCCGCCGTGGTAGCCGCCATCAGGGTCGTGCTGCAGATAGGCCTGCAGAGTCAGCGAAGTATCTTCGGTGAAATCGATGCTGACCGTCGGCGCGAGGGCGAAGCGTTTTTCCTTGTTGTGATCGAACTGTGTGTCGGACTGATCCGCCAGACCTGTCAGGCGATAGGCGATGCGTTTGTCGTCATCAACAGGGCCGCTGAAGTCGAAACCCATGCCATGCTGGCCCTGATTGCCGATCGTGGCCTGAATCTGATGATAAGGCTCATACAGCGGTTTTTTGCTGGTCAGCGCCACCAGGCCGCCGGGTGAACTGCGTCCGTAAAGCACCGACGAAGGCCCTTTGAGAATATCGACGCGCTCGAGGAAATACGGGTCGACCTGCATGGTGCTGTAAGTGCCGCTGTCCCCCATGGATTTGAGGCCATCGAGGTAAATGTTATCCACCGAGCCGTCGTTGAAGCCGCGCATTGCCACGTAGTCGTAGCGGTGGGTCGCGCCGTAAGGATTGGTCAGCACGCCGGGGGTGTAACGCATGGCCTGCGATACCGTCTGGGAACCCTGGTCGTCCAGCTGCTCGCGAGTGACGACGGACACGCTTTGCGATGTTTCCAGCAACGCGGTACTGGTCTTGGTGGCGATCTGGCTGTGCGTCGCGTTGTAGCCCTCCATGCTGCCCAAGGCGTTACCGAGTGCAAAGCCTTTGATGTCCGTGGTCGGCAGCGCCAGTGCTTCGCTGTTGGCGGCCGGTCGCAGCACATAGCTGCTGCCATCCGGGCTGACGGCCATCAGGCCCGAACCACTTAGCAAATGGCTCAAGGCCTGATCCACCGAATATCTGCCGTGCAAGCCCGGTGATTGATGACCTTGGACTTGATCCGGAGTCATCGACAAGGTGATGCCGGCCTGACGCGCGAACTGGTTGAGGACATCACTCAACGGCCCGGCAGAAATGTTGATGCGTTGGCTGCTGGTCTCAATACCCTCGGCGGTATGGCCAATGCTCGGAACAAGGCCGACACCTAATGCGGTGGAGAACAGAGCGGCACGAACGGCATGGCGCAAGACGCCCGATTTCGCCATGAAATGAAGAGGATTCTTACTGATGGAGCGGACGGTCATTGTCGGTTTCCGTAGGAAGTCGCTGAGGCTAAGTTGAAGTACTTACTGACTAAGCCGGACTTGCTCGGAAAACCCGCCAAAAAATTGTTCAGACTTGCCGCTCAAGCGTCACCCACCAGCGGGTGCGATAACGCAACTGCACCGCCAGGGTTTGCGGAAGGATGGCCAGCAACTTGTCGGTGTCCTCCAGGCGGAAAACCCCGGAAAGCCGCAAGTCGGCAATATCGGCCGCGCACGTCAAGTAGCCGTGGCGATAACGTGCGACCTCCTGAAGGAAATCCCCCAAGCGCATGTTGCGGGTCACGATCAA
The DNA here is from genome assembly GCF_047784845.1 of Pseudomonas sp. NFX98. NCBI lineage: Bacteria > Pseudomonadati > Pseudomonadota > Gammaproteobacteria > Pseudomonadales > Pseudomonadaceae > Pseudomonas > Pseudomonas sp. NFX98. The sequence continues at coordinate 335,422 of NZ_JBLNNF010000005.1, read as the reverse complement.
CCCGTCTGCCCAGGCGCCGACATCCATGTCCAGCGGCGGTGCCAGCCTCGCCTGCTGGTGATCAATCAAGTAGCTATGACCGGCCTGAACGTGTATCGGTTGACCATCGGCATCCAGTGGCGAATGAATCACCACTTGGCCATTGGTAACGCTGAGCCGAGTGCACTTGGCCTCGTGACGCAGGATGAACCGTGCACCCACGCCTTCATACACTCCGTGACGACTTTGAACCCGCAAGGGACGATCGAACGAAGCACCTTCATCGGCACCGCCGCAGGTGACGATAATTTCACCACGGGTCAGTTTGATCAGCCGTTGCTGTGGCGTGTAATCCAGAGCCACAGCGCTGTCGGTGTTGAGTTCAAGCCGCGTGCCGTCCGACAGCTGGAACGCCCGGCGCTCACCCGTGGCGGTGGCGAAGTCGGCACTCCATTGCTGCCAGCCGAGAACGTCCTTGCCCAGCCACGCGGCCGAGCCCATGAGCACTGCGCCCGACAGCAACTTCATCGCCTGGCGTCGACCCAAGCCCTGAGCGCCGTTTTCCAAAGAGTTGAAAGCCACTTGCGCGCCAGGCACGGCTCGCAAGTTGTTGCTCAACTCTGAGTGCAGCGACTGCACCCGTTGCCAGGCCAGTTCGTGTTCATGGTGCGCAGCGCGCCAGACATCGCATTGCTGACGCAGCTTTGAGTTGGCAGCGTTGTTGCGTAGACGCAACAGCCAGTTGATGGCCTGTTTGACCACCTGTTGCTGCGGTTCACCGTGCCGGTTCAACGACAAGTTATCCACAGGCATCACGCCTGATACCGCAACGTGTAGCAATGGAAAAGCGCATCGGCGACATAGCGCTCCACCGAGCGCAGCGACAATCCCATCCGTTCGGCAATCTGTTTATGAGTGAAGCTTTCGCACTGCGCCAGCAGAAATGCCTGACGGACCTTCGGCTTCAATCCTTCAAGCATGCGGGCGATGCTTTCCAGCAATTCGAGCACCAACGCGCGGGATTCGGCGCTTGGCGTTTCGGCCTCAGGCAGATGGGCGATGGTTTCCAGATACGCGCGCTCGATTTCTTCACGACGCCAATGGTCAATCACCAGACCTCGGGCAATGGTGCGTAAAAAAGCGCGAGGGGCGTTGAGCTCCAGGCGTTCGGTTCTTTGCAGCAGACGGACAAAGGTGTCCTGTGCCAGGTCCGCAGCATCGGCGGCATTGCCCAGGCGGGCACGCAGCCACGCGTTGAGCCATCCGTGATGGCTGCTGTAAAGCACCTGTACTGCAAACTCGGGTGAGGACATGAACGCGACTGCTCTGACGTCACAAATGATAATTAGTCGCATTGTCATGAAGGGATTGGGAATTTGCAACTGCTGTGAAACTCAGTCAATCGCGAACAGGCTCGCCCCTACATGGATATTCCTGTAGGAGCGAGCCTGCTCGCGATAGCGGTTTATCCGTCACCGCTGAACGAATGCCTTATGCAAACAACTTCAACACATTGCTCATCGCATCATCGGCAAAACCCTGGACGAAATCCTTGAACCCCGGCAGAACTTCGGCGCCGCCCTGAGCCGGTTCCGCAATGATGGTCCAGGTCGCCCGCGACTTGTCCGCATCCAGCGGCTCAACACGCATTGCCGCCCACAAATTCGCTACGCCCAAGGTGTTGTAAATGGTGGTCCAGGTCATGCTCAACGCTTGATCGTCGCGGGAGTTGAGTTGCTCGACCACCAGATTGCCGTCCTTGAAAAACTTCTTGCGCAAGGACGCCACGCCCTCGCCAGTCATTTCGATGTGCGACAGCGCCGGAACGAACCGGTCGAAACCGGCAAAGTTACCGACAACGGCCCACACCTGTGCGGCATCGGCGGGGACTTCCACCGAAGACACGACGAGGCAGCCTTGCGGATTTTTGATCAGGGTATCGGGTTGCAGAGTGCTCATGGTTTTGCTCCGTGCTGGGTTGGGATGAATCAGATGAAATTGATTTCCTTGAGGTAGTCGCAGCCGCGCCGCAGCAATGCCGGGGACTTTTCCGGGTAGCGCGCGCCCATTTGCCACACGCCGGCCTGGGCGTTGTCGTGACCAATCATCGAGATGTCGCCGATGTCTTCCTCGAAGCCGTTGAGATAAAAACCGAGTACGCCAAACAGCGCGTTGTCGCTGTCGACCCGGCCCAGTTGCTGCTGCCAGTCGGCGACGCTGACCAGGGAGAACTCCCGCCCCGCTTCGCGAAAGGACGCCACGTAGCTGTCCCAACTCAGTGGCTCGGGGTTGTGCAGGTTGAATACCGGTTTTTCCGGTTGATAACGGCTGGCATGGAAGGCGATGAAACGGGCGAGGAAATCCACCGGCATCAGGTCGAAATTCAGCGCGAATTCCGGCACCTGGCCGAGCTGGATCGACCCTTTGAGCATCAACATCAAGCGGTTCTTGTGCGGCTGGCACACGCCCGTGAGGCTGTTGAAACTGATGTTGCCGGGGCGATAGAGATTGACCTGCACACCGCGTTCCCGTGCGCGCTCCAGGATTCGTTCGCCGACCCATTTGGACAGGTTGTAGCCGTTCTTGATGTAGATCGGCGGAGTCAGTGCGGCAGGCAGTTCAAGTACCCGGCCATCAGCAGAAATTGTGCTGGACGCCGAGAGCGTCGAGACGAAGTTGAAGATCTTTTTACTGCGCCCTTCGCACAGCCGCAGGCATTCGAAAATCGGCTCGACGTTGTCCCGTGCCAGCGACTCGTAATCGAGGACGTGATTGACGTTGGCGGCGTTGTGCACCAGTGCACCGAACTCTCGATCCAGTCGCTCGTAAACCTCGTCGGCCAACCCCAATTGCGGGCGCGTGATATCCGCTGCGTAGACCCGTACCCGACCCAGGTCCAGATGCTCCAGACGGTTCTCGCGCAACGCCTGAGCGAACCGCTCGACAGCCGATTGCCCGTTGCCGCCGCGAACCAGGCAGGCGACTTCACTGGCGCCCCGCGCCAACAACGCTTCGACAATGTGCACACCGACAAAGCTGTTGGCGCCGGTGACGATCACTTTGTGCACATCGCCCATACGGCTGAAGGGTAATGGCTGCACATCCAGTGCGCGCGAAGCGTCGGCCATCGCTTGTTCGCTCAATACTTCCTCGCTGCCGGAACCGCGCACGAGTGTTGCCAATTTGGTGATGGTAGGCAGTTCGATGAAGCGGTTGATCGAAATGCTGCGACCGAACGTTTCGCGCAAACGCAGGAGCATGCGCGACAGCAGGATCGAGTGACCGCCCAGATTGAAGAAGCTTTCGTCGGTGGAAATATCGCTGGCCGGCAACTCCAGCAGCTCGGCCCAGATCTCTAGCAACAGCGCTTCATCGGCACTGGCGGGCAGGCGTCGGGTGGTGTTTTCGCTGACGCTGACCGGCAGCTCCAGCAATGCCTTGCGATCGACCTTGCCATTGCTGGCGTACGGCATGCTCGCCAGTTCCGTCCACGCAACAGGCTGCATGTAGTCCGGCAGAAACTGCGTGGCGTGTGCCTTCAGCGCATCACGAGCCGCCCCGGTCCGGTCTTCCTGAGGTTGGGCGAGGAAGGCCAGAATCCGCCGATGGCTGTCGATGACTACCGCCACCTGACGGTACAACTGACTGTCACGCAGGCAGCGTTCGATCTCTTCCGGCTCGACCCGAAAACCGCGAATCTTCACCTGATTGTCGCGCCTTCCGCACAGCTCGATGCCTTCGCTTGTCCACTTCGCCATATCGCCGGTGCGATAGGCACGCAGGTTCTGCCAATCGGGCAATGTCAGGTCCAGATAGCGTTCGGCGGTCTGCTGCGGGTTGTTCAGATATCCCAGGCACACGCCTGGACCTGCGATGTACAACTCACCGACCGTCTGCTCGGTCACCGGTTGCAAATCCTCATCGAGAATCAGCACCTGACTGTTGGCGATCGGGTCGCCGAGCGTCCGGTTGTTATCGCCGGATTGCAGCCGTCGCGCGGTGATCAGCACCGTGGCTTCGGTCGGACCATAAAGGTTGTAGAGCTTGCCCTGGCGGGTCAGTTGCTGGATGACCCAAGGCTCGCAGACATCGCCGCCGGTCATTACGTGATCGAGATTTTGCAATTGCTCCAGCGGCAGAATGCTCAACAGCGCTGGCGGCAGAAAGGCATGGCTCAGTTGCTGATGACGGATCAGCTCGACCAGTTGCAGCGGGTCGCGACGCTGGTCGTCGCTGGGCACGACCAGCTCGGCCCCCTGCAACAGGGTCGGGAAAATATCGATCAGCGACGAGTCGAAACTCAGCGAGGAAAATTGCAGCACCCGACTCTGTTCGGTCAACTGCACATAGTCGGCGTACCACGCGCTGAAATGAGCGAGGTTGGTTTGGCTGAGCATCACGCCTTTGGGATGGCCGGTGGTGCCCGAGGTGTAAAGCGCCATGCACGGCGCGGCGAGGTCGGGGAGCTGGCGCATCAGCGGTTGATCGAGATCGACTGTCTCGGTGTCGATGGCGGTGATATCGAGGCCAGGCATTTCGACTGCGAGCGGATGCTGCCCGTCATGCAGCAGCAACACCGCGCCGGCATTCGACAGGATGTACTGCTGACGTTGCAGCGGATGGCTCGGCTCCAGCGGCAGGTACACCGCGCCGCTGCCCAGGATCGCCAGAATCCCCGCATACAATGCACTGCATTTTGGCAGGCAAATTCCCACCACCAACGGACCTTCATGCTGATCGAGCAAAGGTTGCAAACGTTGTTGAATTGCACGGCTGTGGGCGTGCAGTTGGCGATAGTCGAGACTGGCGCCGGCAACGTTCAACGCCGGTCGCCTGCCACTCTGAACGAAGCGCTGTTCAAGTCGCTCGATCATCGGCACTTGAGCGAGTTCCAGCAGCCGTGGTTCAGCGGTCGCGTTGCGGCGATGAACGAACGCCAGGCTGTCGAGAAACAGCAGGTTTTCAACCTTGTCGAAGTGAGCGGGAGCGGTGGGTTCGCAGAGCTGGAAATACTCGGTATCCCGGGAGTAACGGCTGACCAGCAGCGCCAGGTGATCCACCAGTTCCGCCACCGCTCGCTGACGCAGCGCCTGACCGTTGCCCGAACGTTCATCGGCGATCGGCACACGAGTGAGCAGCGTGGAGCCGACAGTGCAAAGCAGATCCAGCGAGGGCAATCCAGATGTGCCCGGCAGGCCGATGCCCAGTTGCAGTGTCAGGTGCGGCGCATCATTGAAAACCTGCGCAGGCAGGCTGGCATCATCGATCACAAGGTCCGCATGCTCCGGCGCTCGTTCGTCGAGTGTCGTTATTCGCGTCAGTGCATGACCGTGTTGTTCGAGTTCCAGCGCCAGGTCGGTCAGGGCCTGGCTTTGTCCAGCGAGCAGAATGTCGAGACGTCTCATGACGGGTTCCTCGTCAAATCAGGTAGTCGCTCAAGGCGTTTTGCACGCACGGCGAATCGAGCAGCGAACTGCTGCGGAAAAACCGCACGATGTTGGCCACCAGCGGGTGATGCCGGTTGATCGGGAAGGCCAGCCCGGACACCTCGCTCTTGAGGGCTTGGCGTGCGGTGTCGCTGATCTGCAAGGCGTCGATCAGGCGAAAGTCGAAGGACTTCTGGATGTCGTTGGTGAGGTAGTGACCGACGAACACCGGCAGGATGTGTGCGATGAATTGGCGGTCGTCGTCGCTCGCGGTGTGCCAGTAGATGCGCACCATCCGTGACCAGAATCCGGAGTGCCGGCCTTCGTCGAGCAAGTGGTCGGCCATCAAGCCCTTGATCGATTGCTTGACCGTATCGTCCTTGGCGAATGCCGCCACGTCGCCGGTCACAGTGTTCTCGGCGATGGCCACGCAGATCAGCTCCACGGCGCTGCGCAGATGCTCCGGCGCCAGTGCAATGGCCGCCGGGATCGCCCGGCTCAACTCGATTTCGTCGGGCAATCCGATGGGCGTGATGCCGGTCATGGCGACGGTCTGCTGCATGAAGTCCATCGCCACCAGCGCGTGGTAATCCTCATCCACCACCACGGTCATCGCGTCGTAGCGACAGGCGAACGGGAACGCCACGGCGAAGCGATTCTTGGCGATGCTGCGGGCGGTCTTGTCGACGATCTCGGTTTCGAAAATCACCACGTCGTTGATGAATTTGTAGAGTGTCTGCACCAGAGCGAAGTCGCGCTGCTCCGGGCATTCGCGCAGAAACGTCTCACTGAGCACCAGCGGTTGCCGGCTCAAGGGATAGATCAGTTTGTCGTCGTTCTCCAGCATGCGACGCGGACGGGTGCGGATGGTGGCGCGGCTCTCCCAGGCGTCGGCGAACGACAGATAGTCGGCGGCGTTCATGCGTTCACCTCCGCCAGTGATTCGCTCATGCTCAGGCGCAGGCCGTCCCACAGAGCAATGCGGCTTTCCACGGCTTCGATGGCGCTGGCGTACACGTCTGCCTCGCGCTGCGGGTCGCCATCGACCAGGCGGGCGAGGAGTTTTTCCGCGGCGGGGCCGTGGTCTTCAGAATCGACTTCGATGTGCCGTTCGAGGTAGTAGCGAAAGGTCGGAGCCTGTTCGATACCGATCCCCCAGTCGTCGAGAATGCGCTGGAACATCTGCGGGATCACACTTTCGCGACCATGCAGGAACGCCGCCGCAACGCTGTGCCCCGGCGCATGCAGCGCGATGTGCAGCGTATGGCGCACGAACCGTGCGGCTGCCGGGTCGACCTCGACACTTTGCAACGCCACGTCGTAGCTCACGCCTTCCTGTTGCAGCGCCACGAAGCGCTCGACGGCGGCGGTACTCGCGCCGACTTCACGCATCGCATCCAGGTACAGCTCGAAATGGCTGTAGTGACCTTGGGCCGGACGGTCATCGGATTCTTCACCCAGCACGATTTCATTGATCAACCGTGCCGCCTGCGGGTCTCGCGGTGGCAGCCAGGGCAATTGCGTGCAGGTCAGCTCCTGCTGCAAACGCTTGGTCAGCGACATGAAGTCCCACACCGCAAACACATGACTTTCCATAAAGCGCTGCAACACCGCAAGCGAATGAATTTCGGCGAAAATCGGATGCGCACTCAGTTCGGCTTTCTTTTGTTCAAGATGCTCTTTAGTTGTTTTCATTGGCGAACCTCTAGGTGGTCTGATGTGAAGGCGTGATCACCCGCTCTCTGCGGTTTTAAGTTTTATGTTGGCGAGCGTGCGCCTCAATCGAATTGATTGTTTTAGTTGCTTGCGTGTCTCTGTTTTAGGGCTTTGCAGCCAGCGTCAATGGCGGCGTGGAAAAGCTAGTTCATAAATAAAGTTCTGGGCAAGTTATTTTATTTAATATTTAAAAGTTAAACTTTCTCGGGCGTGACAAGTTTCAATAAAACTTTCTGTTCAAATTTTATTTGGGCGTGGCTGCTCCTTCCGTCTTATATAAGTCAGAATTCAAGATAAAGAGTGAATGCCTCACTCGAAGCAACTTTCTTATTGAACTCATTGACGTGATCTGAGGGGGTGGAAGTTGGCTGGGGGTGACGCCGATTCTTCCGTTCCCGTGACAAGGCTCCTTCCGTAGGTTCTTGGTGCAGGGACTGCGCCGCGCTGGCGATGCGTCGCCCGTTCATTGGTGTCGGCACCCCAACAGTGAGCGTAATTCAAGGCAGCCGCTATCACCGAAGCCAGGGGGATCGGGGAAGGCTGTAGAGGGGGAAGATTTGTAAGCGGATCGTTCGGTTTCAAGCGGTCTGGCTGCTGCACAGCCGAGAGGGAGCAAGCTCCCTCATCATGGGTTTACTTCGAGGTTTTTCGGCTCTGTGCTTCAGGGCTGTTGAGGTAACGGGTGATGACCTCCACCCCACGGTTGAGGTGATGTACGAGCAACTTCACCGAGCCTTCGACATCCCGCTCTTCGGCGGCGCGCAACATGGCCCGGTGATCTTCCTGGGACAATTTGCCCAGGCCCATGGCTTCCAGGTTGAAGCGCAGAAAGCGTTCTTCCTCGTTCAACCCGTCTTCAACCAGCCTGAGCAGACGTTTATTGGGTGCCTTGCAGTAAAGCGACATGTGAAAGAGGCGATTGAGCCGGCCGATTTCGCTGTAATCGTGTTCCGTTTCCAACGCGTCGATGTAGCCGGCAGCCTGTTCCAGATCGGCGATTTCAAGCAGCGGGACCGACAGGCGCAAGGCTTCGGACTCCAGCAGGATGCGCAGGGCGTAGGTTTCCGCCGCATCGCCCTGAACCAGTGGCGCGACCACTGCGCCTTTATGAGCAACCACGTTGAGCAACGCCTGGGCTTCGAGTTGGCGCAAGGCTTCGCGCACCGGCATGCGGCTGACACCGAAAAGGTCGGCCAGGTCCTGCTGACGCAGGGCAATACCGCAAGGCAGGCGGCCATCGAGAATGGCCGAGCGCAGGGTTTGTTCGATCACCGAGCGCGCCAGATGAGCGGGAATCGGCCCGTTAACCTTGATACTGCTGAGGGGATTGGGCTTTTGTGTCACTACTGCGCACCCTGAATGACTGAGTTTTTTTTTGGATCCAACTGACACTAGTAACACCCTGACACCTTGTCAAACGCGCAACGGAGCGCTTTCCCTTCAGTTTAGCGCGCCGTTGTGATCTCACCGTGCCATTGTCTTTTGCCGGGCTAACCTACACCATCAGCTGACTTCCACCTGCCTACCCTGGATGCCTCGCATTGGCGGTACGTTTCCCCATCTCCCGGATGTTGCGCTGGCTGTGCGGCGCGTTGCTGCTGGCTGCCATGATGCTGGGCAGTGTGCTGGCCGATTGGGATTTTTCCCTGATCAGCCGTCGGGCGCAGGCATTGTACGGACCTTCGGGCGAAGGTCAGCAGCGCATTGATGATTGGCAACACTTGCTGGCGACCCAGAAGCAGGTCAGCGAGCTGGAACAGCTCAACCGGGTCAACCGGTTCTTCAACCAGCGTGTGCGCTACGTCGAAGACATCGACCTGTGGCATCAGACCGATTATTGGGAAACCCCGATCGAAGCCTTGTGGAAAGGCGCCGGCGATTGCGAAGACTACGCTATCGCCAAGTACTTCAGCCTGCGTCACCTCGGCATCGCCAGTGACAAGCTGCGCATTACCTACGTAAAGGCGTTGCGCCTGAACCGCGCGCACATGGTGCTGACCTACTACGCGACGCCGGACGCCATGCCGCTGGTGCTCGACAGCCTGATCGACGATATCCGCCCGGCCAGCCAACGTAAGGATCTGCTGCCGGTCTACTCTTTCAATGCAGAGGGGTTGTGGTTGCCGGGTGCGAAGGGCAATCAGAAGGTCGGTGACACCAAGCGCCTGTCCCGTTGGCAGGATGTGCTGAAGAAAATGCAGGCCGAAGGATTCCCGGTCGAGACGACTCACTAGGAGCACGCCCACAGATGTCATTGTTCAAACAGCTGTTGATCGCTATCTGTCTGTTCCTGGTCGTCGCCTTCACCGGCAGCTTCATGGTCAGCCTCGAGAGCTCGCGTACCCAATACGTCAACCAGTTGCGCTCCCACGCCCAGGACGCGGCGACGGCGCTGGCGCTGTCCCTGACGCCGAATATCGACGACCCGGCGATGACCGAGTTGCTGGTCAGCTCGATCTTCGACAGCGGTTACTACGCGAGCATCCGCGTGGTCGATCTGTCCAACGACAAGACACTGGTGGAGCGCAGCGGCATCCCGGCCGATACCCGCGTGCCGGACTGGTTCGTCAAACTGATCGGCCTGGAACCCGCTGGTGGCGATGCGATCGTCAGCCGTGGCTGGGAGCAGGCGGCGCGGGTCGAGGTGGTCAGCCATCCGATGTTTGCCCTCGCCAAGCTGTGGCGGAGCGCCTTGGGCAGTCTCGCCTGGTTGCTGATCTGCGGTGTGGTCAGCGCGATATTGGGCGCGCTGTTGTTGCGTCGGCAATTGAAACCGCTCGATTACATGGTTCAGCAGTCCCACGCCATTGCCCGTCGTGAGTTTCTCAGCCTGCCGCACCTGCCGCGCACACCGGAATTGCGGCGCGTGGTGCAGGCCATGAATCAGATGGTCGAGAAGCTCAAGGCGCTGTTTCAGGAACAGGCCGAGCGCAGTGAAAAACTGCGGGTCGAGTCCTATCAGGACAACCTGACCGGTTTGGCCAACCGACGTTATTTCGAGATGCAATTGCACGCGCGGGTGAGCAACCCCGAGCAGGCCAGCTCCGGCTATTTGCTGTTGTTGCGGGTGCAGGATCTGGCGGGCCTTAACCAGCGTTTGGGTGGTCAACGTACAGATGAGTTCTTGCAGGCAGTCGGCGAGCAGCTGTCTCGAGAGTGCGCTCGGTATCCGGAAACGCTGAACCTGGTCACGCGGATTCGAGGTGGCGAATTTGCCGTGCTGGCGCCGGGGTTGATGCGCGAAGAAGCGTTGCAACTGGCGCAGCACCTCGACAGCGCCATGGCCAGCCTGCATGCGACCGGCGCGACGGACGTGGCCTCGGTGGCCGCGATCGGGCTGGCGCCGTTCGTGTATGGAGACGCCCCGCAAGCCGTGCTCGCACTGGCGGATCAGGCGCTGGCGCAGGCTGAGGGGCAGACCGATTCGAACTGGGTCTGCCTCGATCACAGCGCCTTGGCCGGTGTCGGCGACGATCACCATGCCTGGCACAACTTGCTGGATCAGGCGTTGAATCAGCGGCGGTTCATCCTGTTTTTCCAGCCGGTCGTGGCCAGTCAGGATCCGCAACTAGTGCTGCATTACAAAGTGCTTTCACGGCTGATCGACGCCCAGGGCCAGAGCATTCCGGCCGGGCGCTTCCTGCCGTGGCTGGAGCGGTTCGACTGGACGGCGCGGCTGGACCGCCTGATGTTGGAACTGGTGCTGGAACAGATGGCCGACCACGAATCGTCGCTGGCGCTGAACCTGTCTTCGGCAACCCTGGAAGACCCGCAGGCGTTGAGTTCGGTCTTCGAACTGCTGCATTCGCATTCCAATCTGGGATCGAGGCTGACACTGGAAATCGGCGAAGAACAACTGCCCGATCAAGCCGTGCTTGAAGACCTGACGCGACGATTGCGCGAGCTCGGGTTCTCTTTGAGCCTGCAACATTTTGGCGGGCGCTTCAGCATGATCGGCAACCTGGCGCGGCTCGGTCTGGCGTACCTGAAGATCGATGGCAGCTACATCCGTGCGATCGATCAGGAGAGCGACAAGCGCTTGTTCATCGAAGCGGTTCAGCGTGCGGCCCACAGCATTGATCTGCCGCTGATTGCCGAGCGGGTCGAGACTGAGGGTGAGCTGGCGGTGATTCGCGAGATGGGAGTGTACGGGGTTCAGGGGCGGTTGGTCGGTGAGCCGAAGCCTTGGGGGTAGGGCTTTGGGGCTTTAGTCGTCTGTGAGGCCGTCATCGCGGGCAAGCCCGCTCCCACAGGTTTTTGTGTAATGCACAAATTCTACGACCACCGGCAATCACTGTGGGAGCGGGCTTGCCCGCGATGGCGTCAGTGCAGGCGATGAAGAAAACGCTCAGATCAATCCATCCTCATCATCACCCACCAAGTGACTCAACCCGCCCAACGCCTCCCGCGCCTGGCTCCGGTCCATGAGTTTGGCCTGTGCCGGCGCCGGCAGGTCGGTGACGAGGATCACGCCTTTGCTGATCAGCACCTCGATCAAGTCGTCGAGTACCCGGATCATCTCCAGGTCGCTGTTCTGCAGTTGCTTGAGCTGTTTGATTTGCTTGAGCTGTTTGAGGCTGGTGGCCATGACTTCATTGGCGAACCAGGCCTGGAGGTCAGGGTGGTCGGCCGGTAGCGTTTCCGTGGATTCGGCGTAGGCTTCGGCTTCCACGCGCATCAGTTGTCCGTCTGTATTGCGTTGCACGTAGAACATGGAACATCCCTCTGAGAAGAACCGCGTCATGCTGTCAGCAGCATAGGCGAAATCAGCCATATGGTTATTCGCTAACGGTATTTAAAATAGTCTGCTTATATCTATAAAGTCACTCTCCTGCGTACCTGCCGACCAATCGGCGCGCCGCACGACACGAACCAACACGGGACCTCCGTGAGTTTCTGATCGACGCGCGCGCCCTTGAGCGTGCCGTGCGTGGGAGTGATTTATGTCAGCCGTATCCGCATCGCCAGCCATCGCGCCACAACACTTTGAAATCCGCCCGTTCAGCGGTGCGGTGGGCGCCGAAATCATCGGCCTCGATTTGTCCCGCCCGATCAATGATCAGGACTTCGCCCGCATTCACCGCGCGCACCTGGATCATCACGTGGTGGTGTTCCGCGACCAGCGCATAACCCCTGAGCAACAGATCGATTTCAGCCGCCGTTTTGGCGTGTTGCAGATCCATGTGCTCAAGCAGTTTTTGCTGGCCAACCACCCGGAAATCCTCATCGTTTCCAACATCGTCGAGAACGGCCAGAACATTGGCCTGGGTGATGCCGGCAAGTTCTGGCATTCCGACCTCTCCTACAAAGAACTGCCGAGCCTGGGCTCAATGCTGCACGCTCAGGAACTGCCGTCCGAGGGCGGCGACACGCTATTCGCCGACATGCACAAAGCCTGGGACAACCTCCCCGAAGCGCTGCGCAAAGCGGTGGAAGGTCGTTCGGCCGCACACTCCTACACGGCGCGTTACAGCGAGACCAAATTTGAAGGCAACTGGCGCCCGACCCTGACACCGGAGCAGCTCGCTCAAGTCGCCGAAGTGGTGCACCCGGTTGTGCGCACCCACCCGGAAAACGGCCGCAAGGCGTTGTTCGTCAGCGAAGGTTTCACCACCCGCATCGTTGGCCTGCCGGAGGACGAGAGCCAGCAGCTGCTGACTGAGCTCTACGCCCACAGCGTGCTGCCGCAAAACATCTACCGCCATCAATGGCAGGCCCATGACCTGGTGTTCTGGGACAACCGTTCGCTGATCCACCTCGCCGCCGGATGCCCCAGCTATCTGCGCCGCAAGCTGTATCGCACCACCATCCAGGGCGACGCGCCTTTCTGATTTGCCGGAGATTTGATCATGTCCAAACGTCTTCCCTTTGCACCGCTGGCCGCCGCCATCGGCCTGGGTTTCAGCCTGATCGCCGGCAGCCTGGTGGCGCCGACTGTGGCCCATGCCGAAGGTGAAATCCGCATCGCCGAACAGTTCGGCATCGTTTATCTGCTGCTTAACGTGGTGCGCGATCAGAACCTGATCGAGAAGTACGGCAAGCAGGAAGGCATCGACATCAAGGTCGACTGGACGCAGCTTTCGGGCGGCGCGGCGGTCAACGATGCGTTGCTTTCCGGCTCGATCGACATTGCCGGTGCCGGCGTCGGTCCGCTGCTGACCATCTGGGATCGCACCCACGGCAAGCAGAACGTCAAAGCCGTGGCGTCCCTGGGCAACTTTCCGTACTACCTGGTGAGCAATAATCCGAAGGTCAAAACCATCGCCGACTTCACCGAGAAGGACCGCATTGCCGTGCCGGCCGTGGGTGTTTCGGTGCAGTCGCGCTTCCTGCAATACGCGGCAGCCAAGCAATGGGGCGACAAGGAATTCAACCGCCTCGACAAGTATACCATCGCCGTTCCGCACCCTGATGCGACCGCCGCGCTGGTAGCTGGTGGCACTGAGTTGACCGGGCATTTCTCCAATCCGCCCTTCCAGGATCAAGCGCTGAGCAATCCAAATGTGCACGTGGTGCTCAACACCTATGACCTGCTCGGCCCGAACTCGCCGACGGTGCTGTTTGCCACCGAGAAATTCCGCAACGAAAACCCGAAAACCTACAAAGCTTTCATCGACGCGCTAACCGAAGCAGCCACGTTTGCCCAGAACGATAAAGGCGCGGCAGCCGACACTTACATCCGCGTCACCAAAGCCAAAATCGACCGCGCCGCGCTGCTGAAAATCATCGACAACCCGCAGTTCGAATTTAGCGTTACGCCGAAAAACACTTACCCATTGGCCGAGTTCCTCTACCGCGTCGGCGCGATCAAAAACAAACCGGATTCGTGGAAGGATTACTTCTTCCAGGATGCCAAACCGCTGCAAGGGAGCTGACCGAAATGAACGCCCCTTTGCAAGGCCACACGGTCAGCAAACCGATCGCGGCAGCCCAGGCGCTGCTGTCGGTCGATAACGTCAGCCTCGAATACCGCACGCCGCAGCGTGTGGTGCGGGCGACCCATCAAGTCAGTTTCGAGATCGATCCGGCAGACCGCTTCGTCCTGCTCGGGCCGTCTGGTTGCGGCAAGTCGACGTTGCTCAAAGCCGCCGCCGGGTTCATCCAGCCAGTGGAAGGCGAGATCCGTCTGCAAGGTCAGCGCGTTGATGCGCCGGGGCCGGACCGGATCGTGGTGTTCCAGGAGTTCGACCAGCTGCCGCCGTGGAAAACCGTCAAACAGAACGTGATGTTTCCACTGCTGACTTCGAAAACCCTCAAGCGTAAAGAGGCCGAAGAGCGGGCGCTGCACTACCTGGAAAAAGTCGGTCTGGCGGCGTTTGCCGACTCCTATCCGCACACGCTTTCTGGCGGCATGAAAGCGCGTGTGGCGATTGCCCGGGCGCTGGCGATGCAGCCGAAAATCCTGCTGATGGACGAACCGTTCGCCGCCCTCGATGCGCTGACCCGACGCAAGATGCAGGAAGAATTGCTACTGCTCTGGGAGGAAGTACGCTTCACGCTGCTGTTCGTCACGCACTCCATTGAAGAGGCGTTGGTGGTGGGCAACCGCATCCTGTTGCTGTCGCCGCATCCGGGCCGAGTGCGGGCGGAAGTGCACAGCCATCAATACGATTTGCACAGCCTTGGCGGCGTGGCGTTTCAGGAATCGGCGCGGCGCATCCATCGGTTGTTGTTCGATGAAGGCCAGTCGCCGGAAACCGAACGCGAGCTGGATTTCGCCGACATCCGCATCGCTTATTGAGCCAGTTGAGAGGAGGGCCCGATGAGCCATTTATCATCCCCGCGTGAAGAGTTCGAAACGGTTCTGCAGCCACTGACCAGCGTGCCGCTGGAGCGTGAATTACCCCTCGGCCAGCGTCTGTGGCAACAGGGCTGGCTGCGCAAAAGCCTGATCCTGATTTTGCTCGCGGTACTGTGGGAAGCCGCTTCGCGTTATACGAATAACGACTTGCTGCTGCCGAGTTTCGTGCAAACCGCTCATGCGCTGTACGACGGTCTGCTCAGCGGTGAATTGCTGGGCAAGGTGTGGACTTCACTGGTGGTGCTGCTCAAGGGTTACCTGATCGGCATCGTCTTGGCGTTTGCCCTGACGACGCTGGCGGCGTCGACGCAATTCGGTCGCGACCTGCTCAGTACGCTGACCTCGATGTTCAACCCGTTGCCGGCGATTGCTTTGCTCCCTCTGGCGCTGCTGTGGTTCGGCCTGGGGCAGAACAGCCTGATTTTCGTGCTCGTGCATTCGGTGCTGTGGGCGCTGGCGCTGAACACCTACGCCGGGTTCCTCGGCGTTTCGGAAACCCTGCGCATGGCTGGTCGCAATTACGGCCTCAAGGGCATGCGTTTCGTGTTGTTCATCCTGATCCCGGCAGCGCTGCCGTCGATCCTCGCCGGCCTGAAAATCGGCTGGGCGTTTGCCTGGCGCACGTTGATTGCCGCTGAGTTGGTGTTCGGTGCAACCAGTGGGAAGGGCGGGTTGGGGTGGTACATCTTTCAGAATCGTAATGAGCTGTATACCGACAAGGTTTTTGCCGGGTTGGCGGTGGTGATTCTGATTGGGTTGCTGGTGGAGAATCTGGTGTTTGATTCGTTGGAGCGGGTGACGGTTAGGCGGTGGGGGATGGTGCGGTGAGGTGAATCTGTCACAAAACTAAACGTGGTTCTACCTTCTTTGTCGTATGGTGCTCGAAGTAGAAAGCCCATCCATACGATTCCTGAGTACTAGACGAAGTCGAGTTTGATATCCCGGAGGTGGCGTTCCCAATACTCCGATTGGATCTGGAATAGATAGTAGATTCCGAGAATTGCCTGCGTCTGGCATCGACGTCGAGAACAAGCTTGGGTCTTGTCTTGAGTATGAAGGCGGCTTTTCACCTGCCGATGCTGGCAATAGCGTTGAGCGATTGAGGGGGTAGGGTGGTGGTGACGATGGCATTTCGATCGAGGCCCGCCGGGGAAAAAGATCGAAGTAATCGGGAGGGCTACCCCTAGGTCTGCTGAACGGAGCCTCATACCATTCGGCATGCCTGACTATCCGCTGAATCGAACGAGTACCCAGATACGAAGACGCGGCTCCCGTTATCACACTAGTAGCGGAAAGCACTTGAGATGCTTGGGGAGCGAAATCAAACATGGTTGCAAGTCCAGCAGCCATACCTGTCATCCCGGATATCGTCCCTAGTCCATTTGCCAGCGTGAGTTGTCCGCGACCAGCTACTAAGGAAGCAAGATTCATGCTTGTTCCCAGGGTGGAAGTCACGTAACCAATTGTTCCGATCTCTCTTACTCTGGAAAATAACGCAAGTACGCCCCAATGGCCCGTCGGATCCGACCGATTCACAGGGTCCCCCACGCAATACATATACGCATTCAACCCACCCCACCAAACGGGCTCCAGCTGTCCGGGCTATGAAACCGCAACAATCTCGGGTTGTAGGCGCGATAGCCGTTGCCCAACAAATACCAGCCAAAGCTTGCTTCACGTAATTGGCCATTGAACCCCAGTCGTGTCTCGACGTTCTGCTGCGCGGATTGCTCGCCGTAAGCAGAGTAAGCGATGGGGTTAGTGTGGCCATCGACGATTTCGCCGATGATGGACTGACTACGGTCGGGTGCCAGCAGCACTACGCGTGGCCTACTGCAGTTGTCTTGATCAACAGGTCTGGCTTGAGTCATACCAGCATCTTCTCGGCAGTGGTGCGGGTCTTGAGTTTTACTCGTTTGAGCGAGGCTTGAGAACTATCAGAACTGATAGTGGTATGAGTCGCTTTTTGGGCTGGTGCCAATAGATGCGGTGACTATTCGGCCGCCTTCGCGGGCGAGCCCGCTCCCACAGGTTTTTGTGTGATGCATAAATTCTGCTACCACCGGAAATCACTGTGCGGGCTTGCCCGCGATGGGGCCGGCACCGCCAACGCTCTATTCGGAGGACGTCTGCTAGCATTGCGTCTGAATCAATTTCGATCAGTCACGAGTGCTCGCCATGCAATTGCCAGACATGAACCTGTTGGTCGCCCTCGACGCGTTGCTCGACGAGGGCAGTGTGGTGGGCGCGGCGCGGCGGATGAACCTGAGCCCGGCGGCGATGAGCCGGACGTTGACGCGGGTTCGCGAGGCGATTGGTGATCCGATCCTGGTGCGCGCCGGTCGAGGTCTGGTGCCTACGCCCAAGGCGTTGGAGCTGCGTGAGCAGGTGCGCGATGTGGTGGAGCAGGCCGCGCAGTTGTTTCATTCGGCACGCGTGGTGGATCTGGGCAGTTTGCGTCGGCGTTTCAGCATCCGCGCCAACGATTTCTTCATCGGCATCTACGGCGGCAAGCTGTTCGACGCCATGGAGCGTCAGGCCCCGCATTGCGAATTACGTTTTGCGCCGGAAGGCGATGGCGATGACGAGGCTCTGCGCGAGGGTCGTATCGATATCAGCGTCAGCAACAACCGACCGCTGATGCCGGAAGTGAAGGTGCAGAACCTGTTTTCCACCCAGTTTGTCGGGCTGGTACGGGAAGATCATCCGCTGCTCGATCAGGAAATCACCGCCGAACGTTTTGCCGGGTATTCGCACATCAGCATGTCCCGTCGCGGCATTGCTCGTGGGCCGATCGATACGGCACTCAATGCGTTGGGGCTGGAGCGGCGGGTGGCGGTGATCGCGCCGAGTTTCCATGCGGCAATGTTCGCCTTGCCCGACTCCGACCTGATTCTGCCGGTGCCCAGGGAGACGCTGTTGAGCGTGCGTCGGCTGGGACTGAAGCTGCGTTCGTTCACCCTGCCGATCCCGTTGCCGACCATCGTGCTCAACCAGGCCTGGCACCCGCGATTCGACAATGATCCTGCCCATCGCTGGCTGCGTGAAACCCTCAAAACCTGTTGCGATGAGACGTGGCTCGCCGCTCAACCGTGAGGGTGCGCAAGGCGCCATTAATACCTATGGATGGTGGTTGAGCGCAGGCAGCAGTGTTAGTTTTTTCCGTCATCTCTTGGCGTGGCGATGCTCGTCTTCGCTTGATTGCCGTCGTTCGAATGCTGCGTCCCACGCACTTATAAAGTGCTGATAAGTCAGTTTTCGTCAGCGATGGGCATTCGTAGACTGCCACCTTCTATTTTCGGAGTTGTGAACCGATGACCTCCCTGACGGCCTCGGTGCCTTTGGCTGCCCCTATGCCGGCCGCCGCGCCCATGGTGTTTGGTCCGCGGATCATCATCGGCCTGGTGGGCGTGTTACTGGCGGTGCTGGTTTCGGGCCTGAACGAGGCGGTGACCAAGATTGCCCTGGCGGATATTCGTGGTGCGTTGGGCATCGGCTATGACGAAGGCACCTGGCTGGTCGCCAGTTACGCCGCGACCTCGGTGGCTGCCATGGCGTTTGCCCCGTGGTGCTCGGTGACGTTTTCGTTGCGGCGCTTCACCCTCTGCGCCATCGGCGCCTTCACCCTGCTGGGGGTGTTGTGCCCGTTGGCGCCGAACTACGAAAGTTTGCTGGTGCTGCGCACGCTGCAAGGCCTCGCCGGCGGCGCACTGCCACCGATGCTGATGACCGTCGCCCTGCGTTTTTTGCCGGCCAACGTGAAACTGTATGGCCTGGCCGGTTATACCCTGACGGCCACCTTCGGCCCGGGGCTGGGCACGCCGCTGGCCGGGCTCTGGACCGAGTACGTCGGCTGGCAATGGACCTTCTGGCAAATCGTCGTGCCGTGCCTGATTGCCATGGTCGCAGTGGGTTACGGCATTCCTCAGGACCCGCTGCGACTGGAGCGTTTCAAACAGTTCAACTGGCGCGGTTTGCTGCTGGGTTTTCCAGCGATCTGCATGCTGGTGATCGGCATTCTGCAGGGCAATCGGCTGGACTGGTTCGAGTCGAGCCTGATCTGCGGATTGCTGGTCGGCGGGGCGCTGTTGCTGGTGCTGTTCCTGATCAATGAGTGGTCGCAGCCGGTGCCGTTTTTCAAGATGCAGATGCTCGGCATCCGCAACCTGTCGTTCGCGTTGATCACCTTGGCCGGGGTGCTGGTGGTGTTGTCGGCGGTGGTGATTATCCCGTCGAGCTATCTGGCGCAGGTCCAGGGTTATCGCCCGGTGCAGACCGCGCCGATCACGCTGCTGGCGGCGCTGCCGCAGTTGATTGCGCTGCCGTTGGTGGCGGCGTTGTGCAACCTTCGCTGGGTCGATTGTCGCTGGGTGTTGGGGCTCGGTCTGAGCATGCTGGTGCTGTCCTGCATAGGCGGTTCACTGCTGACATCGGCATGGATTCGCGACGATTTTTATGTGCTGCAACTGCTGCAGATTTTTGGTCAGCCAATGGCGGTACTGCCGCTGTTGATGCTTTCGACCGGCAGCATCAACCCGATGGACGGACCGTTCGCCTCGTCCTGGTTCAACACGGTGAAAGGCCTGGCGGCGGTGATCGCCACGGGCGTGCTGGAAACCTTGACCACCCAGCGCCTGCACTTTCACTCGACGATGCTGGTGGATCGCCTCGGCAATTCCCCTCTGGTCGACAGCAACACTCCGGGCCTTGCCCACCGGCTGCATGAGCAGGCCGTGGTGTTGGCAGCCTCCGATCTTTACCTGTGTATGGCCGGCGTCGCGGTGGCGCTGATCCTGTTGATTTTCTGGCTGCCGACACGGATCTATCCGCCACGTGCACCGACCTGAATGCTCCACTGAAACTGAAGGTTTTTATGACGACTCAATCAAAGCAAAAAGTGGCCGTGGGCGCTGCCGTCGTGATCACGCTGGGCGTGCTGTTTTATCTGCTGGCGCCCAATCTGTTTGGCCAGCGCACGCAACAAATCACCAATGACGCCTACGTCTCGGCGGACTACACCCTGGTGGTGCCGCGGGTTGCCGGGTTCATCAAACAGGTGCTGGTGGAAGACAACCAGCAGGTCAAGGCGGGGCAGTTGCTGGCCTTGATCGATGACCGCGATCTGCGCGCTGCCGCCGAAGCCGCCGCTGCCGAATCATTAGTTGCGCAGGCACAACTGCAAAACGCTCGGGCCACGCTCGATCGTCAGGCATCGCTGATCGCTCAGGCGCAGGCAAAAGTGGTATCGGCCAAGGCTGAAATGGCTTTCGCCGAACATGAATTGAACCGCTACAACCACCTCGCCGGCGTCGGTGCGGGCACGGTGCAGAATGCGCAGCAGGCGCGTACGCGCATCGATCAGGCCGGCGCCCAATTGACCAACGCCACGGCGGTGCTGGCGGCGGAACGCAAGCAGGTGGATATCCTGACGGCGCAGCGTGACGCGGCGGAAGGTGGCTTGAAACGAGCGCAAGCGAAACTGGAAATTGCCAGTTACGAGCTGTCCTACACACGCATCGTTGCGCCGCAGGACGGCATGGTCGGCGAGCGTGCCGTGCGGGTGGGCGCCTATGTTACGCCGGGCAGCAAACTGCTCGCTGTGGTGCCGCTGGTGCAGGCTTATGTGGTGGCCAACTTTCAGGAAACCCAATTGACGAATGTGCAGCCTGGGCAAGACGTGCAGGTGCGGGTCGACACCTTTGGCGGCGCGTTGCTGAGCGGGCGTGTCGAAAGCATCGCACCGGCCACGGGCGTGACATTCGCGTCGGTCAAACCGGATAACGCGACCGGTAACTTCACCAAGGTTGTGCAGCGGATTCCGGTGAAGATCGTGCTGGAACCAGGGCAGCCGTTGGCTGAGCGGTTGCGGGTTGGGATGTCGGTGGAGGCGCGGATTGATACGGCCAGTGTTGGGGCGAATGAGGTTGTTCAGCGATGAAGATTTTCGTTGGTCGTCCCGGCGCCATCGCTAGCAGGCTAGCTCCCACAGGGGACCGCATTTCAATGTGGGAGCGAGCTTGCTCGCGAAGAGGCCGTCAGCCGCAACTGACTTTTTGTGCCGTACTCGTCATGGGGCTCTCGGCGTGCACCGTCGGCCCGGATTTTCAGAAGCCCGAAGCACAGCAAATCGCCGAGTGGTCGAAACCCTCAAAAGCCGCCGCCAGCCAGGCGATCACCGAGACGATGAACGAGCGTTGGTGGGAAGTATTCAACGACCCGAAGCTCTCCGCCCTGAGCCAACGCGCACTGACCGACAACCTCGACCTGAAGCTCGCCAGCAGCCGCTTGCAGCAGAGCCGCGCCGTACGTCAGGTGGTGACAGCTGACCGCTATCCCACCAGCGCCGCCGGCGGCAGCTACACACGCAAACGCAATAGCGGCGAAGGCCTGATGGACCCGTCAGGGAACAATGGCAATTCCGCGTTCAACCTTTGGGATGCTGGTTTTTCCGCCTCCTGGGAACTGGATTTCTGGGGCCGCGTGCGCCGCGAAACCGAAGCCGCCGACGCCACCCTGGAAGTCGCGGAAAACGACCGTCGCGGCGTGTTGCTGTCGGTGCTTGCGGAAACCGCGCAAAGCTACATCCAGTTGCGCGGTGTGCAGAACACTCGCGCCGTCACCGAGCAGAATCTCGACGTCGCTCGCCACAGTTTGAAGCTGTCGCAGCTACGTTTGTCGGATGGCGTTGCGACCGATCTGGATGTCGCCGAAGCCGCCGCACAAGTCGCCGCTATCGAGTCGCGACTGCCGGCACTGGAACAACGTCAGGCGCAATTGATCAACGCCTTGAGCCTTTTGATGGGCGAGCCGCCACAAGCGTTGGCCGCCGAGTTATCCACCGACGCGCCAGTGCCGCAAACGCCGCGCCAAGTCGCCATCGGCTTGCCCTCGCAATTGGCCGAACGCCGCCCGGACATCCGCGAAGCCGAAGCCCGACTGCATGCCGCGACCGCGAGTATCGGCGTGGCGAAGGGTGATTTTTATCCGCGCATCACGCTGTCGGGCAATGTCGGTTCGCAAGCCATGCAACTGAGCGATTTCGGTTCGTGGGGCTCGCGTGCATTCGGTATCGGCCCGCAATTCAGCGTGCCGTTGTTCGACGGTGGACGATTGCGCGGCGTGCTGAATCTGCGTGAAGCACAACAACAGGAAGCGGCCATCGCGTACCAGCAAACCGTGCTGCGGGCCTGGCATGAAATCGACGATCAGTTGAGCGCCTACAACGCCAGTCAACTGCGCCGCGACAGCCTCGCCGAAGCGGTTCGCCAGAACCAGATCGCCTTGCAAACCGCGCAACAGCAATACGTTGAAGGCGTGGTGGATTTCGTCAACGTGCTCACGGTTCAAAGCGCCTTGCTGGCGACGCAGGAACAATGGGTCGAGAGTTCCACCGGCGTGTCGCTGGCAGCCGTCGGCTTGTACAAGGCGCTGGGTGGCGGATGGCAGTCGGTGTATCCGCTGGCGGCGCAACGCTGAGTGTTGTTCAAGGTTTCGACGACAAATCCGCCATGCCCTTGAGCAACTCGATCGGCAACGGAAAGACGATGGTTGAACTCTTGTCGCCGGCAATCGAACTCAGCGTCTGCATGTAACGCAGCTGCATTGCGCCGGGTTGGCGGCCGAGCATTTCGGCAGCCTGCATGAGTTTTTCCGAGGCTTGCAGTTCACCTTCGGCGTGGATCACTTTGGCCCGTCGTTCCCGTTCCGCTTCGGCCTGTTTGGCGATGGCGCGGATCATCGATTCGTTGAGGTCTACGTGCTTGATTTCGACGTTGGCCACTTTGATCCCCCAGGCGTCGGTTTGGGCGTCGAGCACTTGCTGGATGTCGATGTTCAGCCGTTCGCGTTCGGCCAACAGTTCATCGAGTTCATGTTTACCGAGCACGGCGCGCAAGGTGGTTTGCGCCAATTGGCTGGTGGCCATGAGAAAGTCTTCGACCTGGATAATTGCCTTCTGCGGATCGAGCACGCGGAAGTACAGCACGGCGTTGACCTTGACCGACACGTTGTCGCGGGTGATCACGTCTTGCGCCGGTACGTCGAGGACCACGGTGCGCAGGTCGACGCGAACCATTTGCTGGACCACCGGAATCAACAGGATCAGGCCGGGGCCCTTGACCTGCCAGAAGCGTCCGAGCTGGAACACCACCCCGCGTTCGTATTCGCGCAGGATGCGGAAGGTCGCCCCCGCCAATGCGATCAACAACAGTAGCAGTGCGACAAAACCCAGTTGCAATCCCATGGCTATTCTCCAGCCGCCACCGCGTCAGTCGCGGCCACTTCCAGCAATAATCCCTTGCGTTCCACCACCCGGACCCGTTGTCCGATGTGCAACGGCTTGGCGCTCGACACTTGCCAGCGCTCACCCTGCAAATGCACCCAACCGTGGCAGGCATCGCCGGCCTGTAACGACAAAACCGGCGTCACGCTGCCCAGCAGTCCGGCATCACCGCTGACGTTTTGCCGCGGTCGGGTTTTCAGTGCGCGGATCAGCAGGAAAATCAGCAGCAGTGCGCTGATCAGTCCCAGGCCGATCATCAATGGGATGGGCATTTCAGTGTTGGTCAGGATCACCGCGCCGATCACGAACATCACAATCCCGCCCAGGCCGATCACGCCGTAATTGGGCAAGGCTGCCTCGGCGATCAGAAACGCAATGCCGAAGGTGATCAGCCAGATTCCGGCCGGGTTGGCAGCCAGTAATCCAGTGTCGGCGGCGAAGGCTTGGCCGCTCAACGCCAACAAAAATGCAATGGCACAACAACGTGTGTTCACGTGACCCTCCGCGAGAGTCGCTGGTGGTTCTGTATACAGTTTAGTTGACTGAACGATTGTATGAATTTTGCTCAGATGTCGACCTGTCCGATGGGCGGATTTCCCGCTGGATTTCAGCGGCGGGCCTAGACTTTCAGTACGTGGAAAAGTGTTAGCCATCGTCCGCCGGCCGTTAGTGCGGACACCGAGGTGCATCATGCGTATGGCAAGAACCGTGCTGAGAAGCCTGGAAAAAGCTCAATGCGACTACGACATCGTCACCCACCCACACTCGGCCAGCAGCCTTGAAACGGCGCGGGTCGCGGGCATTCCTGCCGAACGGGTGGCCAAATCGGTGATCCTGGATGATCACCATGGGCATTACCTGATGGCCGTGCTGCCCGCCAGCCGCCATCTGGACCTGAGCAAAGTCCGCAGCAGCGGCGAATGGCAGGTGTCCCGGGAAAGCAATCTGCCGCACCTGTTCGATGACTGCGAACGTGGCGCCATACCGGCCCTGGGCGAGGCTTATGGGCTGGACGTGGTCATCGACCCGCTGCTGACCCGGCAGAAAGACATCTATCTGGAGGCAGGCAACCACACCAATCTGCTGCACATGAACATGCCGGACTTCCTGAAAATGGTGCCGCATGCGGAGGTGCGGGAGTTGAGTTATTAAATCTTGCAGTGTTTTGACTACTGCCATCGCGGGCAAGCCTTGCTCCTACAGGGTTTCGCCGTGTCTGTAGGAGCAAGGCTTGCCCGCGATTGACCGCGCAGCGGTCACCCTTTTACCAAGGAGTCCGACATGGAAAATCCAACTCACACTCTCCCATCCCTGTTCAAGCAACTCGGCCTGGCCGATGACGCCGAGAGCATCGACAAATTCATCGCCACCCATTCACCGCTCAAACCCGAACTGCATCTGGCGGATGCGTTTTTCTGGAGCTCGAGCCAGGCGGATTTGTTGCGCAGTGAAATTCTGGATGACGCCGATTGGGCGGAGGTGGTGGATCAGTTGGATGTAATGTTGAGGAAGGGGCGGGGAGTATGAAAATCGGATGAAGCGCAGCTTTCTGCATTGCTGCCATAGGAGAAATAGACCAGAATTACGACCTTATTTGAGGTCTTAATTATGCAAAGTGTCCTGGCCGATATGGCTGTCAGTGTGTCTGAGTTAAAGAAAAATCCATCTGCGGTCTTGAATGGTGCTCATGGAGGGCCTGTCGCGGTTCTCAATCACAATCGAGTGATGGGGTACATGGTTCCGGCGGATGTTTTCGAGGCCATGGTCGAGCGTCTTGATGACCTTGCGTTGGCGGATATCGTTCGCGCTCGGCGTAATGAAACTCCGATCCCGGTAACGCTGGATGACCTATAAGCTCGAATTCCTGCCATCCGCACTCAAGGAGTGGGAAAAATTGGGGCATACGTTGCGTGAGCAGTTCAAAAAGAAACTGGCTGAACGACTCGAGCTACCTCGAATCCCTTCCGACGCACTGCATGGCATGCCTGACTGTTACAAAATCAAGCTCAAGTCATCGGGATACCGACTGGTCTACGAAGTAATTGAAGAGCGCGTCGTCGTTTCTGTAGTTGCGGTTGGAAAGCGCGAGCGCAGCCAAGTCTACGAGCGAGCCATGAAGCGTCAGTAGTCACCAATTTGTTTCAAAACTTGACGGAAAATCCCCTCAAATGCCATATTGATAGTTAGCAAACTAACAGTGTGTGTTTTCCCTCGTGCCGAATAATCTCGACGCTCTCCAGATGAACATCAGCAGCACCATGGTGGTGGCCGCCCGGCATTGGCGGAAGATCTGCCAGACCACGCTGGTCAACTATGGAATCTCCGAAGCCTGTGCCGTCCCGTTGTTGATGATCGGGCGTCTGGGTGAGGGCGTGCGGCAGGTGACAGTGGCGCAGGCGGCGGGGATGGAGAGTCCGTCACTGGTGCGTTTGCTGGATCAGTTGTGCCACGCCGGTTACGTCTGCCGCACCGCCGATGCCCAGGACCGCCGCGCCAAATGCCTGAGCCTGACCGATACTGGTCGTACCCTGGTGCAAGCGGTCGAGGTTGAATTGGTGCGATTGCGTAATGAGGTACTTGAAGGCATCGACCAGCGGGATCTGGAAGCCGCACTGCGAGTATTGAAGGCCTTTGAATCGGCCGGACAACCTTCGGACGACAACCCTTGAGCGGCTTCTTTTCAGGGATGCCACCGGCGCGAGACTGGTTCTACGGCGTGCGCACCTTCGCGGCCTCGATGATCGCGCTGTACATCGCCATGCTCATGCAAATGCCGCGTCCGTATTGGGCGATGGCCACGGTGTACATCGTCTCCAATCCGTTTCTCGGCCCCACTACTTCCAAGGCGCTGTACCGCGCGATTGGTACGTTTCTCGGCGCTGCCGCGGCGGTTTGTTTCGTGCCGATGTTCGTCCAGAGCCCTTACGTGCTGGTGGTGGTCATTGCGCTGTGGACGGGGACGCTGCTGTTCCTGTCGCTGCACCTGCGCACCGCCAACAACTACGCCTTGATGCTCGCCGGTTACACCTTGCCGCTGATCGCGCTCCCAGTGGTGGATAACCCATTGGCGGTGTGGGATGTGGCTGAGGCGCGCACCGAAGAAATCTTCCTTGGCATCGCTGTCGCGGCGGTGGTCGGTGCAATGTTCTGGCCGCGCCGACTGGCGCCGGTGTTCAACGACTCGGTGAGCAAATGGTTCGCCGATGCTTCCACCTACAGCCAGCGCTTCCTTAGCCGCAACGTGCAGCCGGAAGAAGTCAGCGCATTGCGTTCATCGCTGGTTGCGACTTTCAACACCCTTGAATTGATGATCGGCCAGTTGCCCCACGAAGGTGCGCGGCGGCAAACCGTAAGCAACACCAAAGAACTGCGCGGGCGGATGATCCACTTGCTGACGGTGGTGGATGACCTCGACGACGCGCTCTATGCCCTGGAGCGACGTACGCCGGAGCTTGTGGACAAGATCGCGCCGCTGCTCAGCGCAACCACTGAATGGCTCGCGCATAAAGACGCCGACATTGATCGCTGGCAGGCACTGAAAGATCAGCTCGACGCCGTGCAACCCAGTGCTCAGGCGCTGGATGATCGCAAGCAACTGCTGTTCTCCAACGCGGTGTATCGCCTGGGCGAGATGATCGATTTGTGGCAAGACTGCCGTAGCCTGCAACGCGCCATCCAGTGTGAAAGCCAGGACAGCTGGCGCGCGGTCTATCGGCACTGGCGTCTGGGCCGACTGACTCCGTTTCTCGATCGTGGCCTGATGCTCTATTCCGCCGCTTCCACCGTCATGGCGATCATTGTTGCCTCGGTGTTGTGGATTCTGCTGGGCTGGACCGACGGCGGCGCCGCTGTAATTCTGGCCGCTGTGGCGTGCAGTTTCTTTGCCTCGATGGACGACCCGGCGCCGCAGATTTACCGGTTCTTTTTCTGGACGGCGATGTCGGTGCTGTTCGCCAGCCTTTACCTGTTTCTGGTGCTGCCCAACCTGCACGATTTTCCGATGCTGGTGCTGGCGTTTTCCGTGCCCTTTATCATCGTCGGCACGCTGACGGTCAAGCCGCAGTTTTATCTGGGCATGCTGCTGACCCTGGTCAACACCTCTTCTTTCATCAGCATTCAAGGCGCCTATGACGCGGACTTCCTCAGTTTTGTGAACTCCAACCTGGCCGGTCCGGTCGGCTTGCTGTTCGCCTTCGTCTGGACCCTGATCGCCCGGCCATTCGGTTCCGAGCTGGCGGCCAAGCGCCTGACCCGTTTTGCCTGGCGCGATATCGTCAGCCTCACCGAGCCGGCCACTTTGGCCGATCACCGGCACTTGGGCGTACAGATACTGGATCGCCTGATGCAGCATTTGCCGCGTCTGGCCATGACCGGCCAGGACACCGGCATCGCTCTGCGCGAGGTCCGCGTGGCGTTGAATCTGCTGGATCTGCTCGCCTATACGCCACGGGTTCACGGCGCGCCTCAGGCGTTACTGCATCAGGTAGTGGCCGAGGTCGGCGAGTATTTCAAGGCATGCCTCAAGGCCGGCGAACGCCTGCCGGCACCGAGTCCGCTCCTGATGACCCTCGACCGTACCCGCCGCGCCCTCGCTGGCGCGGGTGACGATGAAACCCGTCGGCACCTGCTGCACGCCTTGAGCGGCTTGCGCCTGGCGTTGCTGCCCGGCGTCGAGTTTGTCGGTACTGCCGACGCTGAAGAACCGCTTCCCCATGGCATCGATGGAGCGCCTTTATGATTGGTGATCTGGATATCAGCGGGGTTTTCCTGCCTACGCTGCTGGTGCTGATGGGCATTACGTATGTGTTGTACCTGTTGGTGCACGGGGTGCTGATGCGCCTGCACTTTTACCGTCTGGTCTGGCACCGGGCATTGTTCAACGTGGCCCTCTACGCCTTGCTGCTTGGCGCCGTGGATTCACTCAGTCGATACCTGATGACATGAAAAAACCGTTTCTAACCCTCGGTCGCGTGGTGCTGACCCTGTTGATCGTGACCTTCGCCGTCGTCGTAGTCTGGCGCATGGTGATGTATTACATGTTCGCGCCCTGGACCCGCGACGGGCACATCCGTGCCGACATCGTGCAGATCGCGCCGGACGTGTCCGGGCTGATCCAGCAGGTGGACGTGCGCGACAACCAACTCGTCAAGCGTGGCCAGGTGCTGTTCACCATCGATCAGGACCGTTTCAAACTGGCCTTGCGTCAGGCGAAAGCGGCGGTTGCCGACCGTGAAGAAACCCTGGCCCAGGCCCAGCGCGAAGCCAAGCGTAACAAGGGGCTCGGCAATCTGGTGCCCGGCGAGCAACTTGAAGAGAGCCAGTCCAGGGTGGCCCGCGCCCAAGTCGCGTTGATGGAAGCTCAAGTGGCGGTGGACAGCGCGCAACTGAACCTCGACCGCTCGGTGATCCGCAGCCCGGTGGACGGCTACGTCAACGACCGCGCACCACGCGCGCAGGAATTCGTCAGTGCCGGGCGGCCGGTGTTGTCGGTGGTCGACAGCAATTCGTTCCACATCGACGGCTATTTCGAAGAAACCAAACTCGACGGCATCCATGTCGGCCAGACCGTTGATATCCGGGTAGTCGGCGACCGTGCGCGGCTGCGCGGGCACGTGCAAAGCATCGTCGCCGGTATCGAAGACCGCGACCGCACCAGCGGCAATAACCTGCTGCCCAACGTCAACCCGGCGTTCAGCTGGGTGCGGCTGGCCCAGCGGATTCCGGTGCGAATCGCCTTCGATGATGTGCCGGCGGATTTCCGCATGATTGCCGGGCGCACCGCGACGGTATCGATCATTGACGACAAGAACCGGGAGCCCGCGCAATGAGCAAGGCCTCGGGTTTGGCGATCGCCGGATTAGGCTTGCTGCTGTCGGCGTGTCAGATGGTCGGGCCGGATTATCATTTGCCGGACGAGGCCGCGATCCAGCGTAACGACTTGCAGGGCGAACTGGCGGTGAACGGCAAGCCGGTGGTTTCGGCGCCGGTGCCGGACGATTGGTGGCGCCTGTATCAGGACCCGCGACTCGACCAATTGGTCCAGCAAGCCTTGGCCTCCAATACCGACCTACGCGTGGCAGCGGCCAGCCTGCAGCGGGCCCGCGCGCAGGTCGATGAGGCCAAAGCGGCGGGTGGCTGGAGCGGCGGCGTGAAGATGGGCGCCCAGCGCTTGCAGGAGTCCGGCGAAGCCTTCCTGTTGCCGGAAAAAGTGCCGGTGGCCAACATTGGCGACATCGGCATCAGCGCGTCGTACCAGTTCGATTTGTTCGGCACCTTGCAGCGCGGCATCGAAGCGGCCAAGGCCAATGCCGATGCGACCCAGGCTGCCGCCGATACTGCACGCATCACCTTGGTCGCCGATGTGGTGCGGGCCTACACCCAGGTGTGCGCGGCCAACGAAGAGCGGGAGATTGCCCAGCACTCGCTCGACCTGCAATCCCAAAGCACCACGTTGATCCAGCGCTTGCGCGACGCCGGGCGAGGCGACGAAACCCAGGTGACCCGTTCGCAAACCCAATACAAATCCCTGCGCGCCGACATGCCGCGTTATGAAGCGGCGCGTCAGGCCGGTTTGTACCGCTTGTCGATGTTGCTGGCCAAACCGCTGGATCAGTTGCCGGCAGGCACCGCCACCTGCGACGAACTGCCGAAAATCGCGCAACTGGTGCCGGTGGGTGACGGTGCATCGTTGCTCAAGCGTCGTCCCGATGTGCGACAGGCCGAGCGTCGACTGGCGGCTGCGACTGCCGGTATCGGTGTCGCCACGGGTGAGCTGTACCCCAACATCAGCATCGGCGCGACGGTTGGCACCGTTGGTATCCTGGACAATCTCGGCGAGCCATCCACCAACCGCTGGGGCTTCGGTCCGTCGTTGACCTGGACCGTGCCGACCAACGGCGCCCGTGCCCGAATCCGTGAAGCCGAAGCGGTGGCCCAGGCGACGCTGGCGCACTTTGATGGTGTGGTGCTCAACGCCATTCGTGAAACCCAGACCGGCCTCGCCCAATACAGCGCGTTGCTGCAACGTCGCGATGCCCTGGCGGACGCCGAGCAGTCGGCGAAACTGGCCGCTGATCAGACTCACCGCTTCTTCCAGGCCGGCCGCGCGTCGTTTCTGGCGGACTTGCAGGCGACCCGCACCTACATCGATGTCACGGCGCAACTGGCTGCCGCCAACACCCAGGTTGCCGCGAGCCAGATCGATTTGTTCCTCGCCTTGGGCGGCGGTTGGGAAAGCGGACGAACGCAAGCGTCGAACTCCGGCAAACCCTGAGGCCGTTGCTATGCTTTGAAGTGTTGGAAGGGCGCCCCGTGCAAAGCGCCCTTTCTTCGCACAAGGCTCGCGCAGGTCAGGGGGAAACCAATAATGAAAAACCCTTATGCTCTCGGCTTCTGGTGCGCCATCGTGGCGCTGGTGCTGCTCACGGGCACCTATTTCTACGGCATCATGCTGGCTCACCAGATCGATAAGGCAATGGCGTTCCTCGACAGTGCCGCCGCGCTGATTGCGGTGATGTCGATTGCAGTGGTGGCCTGGGCGTCGGTCCAGAACCAGCGGATCAAAAAAAGACAACTCGAACAAGGCAAGACGCTGGTGCTGATCTGGGACACCAAGGTCGCATTGCGCCGGGTCGAAACGGTGTTCGATCGCTATTTCTGGGGCAGCTACTGGCAACCGGGGCGCACGTTCCAGGAAGTCATGGGCGAATTGACCGGCACGCCGCTGGAAAAAAGCCTCGAAACCCTGAAGAAGCAATGTCTGGAGTTGGACAAGCAAGTGGCCGACGATGGCCGGCACTGGCTCAACAACGCCCGGGAACTGGCCGACGTCGCGACAGCCATGGCCCGCGAACGCTATCAACTGGACTTCTGCGACCCCCGAGGGGAAGTGACGGGCGGGGCGGTGATCAATCGGGATTTTGAAGTGCTGGTGTACACCTGGACCGCGCGGTTGAAAACCTTTGATCATCAGCTGGATGAGATCGAGGTTCAGTATTCCTGATTGCTAAAAGATCGCAGCCTTCGGCAGCTCCTACAGGTTGTGCATATACCTGTAGGAACTGCCGAAGGCTGCGATTTTTTGTATACGACACAACTTCACAGACACTCTTTAACCTTTAATCATTGGGCCGCTCTACGCGCCTGATGCTAATCTGCTACCCATTTCAAGCGCAGTCGTGACCGCAACCCGTCTGGGTTCAGGGAAGACGACCACACCTTCAACAACGGACATTGAACGGGTCATACATGAATAAATCAGCAGGCGTGCTTCTGGGAATTGTGGTCGCCATCGGGGCCATCAGCGTCGGCGGTGCCTGGTACACCGGCACCAAAATCGAAAGCGTATTGAACACTTCCCTTGCCGACGCCAACCAGCAATTGCAGGCTGCGCTGGTCGGGCACAAAGGCACGGCAACGCTGGAGCTGGTCTCGCTGGAACGTCACGTATTCAGCAGCACCGCACACTATCGCCTCAAGGGCGAAGGTGAAATGTTCGGCGAAGCGCCGGTCGAGCTGCTGTTCGTCGACCACCTGGAACACGGTCCGCTGCCGTTCTCGCGCCTGCTGTCGCTGAAGTGGTTGCCGGTCATGGCCACCAGTCACTACGAACTGGAAAAAACCCCGCTCACCGAAAAATGGTTCGCCGCCACCAAGGGCGCTTCGCCGCTTATCGGCGTGGTCAACATCGGCTACGACAACTCCACCAACGGCACGCTTGAGCTGCTGCCACTGGAAACGGCCCTGGACGACAAGTCCAGCCTGAAGTTTTCTGGTCTGAAGCTCGACGTTGCAGCCAGTGCCCAGGCTCAGAAGGTCAAGGCCGACGGCTACATGGACAGCCTGAAGCTGACTACCGTTTCGGAAGATCAGGCACCGGTGCAAGTCGAGTTGGGTGGCTTGACCCTGGCCAGCAACCTGACCAAAAGCACTTACGGTTATTACACTGGCGACAACACCGTCGAGCTGAGCAACAGCAAAACCACTTTCGGTCCGAAACAGTCGGTGCTGGGCTTCAAGAATTTCGAAATGAAGAACCAGACCGCGGAGTCGGGCACCAACGCATCCGGGCGTGCCGATTACAAAGTCGGTGAAGTGTCCCTGAACGGCAAGGCCGTTGGTTCTGCGCAGATGGCCCTGAGCCTGAAGAATCTCGACATCCCCGCCACGATGGCGTTGATGCAGATTTACCAGACCAAACTGCAACCGTACGAGCAGGCCGCCGCCGAGGCTGCCGAGGCTGGTTTGCCAACACCGGAATTGAACCTGACCGAAGCCGAAGAGGCACAGCTCAAAACCAATCTGGAGAAGTTGCTCGCTGCCGGCCCGCAGGTGGCGCTGGAGAACCTGTCGTTCAACACCACTAATGGCGAAAGCCGCGCCAACCTGGTGCTTGACCTGACCAAGCCACAAACGATCGACCTGCCGGCCGACCAATTGGCCAGACAGCTGATTGCATTGCTGGACTTCAATCTGCAAGTGTCCAAGCCGATGATCGTCGACGTGCTCACCGTGCAATCGCAAATCGACGGCCAGACCGACGCCAAACTCATCGCCGATCAGGCCACCGCCACCGCCGACATGTTCAGCAGCATGGCCGTTGGTAGCCAGTTGGCAAAGCTGGATGGCAACAACATCGTGACCAAACTGCATTACGCCAACAATCAGGTGGACTTCAACGGCCAGAAAATGACCGTCGAAGAGTTTGCCGGTTTCCTGATGAGCAAATTCGGCGGCGCTGGCGAAGTCCAGTAACACCGAGGCTTTACACAGCAACGCCCGGCTTCTGCGCGATGCGGAAGGCGGGCGTTTTGCTGTCTGGCTTCAATCGCGAATCATCCGCCACGCCTCATCCACCGGCAGCGGCTGTTTCATCCGCTCGGCGAGCATCGCCATGGTCCGCTCTTCTTCGCACGCTACGACGGCGGTTACCACGCCGTTTTTGCCGAACAGCCCGATGAAGGGGGGCTTGAACGGATCACCCTTGAACTCGACTTCATCCCACGCCTCGGCATGACCGAGGTAGTCGTAGTTCTTACCGAAGTGCCAGGTCCAGAAATACGGCACGTCGAGGTAATGCTCATCGCCGCCAAGCATGTTTGCCGCCGCAATCCGCGCCTGTTGCTGGGCCAGGCGCCAGTGTTCGATGCGCCGGGGCTGGCCGTTGAGCGGGAAGGTGGCGATGTCACCGGCGGCCCAGAGTCCGTCGGTGACGCGCATACCGCCATCGACGCGCAGCGAATGGTCTTTTTCCTGCGGCAGATCAGCGAACGGCGCGGTTGCCGGGGTGACGCCGATCCCCACCAGCACCAGATCCGCCGACAATCGCTGACCATTATCCAGTTGCACCGCTTCGACCTTGTTCGTTCCTTCAATCTGTGTGGCTTCGCCATCGGTGCGCAACACCACGCCATTGGCTTCATGCAGGGCAAGGATTGCTTTGCCGATGGTTTCGCCGAATTGTTTGGCGAACGGCACTGGCTGACGGGCCAGAACCGTGACGTCGAGGCCGTACTGGCGCAGGGATGAAGCGGACTCCATGGCGATGAAGCTGTCGCCGATGATCACCGCGTGCTGACCGGGCTTGGCGCTGTCGAGAATCTGCTGCGCATGAGCCCTTGAGCGCAAGACGAACACTTGCGGCAGTTTTGCGCCGGGCAGTTCCAATGGTTTTGGCGTACCACCAGTCGCCAACAGAGCCGCATCATATTGGAGCGATTGGCCGTCAGTCAGTCGCAGTTTGCGGTTGATGGCGTCGAGGCTCATCACTTCGGCATTGATACGCTCGATGCGTTGCTCGCGGTAAAAGTCGTCATCACGCAGCGACGGGACTTCTTCCGTTGGCATCTCGCCGGCAATCACGAATTTGCTCAGCACCGTACGGTCGTAACCGGCCCCGGCTTCACGATCGATCAACAGCACCCGGCCGCCGAAGCCTTTTTCGCGCAGTGCCGAGGCCGCCGCCGTGCCTGCGGCGCCTGCACCGACAATCACAAAAGTGCGCTCGTCATCGGCGGGCGGGGTATGGGCATCCTGCAGCGGTTGGTCGCCCACCCAGACCTCGCCATCACGCACCTCAAGCGGATAACGCTTGAGGCTGTCCAGAGCGGGTGGCTCACATAATCCGCCATCCTCGATGCGAAACTGGGCCTTGTGCCACGGGCAAGTAAGGCGCCCATTGCAGAGTGCGCCCTCGGCCAGCGGGGCCCCGGCGTGAGGGCATTCGCCTTGATAGGCACGCAATTGGTCGCCGACTTTCAGCAGCAGGATTTTACTGTCGTCGATGCGGACTTCCAGGCCACGGTTTTCGGAGACGTCGGTAAAACGGGCGACGCGATGCAAGGTCATGATCGCACTCCAGACAGGCGTTTCTCTAGAGAGTCTGGCGCGTAACGCGAGGTTCATCCAAATGCCACTGCCAACGCGCGAACGGTCCGGCTATAGTTTGCACGCCGACGACGGCCCAACACGCACAAGGTGCTCCGGAATGACCCGATTGACCTCACTGAAACCTTGGCTAGCGGCCGTAGCCGTCGCCTTTTGCGTGCAACTTCCGGCACACGCCGCCCAGGAGCGTTTCACCCTGAACATCCCGGGTGTTTCCGATGACCGCTTGTTCACTTCAGCCGCTGCCAGCGACGCACCGGGCTGCGGCGGGCACAACGTTTCACCGGCATTGGCCTGGAACGCCGGCCCGGCGGGCACGCTCAGCTACGCCATCGTCATGCACGACCCGGATGGCCAGAAAGGCCAGGGCGTCGATCACTGGGTGCATTACGGCATCAAGGCCGGCACCCATCAGATTGCTTCCGGTGTCGGCGCCAAATCCGCGCTTGAAGGCGTGGGCGGTACCAACAGCAAAGGCTCTACCGGTTACGTCGGCCCTTGCCCGCCCGTTGGCGACAGCGCGCATCACTACATCATCCAGATCTATGCCCTGGACCTGGCGCCGGATGCGTTGCCGGCCGGCCTGACCCGTGCGCAATTTCTGGAAAAAATCAAAGGCCATGTGCTGAGAAACAGCAGCGTGGTGCGGCGTTATCACCGCTGAAAAATATTTGGCGCGACTTAACCCGAATCGAAAGGGCTGCCCGTCTCAGAGGATGAATGGATCAATTTCCTCCTGAGGTCAGCCCACATGTCCCTCCCTCTGCATTTCCTCCGCTCGGCCGCCCAGGGCTTCGCCGCCGGGTTGCTGCTGGCCATTGCCGGTTGCGGAGTTTCATCGAAACCTGAGTCTGCAGCGGCGCCGCCACCGGCCCAGCCTGAGCTGAAAACCGAAGCGTTGGTGCAGCACGAGAGGGTCGCGGCCGATGCATTGATGGCCAAGCGCAACGTGCGTGCGGCCCCCGGCGCCAGTTTGACGCCGATGCCTGTTGGTGAGGCTTATCCACAGGGCTATCGCGATGAACAGCGGGAGCAGTATCAAGCGCTGGCGGATAACCCGATCCACAGCGTTGCCGAAACGCCGGTCTCGACCTTCAGCGCTGACGTCGACACTGGCGCTTACGCCAACGTCCGCCGCTTGCTCAATCAGGGGCGTTTGCCACCGGAAGGTGCGGTGCGGCTGGAGGAAATGGTTAATTACTTCCCTTATGACTACGCCTTGCCGACTGATGGCTCACCCTTCGGCGTGACCACTGAACTGGCTGCGTCGCCGTGGAATCCGCATACCCGCTTGCTGCGCATCGGTATCAAAGCGTCAGACCGTACCGTCGCGGAACTGGCGCCGGCGAACCTGGTGTTCCTGGTGGACGTGTCCGGTTCGATGGATCGCCGCGAAGGTCTGCCGCTGGTGAAGAGCACGCTGAAATTACTGGTCGACCAATTGCGTGAGCAGGACCGGGTGTCATTGGTGGTCTACGCCGGCGAATCGCGCGTGGTGCTGGAGTCCACTTCTGGAGGGGAAAAAGCGAAGATTCGTACAGCCATCGATCAATTGACCGCAGGCGGCTCCACCGCCGGGGCATCGGGTATCGAACTGGCTTATCAACAGGCGCAACAGGCGTTTATCCCCAACGGCATCAACCGTGTCCTGCTCGCCACGGACGGTGACTTCAACGTCGGTATCAGCGACTTCGACAGCCTCAAGCAAATGGCTGTGGATAAACGCAAGACCGGCGTTTCCCTGACCACCCTGGGTTTCGGTGTGGATAACTACAATGAACACTTGATGGAACAATTGGCCGATGCCGGCGATGGCAACTACGCCTACATCGACAACTTGCGTGAGGCGCGCAAGGTGCTGGTGGATCAGCTCGGCTCGACCCTCGCCGTGGTAGCGAAAAATGTGAAGCTGCAAGTGGAGTTCAACCCGGCGCAGGTCAGTGAGTACCGCTTGCTCGGCTACGAAAACCGCGCGTTGAAGCGTGAGGATTTCAGTAACGACAAAGTCGATGCCGGCGAAATCGGTGCGGGACACACAGTGACGGCGTTGTACGAAATTGTCCCAGCGGGCGAGAAAGGTTGGTTGGAACCGTTGCGCTACGGTAAATCGGGCGTTGCTGTGGCTGATAAAAACGGCGAATTGGCGATGCTGCGTGTGCGTTATCAGTTACCGGAAGGTGGGAATAGTCGCTTGATCGAACGCCCGATCGTCAACGCTCCGATTGGAAAACCCAGCGATGATCTGCGCTTTGCGGCGGCGGTGGCGGCGTTTTCCCAGCAGCTCAAGGACGGGCGCTACACTGGCGAATTCAGCCTCAAAGACACCGAAGCGCTGGCCCGTGGCGCACGGGGCGAAGATCGATTCGGTTTGCGCAGCGAGTTCGTGCAATTGGTTGAGCTGGCGCAAAGTCTACGCACCACCACGGCATCCAACAGTCAGCCGCTTAAGGGAGGCTACAACTGATATGTCAGCCGCTGAAGCGAGCGATGAATCACTGCTGGCGCGCTATCGCTCGGGGGATGGGTCGGCGTTCGAGATTTTGTACGCCCGTCACCGCCAGGGGCTTTACCGATTCCTGCTCGGCCTCAGCGGCAAGGCCGAGCTGGCGGAAGAGGTTTATCAGGA
This sequence comes from Pseudomonas sp. NFX98, assembly GCF_047784845.1. NCBI lineage: Bacteria > Pseudomonadati > Pseudomonadota > Gammaproteobacteria > Pseudomonadales > Pseudomonadaceae > Pseudomonas > Pseudomonas sp. NFX98. The sequence goes on along the minus strand of NZ_JBLNNF010000005.1, from coordinate 298,208 downwards.
GACCTGGTTTAGTCTGATCCGCAGCACCAGTCAGCCACAGGGCCGGGCGAATTTTCGTACGTGGCTCTACCAGATTGCCCGCAACCGTCTGATTGATCATTGGCGCAAACACGGAATCCACAATCCCTTGCATGACAGCTATGACGAGCAGGCCCACGCGGTGATCGACAATGCTGCTGATCCCGAGCAATTACTGAGCCTGAGTCGCGACGGTCAACGCCTGGAAGCGGCCCTGCAAAATCTGCCCGCCGACCAGCGTGAAGTGTTTCTATTGCGGGCCCACGGCGAACTCGATCTGCCACAAATCGCCACCCTCACCGAAACCCCGCTGGAAACCGTCAAAAGCCGCTTGCGTTACGCCCAGCAAAAATTGCGTCGGCTGCTGGCCGAGGAGGTACTGACATGACTGACGCCCGCAAACCACCGGAAGACCAGGTGCTTCAGCATTTCCGCGAGCATTCGACCGGCGAACCACCGGCTCATCTCGACGTGTTTATCCTGTCTGCCGCACAGCGTGAAGTCCCTGCGCCGAAACAGAACCTGTGGCAACGCTGGGTTCAGGCTTGCCAGCAACCTCGTTGGCAGGTCGCATTTGCCAGCCTTGTCGGCGTGGCGCTGATGCTGGCGCTGGTACAGCGAAACCCAGAACAGCCCGCGAGTTACGACTTCGCGCCCAAAGCGTCCGCACCGGTCACTAAAAAAGAAGCTGCGCCAGCGCCGTCGTCGGTTGCGCGCTCCCTCGCAGCGCCAGCGCCGGCCGCACCGATGGCAGGTTTCGCCGCCCCCGCGCAGAGCGAATCGATCAGCGCCGAAATGGCCGATGAAGCAAAGGTCAGCAAACGCGCAGCCGCTCCGGTGACAACCCTGGATGAGCAATTGCTTGAAGTGATTCGCCTGCAGAAGGCCGGTCAGACACACGCAGCGGATGACTTGATGGCGACATTGCACAAGCGCTTTCCCAAGGAAAACCTCAGCGCCCGACTCGAGGAATTGAAGAAAAACTGAAGAGAGCGATGCTCCACGATTTGGCATCAACCCCCGAAAGCGCGCACTATCGGCCTATAGCCGATGCGTTGGAGGATGCCGTGGCAAAAAAAATGGACCGCATCGCCCAAATGCTCAGCTGCCCGGTCAAGGGTGAGGAATTGCGGCGAGCAGTGACGGAGAGTCGTAAGGAGTTTCTCCTGGCGAAGCAGGCGGAAGAAGCGCCTGAGGAAGACGTTCTTTATGATGAAGAGATTGAGGACGACGAGGATGATGAGTACGACGAGTTTGACTGGACGACTGAGTGAAAGCGGCACTTAGGAAAGCACTGCTCTTTCAAATTGCAGATCCGTACAAATCAGGATCCGCAATTTGAATGGTGGGTTGCCGCTATTCTTTGGTTTTACCCTTCCGCGAAGGTTCGTCTCGCGTCAGCACTTTCACAGCATCATCTACCAATGCCTTACTCAGCGCCGTTAGATAATGTGCCGCCCAGGCATGGCGATCGCTTTCTTTGTCATAGGCCGCATCTCTGGTCAGTGCCTTGGCAAGGAAAAGAAAGTCAGAAGCCATGCCTAGCGCGTCGCCGAGAGGCACATCGCGAGTGACGTGAAAGACTGCCTTATCCAGGCAATAGATGGCAGGCGTTAAGCCGATGGTTTTCAGTTCTGTTGGATCGGTCATTTGCCACCTCCGTTGATGGAGGTACGGTGGGATTGCGATTGGAAATCGCGTTGGGGGGTAAGCCGAATTTCGTACGGATTGATGCTGCGCATTGTTCACTTCCTTGATTTAAGAAGTTGCCGCGCATTCGATACCAAGCGAATGGGTGGCAACTGTGCGCAGGTTGGTAAACCGGGGAATCAAGGAAACCGGCACGTCCGAAGACGTCCCACGCACAGCCGCCATAGCACAAGATCACAGACGAAAAAAAACGCCTGCAAACGTGTTTGGGGCGCTGTTGCGCCTTTATTCCATCGGGTTACCAAGCCCGGCCGCTGAATTGGCAGCGACGGCGGAAGGGTATCGTGCGGACTTATCTCCTGCAACCTTGAAATTCGTAACGAAGTGCTGGGAAAAACGTCAGCAACAATTTTAGCGAGCCACCCAAGAAACTGCCCAGAAATTGGACGAATTCGGCTCAATCCACCGAACCGAACTGTCAAGTTTTCCTTGATAGTTGCTTCCGCGTTCATGTGGTTGCGCCTGCTTATCGGTAGTTGACGAGAAGTCCTCAATCCTTATAATCGCCCACAACACGGCCCCTGTCGGTTGATGCGCTCCGGCGCTGAGACTGCTCAGGGGTTTTTTATTGCCTGGCTTTTGCCGCCTACCAGTCGCGTTTCTGCCAGTCTTGGTCAATTTCCATGCCGTCAAGGTTGAGATCCAGATGGGTCAGATTGGGGAAGTCATTTAGCAGCAGTGCCTTCAAGCGTTTTCCCCAGCTCGATGATGGATTGATGACCTTCATCAGGTGTTGAGTGATGCAAAAAAGCATAAACGGACGAGCTCGACGGTGTGCGTCGTCATGGAACGCGGACAATGTCGGCGCTTGGTCTATCGGTGGCAGCTTCGGTTGATCGACGATGTTTCGGTTCCACAGACGACTGTGATGGGCGCACACATTGCGTAGATAGTTCAGGCTTCGAAGCCAACTGGCGAAGACCCTGCCATTGCTGATGCCGTACTCTTGCGAGATATCATCTTGATCCGCCTCAGTCATACCGGCAAAAAGCATCGAAAGCGTGCCGAAATCCCAAACCTCGCACGCCACCCAGACCGCTAACGGAAGGCCATATTTTTCCTTATTGTGGCGAATAAAGTCTTCGTTCGAGCGATTGATCAACGCAGCGTGCTTGCCAAGCCAGACATGATGTTTAGTCAGACCAGTTTTGCCGTCCAGCTGTTTAGAAAAGCTTTCGTGGAACAGCTCGGACCTTAGGTAAGCAAACTTTTCATGTTTGCCAAGCCCGTGGGAAATGTCCACCCGTAACGCAATTTCTATGCGCTCCAAAGCATCCAGAATCAATAGCCGCAGTTTCTTATCGAAAACGTAAAGGTCGACCGAATTCTGGAATGTAGTCCCAGGCTTGAAATCATCGAGTGGAAAGCGAGTCGGTTTTGTTTTGGATGGTTGTTTTCTGCCTTGCTGATTGATTGGGCAGCAGAGCTCGGTGCGCTCGCGAAAGGCAAACCAATAACCACTGAGGCGGTAGTATCCGATGCGCTCCAGATACTCCATTGCTTTGGGTTTATCAGTCACTACCATCCCGCGAGCCATCAGCAATTCAAGCTGCTCTTGATAGCTCTGCCACGGTTTTGGATAGCCTTGCGTCATCGGCACACCACCTTGGCTACCGATGGCAGCCTCGTTTTGTTGGTTAAAATTTGGGGTTGAAACCTGAATCAAAAGACGAATTTATAGCGGCAAGTACGTCAGCTTCAGCGGTACCAGTCGTTTGGTTTCCGAATCCGTCTGGGCATAGTGCTCAATCAATGTTCGTACGAGGTTGTCCAACGTCCATAGCGTCAGCGGCACACTGGCTCGCTCGGCTTCGTAGTAAGCATCTTTGCTGAAACCGCCGGTACTGACATACAGCCCGCGATCATCTTTGTGCCGTCCGCCCAGAAAACTGCAGATTTCCTGGCGGCCCATTTTCTCTTTGCGATGCTTGACCTCAACGATGATTCGCGGGTTCTCAAAGCCAAACCCGTCGGGTGACGCGATGATGTCTTTTCCACGATCAGGGCCAGCCGGGGAGACCTGGGTTTTGTAGCCCATGGCCCGCAAGATTCCTGCGACCAAGTGCTGCATATCATCCCAGGGCAAAGCGTTGATCAGGTCCTTAATGCGTTCGAGAGCCAAACTTTCCATGCCTGCCAGAGGATCGCTGTCGGGATACTCTTCTTCAACTGGTGGTAACGCGGGCGGCTTGTCCCCGGCCGCCATCGCTTTCAGCTCCTGAAGGGCAAAATCAGGTACAACAAATACAGTAAGCGTTGAGCCGAGACTGTTCTTGCTGGCAGTACTCAGGCTATCGCGGTCGACTTCCTGAGCCTGCCATTGCACCGGACGGGTCAACGACATTCCCAGATCGGCCAGATCAGGATTGTGTTTGAAGTCGCCAGTGATTTTGCCCACTAAATAGGTGCGGTTGGCGGGCGAGTAGGTCACCACCCAGTCACCAGGCTGCATTTCATTGATGAAGCGCCATACTTGCGAGGCGCCTGAAATAGCGGTGCCGGGTTTGATGTTGGGCTCAATGTCTTGGTAGAGGCGAGTGACTTCTTTGCGCGTCATACCAGGTTTGGCTAATGGCGCGAGTTTTGACCATCCAATTGCGGCGACGCCACGCTCACGAAAATCATCGTATAGCCGGCCAGATTCGCCACGGATCATCCACATTTTCGCCATATCACTTCCTTGGACATCGATCGCGCCGGTATGTACGCGGTTTGGGGTTGATCGCCATATTGAACGCATTGAGACAAACGCAGGATAAGGTAGGTGTTTCATGCCCCAACAGCAATTGACGAATTCTGGACACAAAAAAAGCCCCAGACCCTACGGCCTGAGGCTTTCTCGTTTCTGCTATATGGTGCACCAGGCGGGATTCGAACCCACGACCCCTGCCTTCGGAGGGCAGTACTCTATCCAGCTGAGCTACTGGTGCAATGCGGGCGCCATGATACTCATATGCACTGCGGGCGTCCATGCTGCTGAATCGCCTGCGTTTTTCCAAAGCGTAACCTGCGTTTGCTACGTTGATCAGAAAAATGCAGCAAAAAAGAGGTTTTCGTTCTTTTTTTCGAACGCCCTATTGTCCTTTACCCCCTTTGATCCTAGGATTCGTTTGAGATTTCAAACGCTCTTGTCTGGGTGCTGAACCGCACGAGTTCAATCAGTGCGCTATTTATGTGCTTCAGCCCGGTGAATGATTTCCCTGACGGCAGCCTACTGAGGCGCCTTTCTACAATCATAATTTGCTCCGCGCGTGCGCGGTGCTGTTAAGGAAAGCCGACATGCAGCTTAAAGACACCCAGTTGTTCCGCCAACAAGCCTTCATCGATGGCGCTTGGGTAGATGCGGACAATGGTCAGACGATCAAGGTCAACAACCCGGCAACGGGCGAAATTCTGGGCACCGTGCCGAAAATGGGCGCGGCCGAAACCCGCCGTGCAATCGAAGCCGCTGACAAAGCGCTGCCGGCCTGGCGTGCACTGACCGCCAAGGAACGTGCGAACAAGCTGCGTCGCTGGTTCGAGCTGATCATCGAGAACCAGGACGACCTGGCTCGCCTGATGACCCTGGAACAAGGCAAGCCATTGGCCGAAGCCAAGGGTGAAATCGTTTACGCCGCTTCCTTCATCGAGTGGTTCGCCGAAGAAGCCAAGCGCATCTACGGTGACGTGATTCCGGGCCACCAGCCAGACAAGCGCCTGATCGTGATCAAGCAGCCAATCGGCGTGACCGCTGCAATCACCCCGTGGAACTTCCCGGCGGCAATGATCACCCGTAAAGCCGGCCCGGCCCTGGCCGCCGGTTGCACCATGGTGCTCAAGCCTGCTTCGCAAACGCCGTTCTCGGCTTTCGCTCTGGCTGAACTGGCTCAGCGTGCCGGCATTCCTGCTGGCGTGTTCAGCGTGGTTTCCGGCAGCGCCGGCGACATCGGCAGCGAGCTGACCAGCAACCCGATCGTACGCAAACTGTCCTTCACCGGTTCGACCGAAATCGGTCGTCAACTTATGTCGGAATGCGCCAAGGACATCAAGAAAGTGTCCCTGGAGTTGGGCGGCAACGCGCCGTTCATCGTGTTCGACGACGCGGACCTGGATAAGGCCGTCGAAGGCGCGATTATTTCCAAGTACCGCAACAACGGCCAGACCTGCGTCTGCGCCAACCGCCTGTATATTCAGGATTCGGTCTACGACGCGTTCGCCGAGAAACTGAAAGTGGCCGTGGCCAAACTCAAGATCGGTAACGGTCTGGAAGACGGCACCACCACTGGCCCGCTGATCGACGAAAAAGCTGTCGCCAAGGTGCAAGAGCACATCGCTGACGCCGTTGCCAAAGGCGCTACCGTACTGGCCGGCGGCAAATCGATGGAAGGCAACTTCTTCGAGCCGACCATCCTGACCAACGTGCCGAAGAACGCTGCCGTGGCCAAGGAAGAAACCTTCGGTCCATTGGCGCCGCTGTTCCGCTTCAAAGACGAAGCCGAAGTGATCGCGATGTCCAACGACACCGAGTTCGGTCTGGCCTCGTACTTCTACGCTCGCGACCTGGGTCGTGTGTTCCGTGTGGCTGAAGCCCTGGAATACGGTATGGTCGGCGTCAACACTGGCCTGATCTCCAACGAAGTCGCGCCGTTCGGCGGCATCAAGGCCTCGGGCCTGGGCCGTGAAGGCTCCAAGTACGGCATCGAAGATTACCTGGAAATCAAATACCTCTGCCTGGGCATCTAAGCCCGGCGAGGCATTGCTTCAAGCGCAAAGGGCACGAGAGCGCTGTCCCTTTGCGTTGCTTCAAACCGGAATTTTCTCTGTGGCCGGGAACGCCGTGGCAGTCGATCATCGCATGCTGCCACCGTTGTTTCCCCGCTGCATTTTCCTTGAACCACGCCGCCCGATGAGCGGCGAATGAGGACTTTATGAGCAAGACTAACGCTTCTTTGATGGCCCGCCGTACCAATGCAGTTCCACGTGGTGTTGGCCAGATTCACCCGATCTTCGCCGAGTCCGCGAAGAACGCTACCGTGACCGACGTTGAAGGTCGCGAGTTCATTGACTTTGCTGGCGGTATCGCTGTACTGAACACCGGCCACGTGCACCCGAAAATCATCGCTGCCGTGACCGAACAGCTGAACAAGCTGACCCACACTTGCTTCCAGGTTCTGGCCTACGAGCCGTACGTAGAAGTGTGCGAAAAAATCAACGCCAAGGTGCCAGGTGATTTCGCCAAGAAAACCCTGCTGGTCACCACCGGTTCCGAAGCTGTAGAAAACGCCGTGAAAATCGCCCGTGCCGCCACTGGCCGTGCCGGCGTGATTGCCTTCACCGGCGCTTACCACGGTCGCACCATGATGACCCTGGGCCTGACCGGTAAAGTCGTGCCTTACTCGGCCGGCATGGGTCTGATGCCAGGCGGCGTGTTCCGCGCGCTGTACCCGAACGAGCTGCACGGTGTGAGCATCGACGACTCGATCGCTTCCATCGAACGCATCTTCAAGAACGACGCTGAGCCGCGTGACATCGCAGCGATCATCATCGAGCCGGTTCAGGGCGAAGGTGGTTTCTACGTTGCGCCTAAAGAATTCATGAAGCGTCTGCGTGCCCTGTGCGACCAGCACGGCATCCTGTTGATCGCTGACGAAGTACAGACTGGCGCTGGCCGTACCGGCACCTTCTTCGCCATGGAACAGATGGGCGTTGCTGCCGACCTGACCACCTTCGCCAAATCCATCGCTGGCGGCTTCCCGCTGGCCGGTGTGTGCGGCAAGGCCGAATACATGGACGCCATCGCTCCAGGCGGCCTGGGCGGCACCTACGCCGGTAGCCCGATCGCTTGCGCCGCGGCCCTGGCCGTGATGGAAGTGTTCGAAGAAGAGCACCTGCTGGACCGCTGCAAGGCTGTCGGCGAGCGTCTGGTCACTGGCCTGAAGGCTATCCAGGCCAAGTACCCAGTGATCGGCGAAGTCCGTGCCCTGGGCGCGATGATCGCTGTCGAGCTGTTCGAAAACGGCGACAGCCACAAGCCGAACGCTGCCGCTGTGGCATCGGTTGTGGCCAAGGCACGCGACAAAGGCCTGATCCTGCTGTCCTGCGGCACCTACGGCAACGTTCTGCGCGTCCTGGTACCGCTGACCTCGCCGGACGAGCAACTGGATAAAGGTCTGGCGATCATCGAAGAGTGCTTCTCCGAGCTGTGATCGCTTAGTGTGACCTGATCGACAAAAAACCCGCTTCGGCGGGTTTTTTTATGCCAACCGAAATATAACCCGCGTATTAGCGCTGTATCGCAAGGCCAGCATTCGCTAAGGTTCAGGCATTGCCAGGGAGAGCCGTATGACAGTCGTCAATTTACCCGCCGTTCCACGAGTGTTGATCGCCGAGGCTGACCCGTGGTCGCGTGACCTGCTCAAGGAAGTCTTGTTGAATGTACGTTGCGATGCGCGGCTGGATCTGTGCGCCGACGGCCAACAAGCGCTGGAGCTGCTGGCGGCCAACCCTTATGACTTGGTGATCGTCGACTGGGAACTGCCCGGTGTCGACGGCCTGAATGTGTTGCGCAGCGTCCGTCAGCGCAATCGCAATCCACCGTTGCCCTTCATCCTGATGAGCAGCCGCAACGACAGCGCCAGTGTGCGCGAAGCGCTGCCGCTGGCGCCTGCCGCGTACCTGACCAAACCGCTGAACATGGAAAGCCTGACCCATCGCCTGCAGGATTTGCTGCTTAACGCAGGTGAAGAAGTCTCGTGTGAGGTGCCGTCGCTGGCGCCGGGCATGACCTTGTCGGTGTATCTGGAGCGCCGTCGTGAACTGGCGGAGGGTGCGCCGCTGATGACGGACGTGCAATTGGCGGTCAAGCGCAGCCTCAATCCCAATGGGCTCGATCTGACAAAGCTGGAAGACGAGATCCGCACAGATCCGCAAATCACCGCTGTGCTGATCGCCGCTGCCAACAGCGCAGCGCAGCACCATGGCGCGGCGGTGCAAACCCTGGCCCAAGCGCTGCAGCGTTTGGGCACCGGGCAAAGCATGAACCTGATTCTGGGCCTGGCCCTCAAGCGCAGTGCCAAGCTCAGCGATCCATATTTGGCGGACTACGCCGAGCGTTATTGGGACCTGTCGCTGCACACGGCCGAATACGCCCGGACGCTGGCGCGGCTGCTCGATCTGGATCAGGCGCGCTGCTATTGCGCTGGCATGTTGCATCGCTTGGGTGATCTGGCGTTGCTGCGTTGCTTGCAGGAATGGAAGCAGGCCGGTGGCGAGCTGGATGAGCAGGAGGAGGTGGGCGAAGCGCTCGCCGAGTTTGGCGCAGCCTACGGTTCGGCGCTACGCACCCGCTGGCGCCTGCCGCTGGAACTGCGACAGCTGATTGCGGCGGCCTACCAGCTCGGTGGCGGGGTTTACTCCCGCGAAGCCTTGGTGATGAACATGGCGGCGCAACTCGCGCGCCTGACTGAGCATGAAGGCATCGAAGAGCTGGCCAAGAGCCGGACGGCGCGGCTGCTCAAGATCGGGTTGCCGGAGTTGATGCGGATGCGCAAGAAGTAAACTTCACGCTAAATTCTTGTTGGAGCGGGCTGCGAAAGCGGTATGCCAGTCGACATCCAAGGCGACTGATATGGCCTCTTCGCGAGCAAGCCCGCTCCCACATTTGTTCTGTGTCGGGGCTGTCAGCCCACGACAATCCGGTTCTTGCCGTCGCGCTTGGCCTGATACATCGCCGCATCCGCCCGGGCAAACAGGTTTTCCACGTTTTCATCCTCGGCAGTGATGCTGGTCAGGCCCTGGCTGACGGTGATGCCGAAAATCTGGCCATCGTGGTCGAAACTCAGGCGCTGGATCTCCCGTTGCAGGCGCTCGGCCACTTGCAGGGCCATCTCCGGCGTGCAGCCGGGGAACACCGCAGCGAACTCCTCGCCGCCAATGCGCCCGAACAGATCGCCACGGCGAAGCGCCGCGCGGCCGCTGTCGGCGATGTGCTGCAGCACGTTGTCGCCTTCCTGGTGGCCGTAGGTGTCGTTGATCACTTTGAAGTCATCGATGTCCAGCATCAGGAATGACAGCGGCGTGCCTTGTTGCCGTGCCAGTTCGAACTCCTGATGCGCGCCATCGAAGAAGTGATGGCGGTTGCTGCTCTGGGTCAGGGCATCGGTGGTGGCCAGGCGTTGCAGCTCGGTTTCCATGTGCTTTTTGTCGGTGATGTCTTCGGCGAGGCCGACAATGATCACCGGTTGACCCGGCTCGGCTTGACGGTTGATGAAGCATTTGTCGCTGAGCCAGCGCACCTGGCCTTCGCCGTCGATGATGCGGTATTCGCGGTCTTCGACGGCGCCTTTGTCCAGCACCTCCGCCAGGCTGCGCTCGGCGTATTCCAGATCGTCCGGGTAAATGCTGTCGCGCCACTGGTTGTAGTCGGACAGCAGCAGCTCGGCGGATCGGCCGAAAATCCGTTCATAGGCTGGGCTGACGTACAGCACCTGACGGGTTTCCCAGTTGAAGGCCCAAAGTACCGCGTTGACGCTCACCAGCAAGGTGCTGAACAGTTGCTCGCGTTCGCTCAGGCGCGCCACTTCACCTTGGGCGCGCATCAGCGCCATGAGGGTTTGCGCGGCCTCGGGCCACTGCGTTGGAGTACGGTCTTTCAGGTTTTCATTGACCATCGGTACAAATCTCAAAGGGCATGCACCGCCTTAAGTTCGAAGCGGCCACAACGAAGCACGCCTGGATGGCGAAGTGTCTTTGAGAGGGGGGATTTGAAGCGAAGTTCCGAAAGGTGCGCCCCGGGAAAGAGCGCACCGATCAACGGCATCAGGCAGCGGTAGGGCGCAGGGAGTAGGTTTTCAGCTGATCGGCGAAGTCACGCAGGGATTGAATCCCGCTGGCTTCGGCTTCATGCACCCAGTCCTTGATGGCGGCGAGCATGTCGTGACCATTTGAACTGGTCTTGACCCAGATCTGCTGCAACGCGAGGCGTTTCTCGTAAATTACCTTCAGCGCCTGGCTGTGCTCGAGCATGTTCTGGATGCGTACGTGATGCTTTTCGTCCAGCAGGCTGGTTTCCCGGGAGAGCAGGCGCTTGGCGCGGTGGAACTGGTGGCGGACAGAGTGATCGACCTTTGCCAGCTCTTGCTTGACCAGTGGACCGATCACCAATTTGCGGTATTGGGCCATGATCTGGAAGCGGTTGTTGAGGATCGCCATGGCGGTGTCCATGTCCAGGCTGCCCTTGCCTTCGACGCGGTGGGCGATAGGCGCGACGCGCTGGACCTTGGCCAGACGCAGGAAGCTGAAGACTTTGATCCAGGCCCAACCCATGTCGAACTCCCACTTCTTCACCGACAGTTTTGCCGAGTTAGGGTAGGTGTGATGGTTGTTATGCAGTTCTTCGCCACCGATCAGGATGCCCCATGGCACCAGATTGGTCGCCGCATCGCGGCACTCGAAGTTGCGATAGCCGACGGCGTGGCCCAGGCCATTGACCACACCGGCGGCCCACACCGGAATCCACATCATCTGGATGGCCCAGATGGTGATGCCGATTGTGCCGAACAGCAGCAGGTCGATGACGCCCATGATCGCCACACCCAGTAGCGGAAAGCGGGTGTAAAGATTGCGTTCGATCCAGTCTTCGGGACAGTTCTTGCCGTAGATGCGCAGGGTCTCGGGGTTTTCCGCTTCGGCGCGGTACAGCTCGGCACCTTTGCGCAGGACCGTGGACAAGCCTTTGACGACCGGGCTGTGCGGATCATCTTCGGTTTCGCACTTGGCGTGGTGCTTGCGGTGGATAGCGGTCCACTCGCGGGTGTTCTGAGCCGTGGTCAGCCACAGCCAGAAACGGAAGAAATGTTTCAGGCCAGCATTCAGCTCAAGCGAGCGATGCGCTGAGTAACGGTGCAGATAGACCGTGACGCCGACAATCGTCACGTGGGTCATCAGCAGGGTGACTGCCACCAGTGACCAGGGCGACAAGCCGAGAAAACCTTCGTACCACATAGGCTATAGGGCCCTCGATAAAGAAAAAAACAGCCGTTGCATTATCACCAAGCCCACAGAGAAAACCAGTCGCCCTTTCAGATAAGAGTGGCTGGATGTGTCTTTCACCTATAATCCCGGCAATTTAGTAGGGACATGGACAGTCTTATGTCTGCCAGCTATCGCGACGCTTTGCGCGCAGCGCTGCTTTACCTGTTGCTTTCTGTGATCTGGCTGCAGGCCGGTGACTATTTATTGAACAGTTTCTTTGATAACTCCGTCGAGCTATCACGATGGCAACTGATCAACGGTTATGCCTGGGTCATATTCAGCGCCGGGTTGATCTTCATTGCCCGGACGCGCTTGCTGCGTTGTCTGGGAATCGGCGCCAGGTTGCGCGAACGTAGCGAAGATCGCGAGCGCTTGCGACAGGCGGCTGCGGTGTTCGATTGCACCCGTGAAGGCGTGCTGGTCACTGATCGCGAAGGCTTGATCGTTCACGTCAACCCGGCCTTCATGCAGATCACCGGTTATCAGCGCGAGGAGGTGCTAGGGCAGCGCCCCAACTTGTTCAAGTCCGGCCGTCATTCGGCGGATTTCTATCAGGCGATGTTCTCGACCCTCGACAGCGTAGACGAGTGGAGCGGGGAAATCTGGAACCGGCGCAAAAGCGGTGAAATCTACCCGCAATGGCAGACCATCCGCATCATTCGCGACGATTCGGGGCAGCTCAGCCATTACGTCGCGGTGTTCTCCGACATCAGCGCGATCAAAAACTCCGAACAAGAACTGATGCACCTGGCGCACCACGATCCGCTGACTGACTTGCCCAATCGCCTGCTGTTCACTGATCGCATCGAACAGGCGCTGGCCTCGGCGCAGATCCACAAGCGCGGTTGCGCGTTGCTGATGATCGACCTGGATCATTTCAAGATGATCAATGACAGCCTCGGGCACACCATTGGCGACCAGTTGCTCAAAGCGGTAGCGGAGCGCTTGAAGGCGATGTTCGGCCCCGGCATCACCCTGGCGCGACTCGGTGGCGATGAGTTCGCGGTGCTGGCCGAGAACTGTCCGCAGTTGGGTCAGGCCGCAGCGCTGGCCCAACGCATCATCGAGGGTCTGAAGGAGTCGTTCCAGATCGACGGGCATCAGCTATTCATCAACACCAGCATCGGCATCGGCCTGTTCCCCGGCGATGCACTGAGCGCCGAACAGTTGCTGCGCAACGCCGATTCCGCGCTGTTCAAGGCCAAGAGTGCCGGCCGCAATGGTTACGCGCTTTACACCGAGGAGTTGACCGCCCACGCCCAGCAGCGGGTCGAGATTGCCTTCGAGTTGCGCCGCGCCCTGGATCAACAAGAGTTGAGGGTCTATTACCAGCCGGTTCACGACCTTCAGACCCGCCGGTTGATCGGCGTCGAGGCGTTGGTGCGTTGGGAGCATCCGCTACGAGGCCTGGTGTCGCCAGCCGAATTCATTCCAGTGGCCGAACGGACCGGACTTATCGCCGAAATCGACGCCTGGGTGATGCAGCAGGCGTGCCGGCAAATGTGCCAATGGCAGCAGGCCGGTGTGGTGTTGTCGTTTGTCGCGGTGAACGTTTCTTCCCGGCTGTTCGCTCGCCGTGAGTTGTACCAGCAAGTGGCGCAGGTGCTGCGTGAGACCGGACTGGACCCGGCCTGTCTGGAGCTGGAGATCACCGAGAGCGCGGTGATGGAGGACCCGGAAGTCGCGCTGGAGCAAATGCATCGCCTGCGCGAATTGGGTGTGAGCCTGGCCATCGACGACTTCGGCACGGGTTATTCGTCACTGCTGCGGCTCAAGCGCTTGCCGGTGCAAAAGCTCAAGATTGATCAGGGGTTTGTCGCAGGCTTGCCTTCGGACGAGGATGACGCCGCTATTGCGCGGGTGATCATCGCCCTGGCGCAGAGCATGGGCATGCAGGTGCATGCGGAAGGGGTCGAGCAGATCGAACAGGCGGCGTTCCTGCTCGAACACGGCTGCCATCTGGGTCAGGGCTATTGGTTTGGGCGACCGGTGCCGGCTGGGCAGTTGGATTGGGATCGGGCTCCAGTCATTCGTTAATCGCTAAAAGATCGCGGAATGTGTACCTCTGTAGGAGCTGCCGAAGGCTGCGATCTTTTGATCTTGGGGCCAATAGCACTGCGCAAACCCTTGTCCCACCAAATAATCTCTTTTGGTTATATAAACATTCTTAAATAGTCTTTTTAAGAATATCTACGCCTCTCTACTATTGGTTCCACGCCGCAAGCAGTGCCGCCACTGCCAGGCAACCACACAGTCGAAGGAGCAGCACCATGAGCGCATCTCTACGTAGCGTTGACGGCCAGGACGAAGCAACCATCTTGCGTGAAATCCAGAGCGCTCTGCGCGATCTGCGGTTCGGCGCGGTGGAAATCACCGTGCACAACGCTCAGGTGGTGCAGATCGAACGCAAGGAAAAATTCCGCTTGCAGCAGCCGGGTAACAAACCGAGCTGACGCAATCTTTGAACCGGCACCGCGATTCCAGAAATCCATAAGAACTAGCCAACACAATTAGAATTCCAGGAGCTTTCACCATGTCGTCGATTCGTCACTTCGCTTTGGCCGCCTTGGCCAGTGCCCTTTTTGCTGGTTCCGCGGTTGCCAAGGATTACGAGCTGCTCAACGTCTCGTACGACCCGACTCGTGAGCTGTACCAGGATTACAACGCCGAGTTCGTCAAGTTCTGGCAGAAAGACCATGCCGGCGACACCGTGAAAATCCAGCAGTCCCACGGTGGTTCGGGCAAGCAGGGTCGGGCGGTGATCGATGGTCTGCGTGCCGACGTGGTGACCCTGGCCCTGGCCGGTGACATCGACGAAATCGCCAAGCTCGGCAAGACCCTGCCGGCTGACTGGCAGAAGCGTCTGCCGGAAGCGAGCACGCCTTACACCTCGACCATTGTGTTCCTCGTGCGCAAGGGCAACCCGAAAGGCATCAAGGACTGGGGCGATCTGGTCAAGAATGACGTATCGGTGATCACGCCGAACCCGAAAACCTCCGGCGGTGCGCGCTGGAACTTCCTCGCGGCGTGGGCCTATGGCCTGAAAGCCAACGGTGGTGACGAAGCCAAAGCCAAGGAATACGTGCAAACCCTGTTCAAGCACGTGCCTGTGCTGGACACCGGTGCTCGCGGTTCGACCATCACCTTCGTGAACAACGGGCAGGGCGACGTGTTGCTGGCCTGGGAAAACGAAGCCTTCCTGGCTTTGAAAGAAGACGGTGGTGCCGACAAATTCGAAATCGTCGTGCCTTCGCTGTCGATCCTTGCCGAGCCTCCGGTAGCCGTAGTCGACAAAAACGCCGAGAAAAAGGGTAACGAGCAGATCGCTGAAGCGTACCTCAAGCACCTGTATAGCCCGGCCGGCCAGGAAATTGCGGCGAAAAACTTCTATCGTCCGCGGGACAAGGACGTGGCTTCCAAGTACGCCCAGCAGTTCCCGAAACTGGAGCTGGTGACCATCGACAAGGACTTCGGCGGCTGGAAAACCGCGCAGCCGAAATTCTTCAATGACGGCGGCGTATTCGACCAGATCTACCAGGCGCAGTAATCTTAAATAGCCATCAACGAGCCCCGGATTTACTTTCGGGGCTTTGTGCGTTCTCAACCAAGGACTTTTATGTCGCGTCGTATCTCCCCCGTCATACCCGGCTTCGGGCTGACGCTGGGCTACACCTTGGTGTACCTCAGCCTGATTGTGCTCATACCACTGGCGGCGATGTTCGTGCATGCCGCTCAACTCACCTGGGATCAGTTCTGGGCAATCATCTCGGCACCGCGGGTGCTGGCGGCGTTAAAGCTGAGCTTCGGCACTGCGCTCTATGCCGCGATCATCAACGGCATCATCGGCACGCTGCTGGCCTGGGTGCTGGTGCGTTATACGTTTCCTGGACGCAAAATCATCGACGCAATGATCGACCTGCCGTTCGCATTGCCCACGGCGGTGGCCGGTATCGCGTTGACCGCGTTGTACACCCCTACCGGTCTGGTGGGTCAGTTTGCAGCGGATCTGGGTTTCAAGATCGCCTACACCCCTCTGGGCATCACCCTTGCCCTGACTTTTGTGACACTTCCATTCGTAGTACGTACCGTACAGCCGGTATTGGCCGATATCCCTCGTGAAGTGGAAGAGGCGGCGGCGTGCCTCGGTGCAAAACCATTGCAGGTTTTCCGCCATATCCTGGTGCCGGCACTATTGCCTGCCTGGTTGACCGGTTTCGCTCTGGCCTTTGCCCGCGGGGTCGGCGAGTACGGTTCGGTGATTTTCATCGCCGGCAACATGCCGATGAAAACCGAGATCCTGCCGTTGCTGATCATGGTCAAGCTCGACCAGTACGATTACACCGGCGCTACCTCCATTGGTGTACTGATGCTGGTGGTTTCTTTCATTTTGCTGCTGCTGATCAACTTGCTGCAGCGTCGCATCGAAACCCCATAAGGAGGCGCACCCATGTCCCAATCGTCAATTGCTGCCGCCTCTTCGGCCAACGCTGCCCGCCGTGGCAGTGCGACTTCGCGGCGAATCCTGATCGGCCTCGGCTGGCTGATTTTTGCGCTGTTTCTGTTGCTTCCGCTGTTCATTGTGGTGTCTCAAGGCTTGAAGCTGGGCCTTGGTGCATTCTTCACCGCGATCTTCGAACCCGACGCACTGTCGGCGCTTAAACTCACGGTGATCGCCGTGCTGATTTCGGTGCCATTGAACGTGGTGTTCGGCGTCAGTGCCGCGTGGTGCGTGAGCAAGTACTCGTTCCGCGGCAAGAGCATGCTGGTGACGCTGATCGACCTGCCGTTCTCGGTATCGCCGGTGATCGCCGGTCTGGTGTATGTGCTGATGTTCGGCGCCCAAGGCCTGTTCGGGCCGTGGTTGCAGGATCACGACATCCAGATCGTCTTCGCGCTGCCGGGCATCGTGCTGGCGACGATCTTCGTTACCGTGCCGTTCGTGGCCCGTGAGCTGATCCCGCTGATGCAGGAACAAGGCACCCAGGAAGAAGAGGCCGCGCGCCTGCTCGGTGCCAACGGCTGGCAAATGTTCTGGCACGTGACCGTACCCAACATCAAATGGGGCCTGATCTACGGCGTGGTGTTGTGTACCGCGCGGGCCATGGGTGAGTTCGGTGCGGTATCGGTGGTTTCCGGGCACATTCGCGGGGTGACCAACACCCTGCCGCTGCACGTCGAGATCCTCTACAACGAATACAACCACGTGGCCGCGTTCGCGGTAGCGAGCCTGTTGCTGATCATGGCGCTCTTCATCCTGCTGCTTAAGCAGTGGAGCGAAAACCGTATTAACCGCCTGCGCGCCAGCGCCGCGGAGGAATAATTCATGTCGATCGAAGTGCGTAACGTCAGCAAGAATTTCAATGCGTTCAAGGCGCTGGACAACATCAGCCTGGACATCCAGAGCGGTGAACTCGTCGCGCTGCTCGGTCCGTCGGGTTGCGGCAAGACCACGCTCCTGCGGATCATCGCCGGTCTGGAAACCCCGGATCAGGGCAACATCGTGTTCCACGGTGAAGACGTTTCCGGCCACGACGTGCGTGATCGCAACGTCGGTTTTGTGTTCCAGCACTACGCCTTGTTCCGCCACATGACGGTGTTCGACAACGTCGCGTTCGGCCTGCGCATGAAGCCGAAAAACCAGCGCCCGAGCGAAAGCCGGATCGCAGAAAAAGTCCACGAACTGCTGAACATGGTGCAGCTGGATTGGCTGTCGGATCGCTACCCGGAACAACTCTCCGGTGGTCAGCGCCAGCGGATCGCATTGGCCCGCGCCTTGGCGGTTGAGCCAAAAGTGCTGCTGCTCGACGAACCCTTCGGCGCCCTCGACGCCAAGGTCCGTAAAGAGCTGCGCCGCTGGTTGGCGCGCCTGCACGAAGACATCAACCTGACCTCGGTGTTCGTGACCCACGACCAGGAAGAAGCGATGGAAGTCGCCGACCGCATCGTGGTGATGAACAAGGGTGTGATCGAGCAGATCGGTTCACCGGGTGACGTCTACGAAAACCCGGCCAGCGATTTCGTTTATCACTTCCTCGGTGACTCGAACCGTCTGCATCTGGGCGAGGACAACCACGTGCTGTTCCGTCCGCACGAGGTGTCGTTGTCGCGCCATGAACTGGACGATCACCATGCGGCGGAAGTACGCGATATTCGTCCGCTGGGCGCGACTACGCGGGTGACTCTGAAGGTTGAAGGCCAGACAGATTTGATCGAGGCCGAAGTGGTGAAGGATCACGACAGCCTGATTGGTTTGGCCAAGGGCGAGACGCTGTTCTTCAAGCCGAAGGTCTGGCAGAAAGTCGCCAACATCTAAGATCAAAAGATCGCAGCCTGCGGCAGCTCCTACAGGGGATTTATGTCGGTCATAAGTCTCTGTAGGAGCTGCCGCAGGCTGCGATCTTTTAAAGCGATCTAAGCCGCCGCTTTATTCGGGTTGACCCGCACCTCACCTGCCCGCGCCTCGATCCGCTCTTTGAGCTCATGCCGCATCCCCAACAAGAACGCCAGCTCAGCCACCACAAACAACGGTCCGACGATCAGCCCCGTCACATCATCGACGAACGCCGGTTTACGCCCTTCGTAGTGATGCCCGACAAACTGGATCGCCCAACCGATCACGAACATCAGCACACCGCTGCTCAACCAGACCAGCGTGCTTTGCTGCGCCAGCACCTGACCGGCCCAGACACACAGCCCCAGCAACACCGTCATCAACACCCCGAGGCGCAATTCCAGGCGCAGGTAAAACCATGCGCTGGCCAATGACACCAGCACCGCCGGTGAAAGCCAGCCCCCGGCCCACTGCGGACGAGACAACAGCACGGCGACGGCAAGCACGATCAGCGGAATGCCGATGAAGTGGGTGGCGATGTTGCGCGGGTCACGGTGGTACGCGGCGTATTGACTGAGATGGTCAACGAGGCTTTTTTTCATTGTTATTCCTCCTGTAGGGTGACGGATCATGCCTCGGGGCCGTTTCACGCTCTGTCAGCCAGGCGACAATCTCTAGGAGTTTTCATGGATATGCAGGTCTGGCGCCCACGCCTGATGCGTGGTCAGTGGTTCAGCCATTTGCCTGTTTCCCTACAGGATAGTCTGCTGTCCGCCGCCAGGGTGCGGCGCTTGTCGCCGGGGCAGCGCCTGTTCAAGCGTGGTGATCCGCCGTGTGGCCTGTACGCGGTGCTTGAAGGCGCGGTGCGCATCGGCGCCGTCAGCGAGCAGGGCAAAGAGGCATTGCTGAGCCTGGTGGAGGCACCGCACTGGTTCGGCGAAATCGGTTTGTTCGATGGTCTGCCGCGTACCCACGATGCGTTCGCCGTGAGCAATTGCACGCTGTTGCACATTGCGCAGAACCCTTTGCTGGCGGTCCTCGACGGAGAACCGGTGCACTGGCGGCAACTGGCATTGTTGATGAGCCAGAAGCTACGCATGACCTTCATCAATCTGGAGCAACTGAGCCTGTTGCCTGCACCGGCAAGGCTCGCGCATCGCTTGCTGATGATCGCCGAAGGCTACGGCGAACTCGACGAACCCCGCCGCGTCCTGCAACTGCCGCAGGAGCAACTGGCGTCGATGTTGTCGCTGTCACGCCAGACCACCAATCAGATTCTCAAGGATTTGCAGGGGCAGGGGATTATCGGGCTGAGTTACGGGGAAATCGAAATTCTGGATGCAGAGCGGTTGCGGGCACTGGCGGTGCTTTGATGCCTGATCTGGAGCGCCGGGAAATGTGACTGGACTTTTGATCCGAACCTTGCGCAAGAAGAGAAAACTCTCCCAGCAGGCACTGGCGCAGCAGTATGGAATGAGCCGTGCGACGATCTCCGGAATCGAAAACAACACCCTCTCCGAAATCGGTCTGCGCAAGGTTGAGGCGATCCTCAACGGTTTCGGTTATGAGCTTACGGCTGTGCCGCGACAATCGAAGCGCCCGACACTGGACACCCTGAAAAAGGTGAATTTCCATGAATGATCCGCAGGAAAAGGATCGGCTGGCGGTCAGTGTTTCCAACAGTGCCGTCGGAATTCTTGGTCGTGGTCAGTCCCCCATCGCTACCGTGTTTGCGTACGCCGAGAACGCGTCAGAGCAAAACGCCGTCTCATTGACCATGCCGGTGCGCTTGGAGAGCTATGCGTGGGAACCGGGCGTTCCACCGGTTTTTGAAATGAACCTGCCGGAGGGAGCTCTGCGTGATGAGTTGACTCGTCGTTTCAGCAAAGCTGTCCGGGGGTTTGATGAATTCTCGATGCTTGCCTTAGTCGGCCCGCACCAGCTCGGAAGAGTGGGCATTTCAACGGCGCAGGATCCGAACGACCGTCCACCTGAAACCAGCCTGGCGGACCTGCTTGTACATGATGGTGCGCAAGGTTTGTTCGAAGACCTCTTGCAGACCTATGGCCGGTATTCAGGCGTTTCCGGTGTCCAGCCGAAAGTTCTGATTCGTGACAGCGCGTCAACCATCGATCGGCCGTCCCATCGCAGGGCAACGCATCTGGTCAAAACCTTTCACCCGGAGCAATACCCTGAACTCGCTGCCAACGAATACTTCTGCATGCGGGCTGCACTGCATTCAGGTCTTGAAGTGCCGAAGTTCGAACTCAGTGAACACGGCAAGTTTTTGATCGTTGAACGCTTCGATCTGAATGACAAAGGCTATCTCGGATTCGAAGACTTCTGCGTGCTCAACGGCTGGCCTTCAAAAGCCAAATACGATGGTTCATACGAAGGCGCGGCCAAGCAGATCAAGGCGTTTGTTTCTCCTCCACTGCTGAATCAAGCCCTTGAGTCGTTTTTTAAAATCGTCGCACTTTCATCGGGTTTGAAGAATGGCGACGCGCACCTGAAAAACTTCGGTGTGCTCTACGAGGACTGTGGAGCCGATTCGCAAATCAGCCTGGCACCCGCATACGACATCATCACCACGTCGGTCTACATCAAGGTCGATAGCATGGCATTGCTATTGGGCGGATCGAAGGCGTGGCCCAAGTACAAAATGCTGATGCGATTTGGTCGGTCCGCGTGCAATTTGACCGAGGGCCGCTGCAACGAATTGCTGCAACAAGTCATCCATGGGATGGAAATGGCGATGGATGAGATGGGCCAATACATGAAGGCACACAATCTCTTTGCCGAAATTGGAGAGCAAATGCTCGAGCAGTGGAAAGCGGGTATGGCACGCAGCCTGGTTAAAGGCTGATCACCGCAACCCATCCCGAAACTGCCCCGGGGTCATCCCGGTCCAGCGCTTGAACGCGCGGCTGAAGCTGCTGGTGTCGGCGAACCCCAGCAGATAACTGATCTCGCTCAACGAGCATTGCGGATCACGCAGGTGCAACAGCGCCAGGTTCTCGCGGCTTTCGTTGAGCAGCGTATCGAACCGATAACCTTCGTCCGCCAGGTGCCGTTGCAGGCTGCGCAGGCTCAGGTGCAGGGCCTTGGCGATGTGTTCTGCGCTGGGTTCGCCTTCCGGCAATTGTTCTTCGATGGCATCACGAACCTTGCGCTCCCATGTCAGCGGCTTGAGCTGCGCCAAGGTGCGCTTGAGCACGGTTTCGTTGTGTTCGGCCAGTTCCGGGTTGGCGTCGTCCAGGTGACTGTCGAAATCAGCCAGGGCGAACTCGATTCGGTCCTCGTCGTTGGCGAAGTACACCGGAGCGCGAAACACCTTGTGCCACTGATGCGGATCGGCCGGTTCCGGTCGACGCAGGTACACCGCCAGCGGGGCGTAATCGCGGCCCAGGCGATTGCGGCAGGTGCGCACGTAAATCGCGGTGAAGGCATCGATGGCTTCGTAAGCGGGAGCGGGATTGCCCGGCGGGATTTTCAAATGGAAGCGGTAGCGGTCTTCCGCGCGGGTCAGCTCCAGTTCCAGGGCATCGCTGACCACCTGGTGATAGCGCACGATGCGTTCGAACACTTCGCGCAGACTGCCGCTGGCAACCAGCGCATAACCGAGTGCGTGAAACGTCGTGGGGCTGACGAAGCGCGAAACCCGCAGGCCGATCGCCGGATCACCGCTGACCTGCACCGCGAGTTCCCACAGGCGCGTGGTGCTGGACAACGGGTAACGCGCGTTCGGATCGTCCATCAGTTGCGGGTCGAGCCCGGCTTGCCGGCACAGCGCGGTGCTGTCGAAGCCCAAGGCATCGAGTTGCTTGCGCAAGGCGCGGGTCCAGCTGGCGAGCGAGGTCGGTTCAGTCATGCTGATTGGCGCTTCCGGTCAACAGGTTGGCGTTCACGGCTACCGCTGCGCACGGGTACAGCAGGCAGGATGCGAACATCAATAACCAGAGGATGGAAGCATGGACCGTACTTCTGCAAGTCCCCAGCGACTGAATGCAGCTCAGCGATCAGCACATATTCGCGAAGCGGTGCTGGCCAGAGGCGTCGAGTTGCGCGAGCGTTACCCGATTCTCAAGCATCAGGACGCCATGGGCGCGGGCATTCTGGCCTTCGCGTTGGCCGGCATGATCGGTTCGGCGGCGCTCTACATGACCGGGCATATGTCGTGGTGGGTGTGTCTTTTGCTCAATGCGTTTTTCGCCTCGCTGACCCACGAGCTGGAACATGACCTGATTCACAGCATGTACTTTCGAAAGCAGCGGGTGCCGCACAACCTGATGATGGGCCTGGTGTGGCTGGCGCGGCCGAGTACGATCAACCCATGGATTCGTCGTCACCTGCACCTCAACCACCACAAGGTGTCCGGTACGGAAACCGACATGGAAGAACGGGCAATCACCAATGGCGAGCCTTGGGGTTTTGCACGGTTTCTGATGATTGGCGACAACATCATGTCGGCGTTCATTCGCATGCTTCGGGCGAAAACCTGGGCGCACAAGTTCAGCATCATCAAACGCACTTTGAAGGTGTACGCACCTTTGGCGTTGATGCATTGGGGCGCGTGGTACGTGTTTCTCGGCTTCCATGCGGCAAACGGCGTCGCCTATTTGCTGGGCGCGCCAATCGAGTGGTCGGCGACCACCCTGTCGGTGATGCAGGTGATCGACATCGCGGCAGTGGTGATCATCGGCCCGAACGTGTTGCGCACTTTTTGCCTGCACTTCATCAGCTCGAACATGCATTACTACGGTGACGTCGAACTGGGCAACGTGATGCAGCAAACCCAAGTGCTGAACGCCTGGTGGCTGTGGCCGTTGCAAGCCTTCTGCTTCAACTTCGGCAGTACCCACGGCATCCATCATTTTGTGGTGAAGGAACCGTTTTATATTCGCCAGTTGACCGCGCCAGTGGCGCACAAGGTGATGCGCGAGATGGGCGTGCGCTTCAATGATTTCGGCACGTTTGGCCGGGCCAACCGGTTTGAGCGCAAGGAAGCGGTCGAACCGCAGCAGGTACGTGCCGCACAGGTCTAAGCCATGCATCCGGAAACTCAAGCTCAGTCGATCGTCATCAATTTGACCCAAAGAGACGTTAGGTTGTGACGCAAGAAGGGATGAAGACGGTAAATCGACATATGCGATTAGGATCTAATAAAGTAATTAAATATTCCTTTATTGGATAACTGATTTAGCTAATTATCGGCTCCCCAGAGTTGTTGATCAGCACTGACAGATTTTGAGTTTCCGGGGCCGTCTCCTTGGCAGGGTGCGGTCCCTTTTTTATGCCTGGCCAAACACAAAACCTGTAGGAGCTGCCGCAGGCTGCGATCTTCTGATCTTTTTAAAAGCCAGGATCAAAAGATCGCAGCCTGCGGCAGCTCCTACAGGGTTATGCCATATGGGTCTTAATAAATAGCTTCTTATTCCTTAACGAATATAACTCTCCTCCCTATACTCGACCAGGAACAGACACGCAGCAGGAGAGCTCCCCATGCGCAACGAATCAATTCGCTACCTGATTGTGCCGGGCTGGCAAGGATCGCCAGAAGATCATTGGCAAAGCCACTGGCAGAACAGCCTGCCGAACAGCGCACGGGTGGAGCAGGCCGACTGGCTGACGCCGCGTCGTGAAGACTGGGTCGCGGCGCTGGCCGAGGCGATTGCCGCCGACAGCACGCCGGTGATCCTGATTGCCCACAGCCTCGGTTGCATCACGGTCGCCTATTGGGCGGCGACCGCGCCGGTGCAGTTTTTGCGTCAGGTGCGCGGCGCCTTGCTGGTTGCGCCGGCAGACGTCGAGCGCCCGACGTGCGCGCCGGCCCTGCGCAACTTCGCGCCGATTCCGACGGATCTGTTGCCGTTTCCGAGTCAGGTAGTCAGCTCCGACAACGACAGTGCGGTCAGCGCGCCGCGAGCTCTGGAACTGGCGCGTCAGTGGGGCGCGGAAGCGGGGATCCTGGCAGGTGCGGGGCACATCAACGTGAAGTCCGGCCACCAGCGTTGGGAGCAGGGATTCGCCTATCTCTATCGCCTGCAAAACCGCATGGAACATAACGCCCTGCGCCGCGCTTGAACCTTTTATTTTTTTAGAATCGCCCCCGTCTCCCGGCGGTTTTGGGCGGGAGTCTGCCATGAGTTTTGAAACTTTCGGTCAGCCATTGCTGACGTTTCCCGACGCCGAAAAAAGTCCCCTGAGCATCCGCGCCAAGGCGCTGGTGTTCGTCGATCCGCGCTCCCGGCAATTGCGCCAGGAGTTGGAGCAACTGGCAACCCGTGAGGTTTCGGTGCTGATCCGTGGTGAAACCGGCACCGGCAAGGAATTGCTGGCGCGGCACATCCATCGTGCCAGTGACCGCGGCGGGCTGTTTGTCTCGGTCAATTGCGGAGCGATCAGCCCGACTTACGCCGACGCCGAATTGTTTGGTTATGCCGCAGGCAGTTACAGCGGCTCGGCCAGCAGCCGTGCCGGGTGGTTCGGTTCGGCCAACGGCGGCACGTTGTACCTGGACGAGATCGGTGACTTGCCGTTGCCGATTCAGATCAAGCTGCTCGCCGCCCTGGAAAACCACGAAGTCACCCGCGTCGGCGCCCATCAGCCAAGTCCGGTGGATGTGCGTCTGGTCGCTGCCACCAGCATCGACCTGGCCAAGGCCGTCGCCGCCGGCAAATTCCATGAGCGGCTCTATCACTATCTCAGCGAAGGTCAGCTCGAACTGCCGGCCCTGCGTGAACGGGTGGGCGATATCCTGTCGCTCGCCGAATACTTTCTCGGCATCTACAGCCAGCGCCTGGATCTGCCGGTGCCGCTGATCAGCGAAGCCGCACAACAAGTGCTGGAGCGACACACCTGGCCGGGCAACACCCGTGAGCTGGAAAACGTCATTCACTTTGCGCTGTTGGTGAGCACCGGCGACGAGATTTTGCCCGAGCATCTGAACCTGTCGGAGGTACCGATTTCGTTGGAAAAAATCGAGCAAGACATTGTTTATACGAGCAAAAATGGCTCAGACGATGAGCGTTCGGCACTCAAACGTTTGCTGGAAAGCCTGACGCAGACGCTCTAGTGCGCTGTATGAACAAAATGGAATATGAAACTGAATAAACGTTATTGTCCGGGAATAAAAAATCCCGGTATTGTCCGCTTCACGCCAGCGATAGCACTTCACTGGCACTTGTACTAATAGCCGTCGCCACAAGCGACTGTGATTTTCGATAAGGACACTGCATGAAAAAGGTTCTGTTGTTCACCGCTCTGGCGGCTGCCCTCACCACGGGCCTGGCCCAGGCTGGCGAGAAACTGGTGGTTGCCGCGACCCCGGTCCCACACGCTGAAATCCTCGAGCTGATCAAGCCAACCCTCGCCAAAGAAGGCGTGGATCTGGAAATCAAGGTGTTCACCGACTACGTACAGCCGAACGTACAGGTTGGCGAAAAACGTCTGGATGCCAACTACTTCCAGACCAAGCCTTACCTGGACAGCTTCAACGCTGGCAAATACAAGGATGACAAAGCCAAATACCTGGTCACCGTGCAAGGCGTGCACGTTGAACCGTTCGGTGGCTACTCCAGCAAATACAAAACCCTGGCCGAGCTGCCTGACGGCGCGACCATCGCTATCCCGAACGAAGGCAGCAACAGCGGCCGTGCATTGATCCTGCTGCAGAAGGCTGGCCTGATCGAGCTGAAAGACCCGAAAAACGCTTTGGCGACCCCGAAAGACATCGCCAAGAACCCGCACAACTTCAAGTTCAAGGAACTCGAATCGGCCCTGTTGCCGCGTGTTCTGAAGGAAGTTGATCTGGACATGATCAACACCAACTACGCGCTGGAAGCCAAGTTGAACCCGACCAAGGACGCCCTGGTGATCGAAGGTGCTGATTCGCCTTACGTGAACTTCCTGGTGGCCCGTGAGGACAACAAGAACAGCGATGCCATCCAGAAACTGGCCAAAGCCCTGACCAGCCCGGAAGTGAAAGCATTCATCGAGAAGAAGTACAGCGGCGCGGTACTGCCTGCGTTCTGATTCGCGAGGTAAACCCTTTCAAGGTTTCCAACGCCGACGGCTGATACAGCGTCGGCGTTTTTTATTGCCCCGCAAAAGCAAAAGATCGCAGCCTTCGGCAGCTCCTACAGGGCGATGAGTACACCTGTAGGAGCTGTCGAAGGCTGCGATCTTTTCGCTTTACGGTTTCAGGCCACCCTGGCCTTCAACGCCCTGCGCAACGCTACCAGTAACTTGACGATGTCCTGCGGATTCATCGGCGGGGGCACTTTCACGTCTGCCATTTTTCTCTTCCTTGTGAGTGGTCGGCCGGGAGTCTGGCCAAAAGCGGTCCGTCCTTGGAGGGGCAATTCAAAAAAAAGATCCTTCCTACGGCGCAAAGGAAAATAGTCGTCTTCCGCATCCTCGGCAACTTGGCGAGACAGGTTTCGCTCGGTACTAGCAGTTCTGCTAGGTGTTTTCGCGTACTTGCGGGTGCAAGCTGAACGCTTGAGTACGAGGTTGGCCTGATGAGCTCGCAAAAAACAGTACTGTGCCGGTATCGCTATGACGCCCTGGACCAACTTGTCGGGCGTGAGCCTGCCGACCAGGAAAAAACGCCGCGGTTTTACTGCCGCGAGCATCTGGCGACCCAGCTGGCTGGTCAGGTCAGCGAGAGTTTGTTCCAGAGCGGCACGCAACTGCTGGCGGAGCAAAGACGCGAAGGTGCTTACCCGCAGAGTCGCTTGCTGGCGACCGATCAGCAACGTTCGGTCTTGCTGCTCACTCACCAAGGCCGACCTGTTTGGCAGGCCTTTACGCCCTACGGCCATCGCCGGGTAAAAAGCGGCCTCGGCAGCCTTCCGGCCATTAACGGCGAAGTGATGGATTCCGTCACCGGGCACTATTTGCTGGGCAATGGGCATCGATCGTTCAACCCGGTACTGATGCGTTTCAACAGCCCGGACAGCTTGAGCCCGTTTGGTCGGGGCGGGCTGAATCCGTATGCGTATTGCCTGGGTGATCCGGTGAACTTCAGTGATTCGTCGGGAAGGTTTGCCAGGATCATTACAAGCCTGTTCAGCGTGGCGAACGCACGTATTGTCATGTCACCTTCCATACCCTACAAACTGGGGAAAGATGCCTTGCAGTGGGGCGCGGTAGGTCAGCTATCGATCAAGCAAACGGTCGGGGCCACGGGGGCGGCGCTTGCGGGAATCACCACAATGGCTGCAGCCGTTACAGGGGTAGGCGCAGCTGTTGCAGCCATCAACAAGGACACCGAGGCTGCCGCGAACTTTGGTTTTATAGCGCTTGGGCTGGGTGCCGTGACGTTTACAGCACGGATGGGGTCCTTTTGGGCTGCACGTGATCCCAAGACCATTCCCGCTTTAAAACAATTTGTTGAGAGTAAGGGCCGAGTAAAAACCACCGAACCGATATCGCCGCGTGCATCGCGGGCTTCAAAAGATTTCGCTCCTCCAGCACTGTCAGTGACTCCCGAAGCCGTCACCTTTTATCGCAGTGGTCACGCATTCAAACGCAAATATGATGGCACTCTGATAGAAATAAATAGGCGGGCGTATTTGACGGCCACGCGCAAGAACGTTCGCCAATCCACAGATTTATAGACACTTCATCCGGATCCCTACCACCACCTCGCAGAGAGCTTTCGACGCTGTGATCTTTTGATCTGAAGCAGTTCTTTTTCAAGGAAATATCAATCGACGTGGCGAAGGCCAAACCCTGTTCTAAGCTCAGAGTCGTGTTGTCTCTGAAACACCAGAAAAGGCCAAGGAGTTTGCATGGCGGTTCCCGGATTGAAAGTGGTAATGGCCTTGAGCGTCATTGCGTTGCTGACCGCGTGCGAAGAGAAAAAACCGATTCCCGAATACCTGCCGCGGGTATTCGTACAAGTCGTCAAACCAGCGGATTACGCGGCTACGGTCACGCTTACCGGCGATATCCAGGCACGGGTGCAGACCGAGCTGTCTTTCCGTGTCGGCGGCAAGATCATCCAGCGTTCGGTCGACGTCGGTGATCGGGTGACGGCCAAGCAGGTACTGGCTCGTCTCGATCCCAAGGATTTGCAGACCAATGTCGATTCGGCCCAGGCGCAAGTGGTCGCTCAACAGGCGCTGGTCAAACAGAACGCCGCGGCATTCGTGCGCCAGCAAAAACTCTTGCCCAAGGGCTATACCAGCCAGAGCGAGTACGACTCGGCCCAGGCTGCCTTGCGCAGTAGCCAGAGCGCGCTAAACGCTGCCCAGGCGCAATTGGCCAATGCCAAGGATCAGTTGAGCTATACGGCACTGATCGCCGATGCGCCGGGCATCATTACCGACCGCCAGGCGGAAGTCGGCCAAGTGGTGCAGGCGACGATGCCGATCTTCGGCCTGGCCCGCGACGGCGACCGGGATGCGGTGTTCAACGTCTATGAATCACTGTTGGCCGAGAAGCCGAAGGATCAAACCATTGTCCTCAGTCTGCTCGAAAACCCGGCCATCAAAACCACCGGCACCGTGCGTGAAGTCACCCCGTCAGTGTCGGCGGAGTCAGGCACCGTACAGGTCAAGGTCGGCCTCAACAGCCTGCCCGAAGGAATGCAACTGGGCTCGGTGGTGAGCGCCACGGCCAGGGGGTCGGGCAAGTCGGTCATCGAGTTGCCGTGGTCGGCGCTGACCAAAAACATCAGTGAACCCGCCGTCTGGATTGTCGACGACAAAGGGCAGGCCCAGTTGCATTCGGTCACGGTCGGCCGCTATCTGACGGGTAAGGTCATCATCAAAGACGGACTGAAGGGCGGCGAAAAAGTCATCGTCGCCGGTGGGCAACTGCTGCACCCAGGCATGGAAGTCGAGATTGCCGAAAACACTTACAAGGACCTGAGTTGGGGAGCCAAGCCATGAAGCCTTTATGGGCGTTGTCCATTGGGCTGGTGCTGAGCGCCTGTTCCAAAAACGAGCCACCGCCGGAGCCGGTACGGCCGGTGCTGTCGATCAAGATTCAAGCGCTGAACGAAGAGGATCTGGGGCGCTTCGCCGGCAGTATCCAGGCGCGTTACGAGAGCAATACCGGGTTCCGTGTGGGCGGGCGAATCGCCAGTCGTAATGTCAACGTCGGGACCGAGGTAGAGAAGGGCACGCTGCTCGCCACGCTCGATCCATCCGACCAGCAGAACCAACTGCGTTCGGCCGAGGGCGACCTGGCAAAAATCTATGCACAACTCATCAACGCGCAGGCCACCGCCCGCAGGCAGCAAGCTTTGTTCGATCGCGGGGTAGGCTCGCAGGCCCAGCTCGATTCGGCCAACACCGACCTTAAAACCACCCAGGCTTCCCTTGATCAGGCCCGGGCCGCGGTCGACCAGAGCAAGGACCAACTGGCCTACACCGAATTGCGCGCCGACCATAAAGCGGTGGTCACGGCGTGGAGCGCCGAGGCCGGACAAGTGGTGACGGCCGGGCAGCAAGTGGTGACGCTGGCACAGCCGGACATCAAGGAAGCGGTGATCGACCTGCCGGATACTCTGGTTGACCAACTGCCCAGCGACACCGTGTTTCTGGTCGCCGGGCAATTGGACCCAAGCACCAACACCACCGCGATCATCCGCGAAATCGAACCCCAGGCACAGAGCGCCACTCGCACTCGTCGTGCCCGCCTGACCCTGGCCGAAACGCCGGAAGGTTTTCGCTTGGGCACGGCCATCAGCGTCACCCTGAGTTCGGCCGTCAAACCGCGGATCGAATTACCCGCCACCGCGTTGCAGGAGGTCGATGGCAAGCCACGCATCTGGGTCATTGATGCACAGAAAAAAACCGTCTCCCCGCGGAATGTCACGGTGATGAGCCGCACCAACAACACCGTAGTGCTGGACGACGGCGTGAAAAACGGTGAGCGGGTAGTCACTGCCGGCGTAAACAGTCTCAAACCAGGACAACCAGTGAAATTCGACGAGGACAGTCAATGAAAGGGCCTTTCAACCTCTCGGAATGGGCCCTCAAGCATCAGTCGTTCATCTGGTATCTGATGTTCGTCGCGTTGCTGATGGGTGTGTTCTCGTACATCAACCTTGGGCGCGAAGAAGACCCTTCGTTCACCATCAAGACCATGGTGATCCAGAGCAAATGGCCGGGGGCTACCCAAGAGGAAACCCTCAAGCAGATCACCGACCGCATCGAGAAAAAACTCGAAGAGCTCGATTCTCTCGATTACGTGAAAAGCTACACGCGGCCCGGCGAGTCGACGGTGTACGTGTACTTGCGCGATACCACCAAGGCCGGGGATATCCCGGAAATCTGGTATCAGGTGCGCAAGAAGATCAACGACATCCGTGGCCAGTTCCCCCAGGGCATGCAGGGGCCGGGTTTCAACGACGAGTTCGGTGACGTCTTCGGTTCGATCTATGCGTTCACCGCCGATGGCCTGACGATGCGTCAGTTGCGCGACTATGTGGAACAGGCCCGCATGGAAATACGCGGTGTGCCGGGGTTGGGCAAGATCGAGATGGTCGGCCAGCAGGACGAAGTGCTGTACCTGAACATCTCCACACGCAAGCTCGCAGCGCTGGGCATCGATCAGCTCCAGGTGGTGCAGAGCCTGCAAACCCAGAACGCCGTGACCCCTGCGGGGGTCATCGAGGCCGGACCGGAGCGGATTTCGGTGCGCACCTCGGGTCAGTTCACGTCCGAGAAAGACCTGGCCGAGGTCAACCTCAAGCTCAACGACCGTTTCTATCGTCTGGCCGACATCGCCGAAATCAGCCGCGGCTATGTTGATCCGGCAACGCCCGAGTTCCGTTTCAACGGTCAACCGGCCATCGGCCTGGCGATCGCCATGCAGAAGGGCGGCAACGTCCAGGCGTT
Organism: Pseudomonas sp. NFX98; assembly: GCF_047784845.1. Taxonomy (NCBI): domain Bacteria; kingdom Pseudomonadati; phylum Pseudomonadota; class Gammaproteobacteria; order Pseudomonadales; family Pseudomonadaceae; genus Pseudomonas; species Pseudomonas sp. NFX98. The sequence continues at coordinate 267,281 of NZ_JBLNNF010000005.1, read as the reverse complement.
CGGCAAGGCGCTGCACGAGCGCATCAACCAGCTGACCGCCGACTTGCCGGTGGGTGTCGGCGTGCACAACGTCTCCGACCAGGCCGTTGTGGTGGAAGAAGCCGTCGGCGGTTTTACCAGTGCATTGTTCGAGGCCGTGGTGATCGTGCTGTTGGTCAGCTTCGTCAGCCTTGGCGTTCGCGCCGGACTGGTGGTGGCGTGTTCGATTCCGCTGGTGCTGGCGATGGTATTTGTATTCATGGAATACAGCGGCATCACGATGCAGCGGATCTCCCTCGGTGCGCTGATCATTGCCCTCGGCCTGCTGGTGGACGATGCGATGATCACCGTGGAAATGATGGTCACACGCCTGGAAATGGGCGAGACCAAGGAGCAGGCAGCGACGTTCGCCTATACCTCCACAGCGTTTCCGATGCTCACCGGTACGCTGGTGACGGTGGCGGGGTTTGTGCCGATCGGTCTGAACGCGAGCTCGGCGGGCGAGTACACCTACACGCTGTTTGCGGTGATTGCCTGTGCGATGCTCGTGTCGTGGGTGGTCGCGGTACTGTTTGCGCCGGTGATTGGTGTGCACATCCTCAGCACCAACGTGAAACCCCATGAAGGCGAGCCCGGGCGCATCGGCAAGGCCTTCAACGGCGGGTTGCTGTGGTGCATGCGCAATCGCTGGTGGGCCATCGGCATCACCGTGCTGTTGTTCGTGTTGTCGGTGGTCGGTATGCGCTTTGTGCAAAACCAGTTTTTCCCGTCCTCGGACCGGCCGGAAATCCTGGTCGACCTGAACCTGCCGCAAAACGCCTCGATCGACGAAACCCGTCGGGCGGTCGATCTGCTCGAAGCTTCGCTCAAGGGCGATCCGGACATCGTGCGCTGGAGTACCTACATCGGCCAGGGTGCGATCCGTTTCTACCTGCCGCTGGACCAGCAACTGCAAAACCCGTTCTACGCGCAGTTGGTGATCGTCAGCAAAGGCAAGACCCGTGAAGCCATGATGCAGAAGATTCGTGAGCGCTTGCGCAACGAGTTCGTCGGCATTGGCGGCTATGTCCAGGCCCTGGAAATGGGGCCGCCGGTTGGGCGACCGATCCAGTACCGGGTCAGCGGCAAAGACATCGATCAGGTGCGCCGGCATGCCATCGAGCTTGCTACCGAACTGGACAAGAACCAGCACATCGGCGAGATCATCTACGACTGGAACGAGCCGGGCAAAGTCCTGCGCATCGATATCGCCCAGGACAAGGCGCGGCAGTTGGGACTGTCCTCCGAGGACGTGGCCAACCTGATGAACGGCATCGTTAGCGGCACGGCGGTGACCCAGGTGGACGACGACATTTACCTGATCAACGTGGTCGGCCGCGCGGTGGACTCCGAACGTGGTACGCCGGAAACCCTGCAGAACCTGCAGATCGTCACACCGAGCGGCACGTCGATTCCGCTGCTGGCGTTCGCCACGGTGCGCTACGAACTGGAACAGCCGCTGGTGTGGCGTCGCGATCGCCAACCGACGATTACCATCAAGGCGGCGATACGCGACGACATTCAGCCGACCGACCTGGTGAAGATCCTCAAGCCATCCATTGATGCCTTTGCCGCCAAATTGCCGGTGGGTTACAAGGTCGCCACCGGCGGTACGGTGGAGGAAAGCGGCAAGGCCCAGGGGCCGATCGCCAAGGTTGTGCCGTTGATGCTGTTCTTGATGGCGACTTTCCTGATGATCCAGTTGCACAGCGTGCAGAAGCTGTTCCTGGTGGCCAGCGTTGCGCCGCTGGGCTTGATTGGCGTGGTGATCGCGCTGGTGCCGACCGGCACGCCGATGGGCTTTGTGGCGATCCTCGGGATTCTGGCGTTGATTGGCATCATCATCCGAAACTCGGTGATCCTGGTAACCCAGATCGAAGAGTACGAGCACAAGGGCTATGCGCCTTGGGATGCGGTGGTGCAAGCCACCGAACACCGACGCCGGCCGATCCTGTTGACCGCTGCGGCGGCGAGTCTGGGGATGATCCCGATTGCCCGGGAAGTGTTCTGGGGGCCGATGGCCTACGCGATGATTGGCGGGATCATTGTCGCCACGCTGCTGACGTTGCTGTTTTTGCCGGCGTTGTATGTGGCCTGGTACAAGATTCGCGAGCCGAAGCAGGAAGCTGGCTAACCCGATAGCAAAAGATCGCAGCCTGTGGCAGCTCCTACAAAAGCGGTGTGAAAACCGGTTCTATGTAGGAGCTGCCGCAGGCTGCGATCTTTTGATTTGTTCTTTAGTCAACGCGCCGCCAGACACTCGCCAACCAAAGCTGCTGCTCCCGTGGCAGCCCCGCTGGCCGATAGTAATGCTCCAGCTCCACAAACCCCGCTTCAGTCAGCAATTGCTGCCACGCCAGAAGATCGTGATACGCCCCATAGCGCGGCCCGTTCCAGCCTTCCTGGTTCTCGCCGCGGGGATTGGAACTGAACAGCACGCCACAGGGTTTCAGTGCCTCGCGCAATTGCGTCAACACCCGAGGCAACTCCTGGCGCGGGATGTGGAACAACACTGCGTTGGCAAAGATCCCGTCGAATCGCTCGGCCGGCAGATCGAGCTTCAGGAAGTCCTGCTGCCAGACCTCGCAACCACTGTCCTCTCGGGCCATCTGCGCAAATTTTTCCGAACCGTCCAGACCGACTGCCTTGTGGCCCTTGCGCGTGAAGGTCTGTAAATCGCGACCGGGACCGCAGCCAAAATCGAGAATGTCGAACGGCGCCTCGCCCTGAATATGCCGCAGCAGCGCATCGATGTTCTGGCTGACATCGTGATCGCGAGTGCCTTCGCGAAAACCTTCGGCCACTGAGTTGTAATGACCCAGGGTGGTAGCGGTGATCTGCTGGAGATCGTCGGGGGTTTGTTTCATGGTTGGCTGCGCAGAAAAAGGAGATGCGCGAACTATAAGCGCTTTCGCGCTTTAAAAGATCGCAGCCTTCGGCAGCTCCTACATTTGGAATGCGATCCCCTGTAGGAGCTGCCGAAGGCTGCGATCTTTTGATCTTCACTTATCGCTTGTTCAAACCACGAGCCAGTCTGTCCCCACCCAACTGAATCACCGCCACCAACGCCACCAGCAACACTATCACCGTCAACATGATCTGGCTGTCAAAGCGCTGATACCCATACCGGTACGCGATATCCCCCAAGCCGCCGGCACCAATCGCCCCGGCCATGGCCGAGGAGTTGATCATGGTCACCAGCGTAATGGTGAACCCGCCAACAATCCCCGGCAGCGCTTCCGGCAACAGCACATGCCAGACGATGTGCTGGCGTCGGCAACCCATGGCTTGCGCCGCTTCGATCAAGCCGTGATCGACTTCGCGCAAACTGACTTCGGCGATGCGCGCAAAGAACGGCGTAGCCGCGATGGTCAGCGGCACTACGGCCGCCCATACGCCGTACGTGGTGCCGACGATCAACCGGGTGAACGGAATCAGCGCCACCATCAGAATCAGGAACGGGATAGAGCGAAACAGGTTCACGAACGCGCCCAGTGCGCGGTTCAGCGCCGGGGCTTCGTAGATGCCGCCCTTGGAGCTGGTGACCAGAATCACCGCCATCGGAATTCCCGCCAACAGTGCGATCAGCGACGACACGCCGACCATCAGAAACGTGTCGATGAAACCCTGTAGCAAGCGATCAAACCACATAGCCCAACACCTCCACCTGTTGTGCCCAATGGCTGGCGCGCTGACGCAATTCCTCGGCGCCGAGGGACGAGCCACTCACTGCCAGCAGCAGTTGCCCCAGAGCGTGGCCCTGAATGCGTTCCACGCCACCTTGCAGCAAGCGCACGCGACCACCGAGCGCGCTGAACAGGGCGGCGATGTCGGGTTCGTCTTGAGCTGAACCGGTAAATTGCAGGCGCAGTACCAACGCGTCGTCCGAGCACTGCGGTTGAGGTTGCAAGCAGCTTTGCAGCTCTGGTGGCAAGGCATGTTGCAACGGTGCGAGCAGGGTCTTGCTGACCTCATGCTGTGGGTTGCCGAACACTTCCCACACCGGGCCTTGCTCAACGATGCGTCCATGTTCAAGCACTACGACGCGATCGCAGATTTCGCGGATCACCGCCATTTCGTGGGTGATCAAAATGATGGTCAAACCCAGGCGCTGATTGATCTCGCGCAACAGGCCGAGGATCGATTGCGTGGTCTCCGGGTCCAGCGCCGAAGTGGCTTCGTCGCAGAGCAGGATCGCCGGGTCGTGCACTAGCGCACGGGCAATTCCGACACGCTGTTTCTGGCCGCCGGACAACTGCGCCGGATAGGCCTTTTGCTTGGCTTGCAGGCCCACCAGCTCCAGCAGCTCGCGGACTTTCTGTTCGCGTTGTTCCTTGGGCACACCGGCGACTTTCAGCGGCAGTTCGACGTTCTGCCAAACGGTCTTGGCCGACATCAGGTTGAAGTGCTGGAAGATCATGCCGATGCGTCGACGCAGCGCCACCAGGCGGTCCTCGTCGAACTCGCCGATGTCCACCTGATCGATCAACACCCGACCCGAGGTTGGTTGCTCCAGGCGGTTGATGGTGCGGATCAGCGAGGATTTACCGGCGCCGCTGCGACCGATGATACCGAACACTTCCCCGCGCTGGATCGCCAGGTCAATGCCGTGCAGGGCGGCCACCGGGCCTTGTTTACCGTCGTAGGTTTTGCCCAGGCCGACGAAGCGGACGTGGGCGTGATTCAGCTCAGGATGCAGCTCGGTTTGTTCGGCGTTTTGAGGCTCTGGAATCTCCAGTCGCCGTTGAATCGCGGCGGTCATGCTCAGCTCTCCCAACCGGCTTGATAGAGCTTGCCATGGGCTTTATCCAGTGCGGCGCGAACGGCGGGCGAGTGTTGGTAGATGTCGACGAATTTGATCAGGCGCGGGTCGGTTTTGCTCTTTGGCTGGATCACGAACTGGATCACGTACTCCTTGTGATCGAGGCCGTCGAACAGCAGCGCGGAACCGGCATCGAAAGTCTTCGCCAGACGAATGTAGGCCGGGTAGCCCTGGACCAGATCGGCGTCGTCGTAGGCGCGCACCAGTTGCACCGCTTCAACCTGGAGGATCTTGATTTTCTTTGGGTTGGCGATGATGTCTTCTTCGGTGGCCTTGTATCCCACACCCGGTTTGAGCGTGATCAAACCGGCCTTGGCCAGCAATTGCAAACCGCGTCCGCTGTTGATTGGATCGTTGGCGATAGCGACGCTGGCGCCTTGTGGTAGCTCATCGAAGCTTTTGTATTTTTTCGAGTAGAGGCCGACGTTGTTGATAATCCCTGGCGCGAACGGCACCAGGTCAAAACCGGAGGCAGCCTTGGCGTTTTCCAGGAACGGGATGTGCTGGAAGTAGTTCACGTCGATGTCACCGGCGGCAAGACTGACGTTCGGTGCGATCCAGTCGGTGAACTCCACCAGTTCGACTTTCAGGCCTTGTTTCCCGGCTTCTTCGACCGCCGCTTCCAGCGGAATGGCGAAGGCGGCGGTGGTGCCTATTTTCAGGGGCGCGTCGGTGGCGAAAACCGCGGAGCTAAACAGGCCGAGGGCCAGGGCCAGTGCTTTGACTGGGTGAGAGAGGTAGTTCTTTTTCATGAGGGTTTTTCCAGTCAGTTCAGAGAATTTGTGGTGTTTGGTCGGGCCTCATCGCTGGCAAGCCAGCTCCCACAGTGTTCTCGGGTGTTCACGCGACCCCTGTGGGAGCTGGCTTGCCAGCGATGCTTTTAGCGGCGGAAAGCCGAACCGGTATGCCGCCCAGGCAAATGCGCCCCTTCGCGAAACAGCTTTTCCCGCAAGCTGCCGTCGTCATAAGCGGTCTTGTACGACCCGCGCCGTTGCAGCTCCGGAATCACCAGATCGATGAAATCCACATAGCTTTCCGGCGTGACGATCCGTGTCAGGTTGAAGCCGTCGAGACCGGTTTCGGCGATCCACGATTCCAGCTCATCGGCCACTTGCCCGGGCGAGCCGACCACCGTGATGTAGCGGCCGCCGAGGGCGTGTTGCTCCAGCAATTTGCGTCGCGTCCAGTCGTTGTTTTGCAGGTTTTTGGTGGCGGACTGGATCGCGTTGCTCTTCACGTACTGGATCGGTTCGTCGATGGCGTACTCGGAAAAATCGATCCCGGTGGACGCGGAGAAATGCGCCACGCCGGCTTCGGCGCTGGCGTAACTCAGGTACTCGGCGTGCTTGGCCCACGCCAGCTCTTCGGTGGCGCCGACGATCACGTTCAGCCCCATGAACACCTTGATGTCCTCGGGATTGCGGCCAGCTTCAACGGCGCTAGCGCGGACCTTGTCCACCTGAACCTTGGTCGATGCCTTGGTCTGGCCGCTGATGAACACGCACTCGGCATGCCGCCCGGCGAACAGCAAGCCGCGATCCGAACTGCCCGCCTGGAACAGCACCGGCGTACGTTGTGGCGACGGCTCACAGAGGTGATAACCCTCGACCTGATAGAACTCGCCCTTGTGCTCGACCTTGTGCACTTTCTCCGGTTGCGCGTAGATCCGCTGCTGCGGATTGTTGAGCACCGCGCCGTTTTCCCAGCTGCCTTCCCAGAGTTTGTAGAGCACTTGCAGGTACTCGTCGGCCTGGTCGTAACGGCGGTCGTGCTCGACTTGTTCGCTCAGGCCCATGGCTTTGGCGGCGCTGTCGAGGTAGCCGGTGACGATGTTCCAGCCCACCCGGCCACGGCTCAGATGATCCAGCGTCGACATGCGCCGGGCGAACAGGTACGGCGGCTCGTAGGTGAGGTTGGCGGTGAGGCCGAAGCCGAGGTTTTTGGTCACCGCTGCCATGGCCGAAACCAGCAGCAGCGGGTCGTTGACCGGCAGTTGGATCGACTCTTTGAGCGGCACCTCCACTGAGTGTTGGTAGACGTCGTAAACGCCAACGATGTCGGCGATGAACAAACCGTCGAACAGGCCGCGTTCGAGCAATTGCGCCAGTTCGGTCCAGTACTCGATGGTTTTGTACTGGGTCGACGTGTCGCGCGGATGCGTCCACAGGCCGTGGTTGATGTGCCCGATGCAGTTCATGTTGAACGCGTTGAGCAGGATTTTCTTTTTCGTAGCGGTCATCAAATAGTCCCCCGCAGCGGAGGATTTTCATCGTTGAGGTAGTAATTGCCGACCGCGTGATACTTCCAGCGCACCGGGTCGTGCAGGGTATGCACGCGGGCATTGCGCCAGTGGCGATCGAGGCCATGTTCGATCAGGGTTGCCTGGCTGCCGGCCAGTTCGAACAAGGTGCTGCCGGCCGCGAGGGAGATTTCAGTGCTGATTGCGCGAGCCTCGGCGACGGCAATCGAGGCGGCGGCGACGGTCTCGGCTTGGGTGTCGGCCTGGGCCTTGTCGAGGAATTCACCGGCGCGTTCCAGCAGCGCTTCGGCGGCGTGCAGGCGGATGCTCAAGTGGCCGAAGCTCTTGAGGGTCAACGGATCTTCAATGGCTTTCTCATGGGTCGCGTCGATCCACGGCCGGGTCTTGGTGCGCACGAAGTGCAGTGCGTCTTCATAGGCCGCGCGGGCGATGCCGGTGTCGATGGCGGCGTGGAGAATCTGCGCCAGCGGACCGACCGGGGTCGGGCGCTCGAACGCAGTCTGGAACGGGATCACGTCTTCGACGGCGACATACACATCTTCAAACACCACCGAACCGCTACCGGTGGTGCGCTGGCCGAAGCCGCTCCAGTCGTCGATAACGGTCAGGCCTTTGCTGGTGCGCGGTACGAATGCCAATTGCTGCACGCCGTTTTCATCGATTACCGAGGTCGGGATGCGCTGAGCATAAATCGCGCCCGTGGCGTAGAACTTGCGACCGTTGATGCGATAGCCGCTGCCGTCGCGGGTCAGACGAGTGACGCGGTCGTGGGCGGTTTTGGTGCCGAGTTCGGCGAGTGCATTACCGAAACGCTGACCGGCCAACACTTCGGCGTACAGGCGTTTCTTCTGCTCGGCGCTGCCATTCACACGCAGCACTTCCAGTGCGTAGAAATGGTTCTGCGGGATCTGTCCGAGCGAGCCGTCAGCCTGGCTGATCAACGCGATGACCTTGGCCAGCGTGACGTTGGAAACGCCCGCGCCACCGTACTCTTTCGGCACGCTGATGCCCCACAGGCCAGAACGGGAAAACACTTCCAGCTCCGGGTGTGGCAGTCGACGTTCACGGTCGCGCAGGGCGCTGTCGCGCTTGAAATCTTCGGCCAGGTCGCTGGCGACAATCAGGGCTTGCTCATCGCTGGTTAGGACCGCGACGTGGTGAGAACTTGTCATGTGTTTCTCCAGATGTCTGGTCGTCAGATCCAGGAATGGCGAGCCGGTAAGGTGCCGTTCAAGTGGTAGGTGCCCACGGCGTGATACTTCCAGCGCACCGGATCGTGCAGGGTGTGCACGCGGGCGTTGCGCCAGTGGCGGTCGAGGTTGAATTCGGCGAGGGTGGCGCGGCTGCCAGCCAGTTCGAAGAGCTTTTCGCTGGCCAGCAGCGAAATCTCGGTGGTCAGCACTTTGGCTTCGGCCACCGCAATCGAAGCGCGGGCGGCGGACTCGGCGGTGAGCGGCGCGGCGCTGACCTGATCGAGTACTTGCCCGGCCTTGCGCAGCAGGGCTTCGGCGGCGTGCAGTTCGATTTTCAGTTTGCCGATGTCGGCGATCACGTAAAGGTCATCGCTGGCCCGTTCGACATTGGCGTCGATCCACGGCCGCGCACGGGTTTTCACGAATTCGATGGCATCGTCGATGGCGCCCCGGGCGATGCCGGCGTCGATGGCGGCTTGAATCAGTTGCGAGACGGCGCCCTGGGTATTGGGCTTGTCGTTGATCTTCCAGTTGTCCACCACCAGTTCGGCGTCGACCCGCACGTTGTTGAGCAAAATCGTGCCACTGGCGGTGGTGCGCTGACCGAAGCCGGACCAGTCATCGACGATCCGCAGCCCCGGCGTGCCGCGACGCACGAAGGCCAGCACTTGCTTGCCGTCGTCATTGAGCGCCTTGACCGCGACCCAGTGCGCGAACAGCGCGCCGGTGGAATAGAACTTCTGGCCGCTGAGGACAAAGCCATCGCCGTCGGCGGTGATGCGTGCCTTGAGTTCCAGGGTGTTTTTGGTGCCGCGTTCCGGCCCGGCATTACCGATACGCCAGCCATCGAGTACGCTTTTGAACAGCTGTTTTTTCTGCGCTTCAGTGGCGCTGCCCAGCACCAGGTTCAGGATGCCGAACTGGTTCTGCGGGATCTGCCCAAGGGCCGGGTCTGCCGCGGAAATGATCGCGAACACCTCGGCCAGGGTGACGAACGAAACCTGTGGACCACCGTACTCGCGCGGGATGCCAATGCTGCCCAGGCCGCTGCGGGTGAACTGTTCGATTTCCGACCACGGCAGCTTGCGCTGCTGGTCGCGTTTGGCCGCTTGCAGGCGGGCGGTTTGCGCCAGCTCATGGGCGGCCTTGATCGCTTGAGCGTCGTTGCGCAGCACTTGTGCGGGCAACAACAACGGGGCGATATCCAGATCACTCTGGACGACTGCATCTGCCAGACTGGACATCAGTGCCGCTCCTTGGCTGCACGCAATGCCCTGGCGATCTGCACTGGGGTGATTGTGTTCCGGACCATACCTACCTCACATCTCATGGAAACGCCGCTGTGTGCGACGAACGAAAACAAGAATGTCCGGTGGTCCGGTGTATATACCCTAAGCGTTTATAAATAAGTTATGAACTAACTTTTAGGAATATATTTAGAAGGGGTGCTGTCCGCAGGGCAACACTTGCACGCGTAGCAACAGCGGGGCTCCGCGGCCTTGAGTTGTTCCTTCTTCGGGACGTTCAGATAGGGGTTGGTACAGCCAATCTTCAGCGTACGTGCGGGCGCCCACCGCGAGTTGTTGCCCACGCGATCGAGGATGCAGTAAGTCACCTCCAGACGCAGGTCTTCGCCGGCTTCGTCAATGATCTCCGGTGGTACCCAGACCTGAATCGGCTGGCCCACATCACCCGCCTTGAGCCTTGGCAGGTCCATGCGCACATCGCCCCAACGCAGGGTGATTTCGTCATCGGCCGCCATGTTCAGATACGGTTCGATGGTCAGCGGCACACCCCGCTTGATCTGGTTCTGATTCAGCCCCTGACGACGAATGGTTTCGGGGATGCCCACCGGCGCCAGGCTCTGGTTTTCATCGCCGTGCAAGGCAGACGGCTGACCACCGGGGCAATCGAGTTTGATCTGCACGCGCCTGGCAGCGGATACCGCAGCGCCCTGGCCGATCTGCATGATCCGGTAGTGAATGCGCGAAGATCCATTGGCGATGAAGCTTTCCGGGACCCGCAACTGAACGGATCGGCCGACCTCATCGCGGGTAAGCACCCGGGAAGCAACGTAGCAGTTGTCCCAGAACAGTTCGATCAGATCGCCTTCGTCCATCGCCGCGTAGGGCGGCACATCGATCAGCAGGTGTGCGGCCGAGGTGATGTTGATGCCGGTCTTGTGGGATTGCGCCACGGTCGGGGCCGCGAGTTCGGATTGATTCGAGGTGCTTTTCATGGAGTCTCCTTGAAGTTTTGCAGCGAAGTCCGTTTCTGAAAAATAAAAAACGTGAAATGCGAACGGCAAAACAATTCATTACTTTAGGTTTAAAGAATGAGTGAGCGTGATGAGTGACGCCGGTTGGAGACTAGATAAGAGTGCGCTGGAATAAGTGTCAATAGAGTTTGTTAGTTGGGCGTGGAATGAGGTGTTATTCAGAAAGTTCCTACGCGATAAAGTTAATAAACGCTATCGGTGTGGCGAAAATGCCCATGAAATACCGGGGGTATTTGGCTTGAAGGTCGGTATGGGTGGGTGCGGGTGTCAGAGTCGCTGATGATGTGTTATCAGCGCAGGTATGTTGCGGAATATAAATATGTACCGCACGCGCTGACAAGAAGTCGTCTATTGTTCGTGCGTTTTTATTGTGCGTGAATGGTGTTGGTGTAGGCGGTGTGTAACTTCCTTCCGTGGAAGTTAACAAGTTTTCGAGGGGTTATTTAGTTGTGAGAGTTGTTCAGGAACTTGCTGAGGAACTGTTTCGTGCGTTCTTCTTTCGGGTTGGCAAACAGCGCCTTGGATTCGCCTTGTTCGACGATGACACCCTTGTCGAAAAACACCACACGATTGGCCACGTCACGAGCGAAAGCCATTTCGTGGGTCACGATGACCATGGTGCGATTCTCTTCGGCCAGACCGCGGATCGTCGCCAGCACTTCGCCCACCAACTCCGGGTCGAGCGCCGAGGTCGGTTCGTCGAACAGGATCACTTCCGGTTCCATCGCCAGCGCGCGGGCAATCGCCACGCGTTGCTGCTGGCCGCCCGAGAGACGGCGCGGGTAAGCATCTTCCTTGCCCGCCAGGCCCACCTTGGCCAACAGCTTTTTACCCAGGGCAACGGCATCGGCATGCGGGATCTTCTTGACGATGATCGGGCCTTCGATGACGTTTTCCAGAGCGGTACGATGGGGAAACAGGTTGAAGTTCTGGAACACGAAACCCACGTGCTGGCGCAAGTTGCGCACCAGACTTTGCTGCTGGTTCAACGGACGGCTGGTATCGATTTCGATATCGCCGACCTTGATCCGGCCGCTAGTGGGTTCTTCCAGGAAATTCAGGCACCGCAGGAACGTGGTCTTGCCCGAGCCGCTCGGCCCGATGATCGCCACGACCTCACCTTCCTTCACTTGCAGATCGATGCCGTTGAGCACGACTTGACCCTTGAACTGCTTTGTCAGTTTTTCCACGACAATCATGGGGTCAGGACTCCTGGTCGTGCCGATTGACCCGCTCTTCCAGCTTGTTCTGCAGGTGCGAAAGCACCGTGGCCAGAACCCAGTAGATCAGCGCGGCGGCAAGGTACATGGTGAAAATTTCGAAGGTACGGGCGGTGATCAGCTGCGCCTGACGGAACAGCTCCGGCACCTGGATGGTGGCTGCCAGCGCAGTGTCCTTGACCAGCGAGATGAAACTGTTGCCCAGCGGCGGCAATGCCGTGCGCATCGCTTGCGGAATGATGGCCCGGCGCAGCGTCTGCGCGCGGGTCATGCCGATACTGGCAGCGGCTTCCCACTGACCGCGTTCGATCGAGCTGATCGCAGCGCGCAGGATTTCACAGGCATAGGCAGCCATGTTCAGCGAGAAGCCGATCAGGGCCGCCGGCAGCGGATCAAGTTCGACACCCAATTGCGGCAAGCCGTAATAGATCACGAACAGTTGCACCAGCAACGGCGTGCCGCGAAAGAACGACACGTAGATGCGGGCGATCCAGCTCACCAGCTTGAAGCGCGACAGGCGCATAAGCGCAAGGCCGAAGCCCATCACCAGGCCGAAGAACATCCCGCCCAGGCTCAAGATCACCGTGTAGTACGCGCCCTTTAGCAAAAAGGGCGCGGAATCCAGCGCGAGTTGAAAAGCTTCTTCCATTATTGAGTGACGTCAGCGTTGAAGTATTTTTCCGAGAGCTTTTTCAGGGTGCCGTCGGCGCGCAGTTTGTCGATCGCCTTGTTCACCGCAGCCAACAGTTCAGGCTCGCCTTTGCGCAGGGCAATACCGGCTTCCTGACGGGAGAACGCTTCACCGGCAGCAGTGGTGTCCTTGGCTTTCTTGGCATATTCCAGCGCGGCCAGACGGTCGATCAGGATGGCGTCGATACGGCCGACACGCAGGTCCTGGAACTTGGTCGGATCGTCTTCGTAGGTGCGCACGTCAGCGGTTGGCACGTTGGCTTTGACCCACTGTTCGTAGTTGGTGCCCAGGCCCACGCCGACTTTCTTGCCACCCAGATCGGCAGCGGACTTGATGTTCAGCTCGGCGGCCTTCTTGGTCAGCACCAGCGCCTGAATCCCGGAAACGGTGTACGGCTCGGAGAAGTCATACTTTTTCTTGCGCTCTTCGGAGATGGTCACCTGGTTGATCACCGCGTCCAGACGCTTGGATTCCAGCGCCGCGAGGATGCCGTCCCATTTGGTCGGTTGCAGTTTGACCTTCACGCCCAGCTCTTTGGCCAGCGCTTCGGAGAACTCGACTTCGAAGCCGGTCAGTTTGCCGTCGGCGTCGACGAAGCTGAACGGTGGGTAAGTGCCTTCCAGGCCGACGTTGATCACGCCTTTGTCCTTGATTTGTTGCAGCTGCTCACCGGCAACGGCGTTGCCGATCAGGCCGGCGCTCAGTGCCAGGCCCAGCGATCCCACCAGCAGATTACGACGTAGTGCGGAAAAATTCATGACAAGCCCCTGTGTTTTCTTATGGAAGACGCTTAAGGAAAGTTGGCAAATTCGGGAATTGGACGACTGCGATATCCTGCCCTAAAGCAGCGTATGCGTCTCGCTGCAAATTCGCCTGCGGCGTGACTATATGATGGCGTTATTAGATTAGAAAATAATAAATTCTATTTTTATTATGCGATTAACGAATAAGTGATGGGTCTTGAAAAGATCGCAGCCTGCGGCAACTCCTACAAGAAACGGCGAACTCCTGTAGGAGCTGCCGCAGGCTGCGATCTTTTGATCTTTATAGAAAGTCTTTGTAGGCAAACAACGCCGGCGCCCCACCGGTGTGCAGGAAAATGATCGGGCCGTCATCGAAACGCTGCCGACCGATACCGTCCAGCAACCCCGCCATGGCCTTGCCGGTGTAGACCGGGTCAAGCAGCAGGCCTTCCTGACTCGCCAGCAGCTTCACTGCCGCCAGCGTCCCGGCATTCGGCTCGCCATAGCGCGGCGCGAAATACTCGTCCCACAACTCGACTTTGAAGCTCGCCGGCAACGTCACACCCAACAACTCGGCAGTGCGCTCGGCCAAGCCCTGTACCTTCGGCCGCTGATCTTCATCGCTGCGCGAAACCGTCACGCCGATCACCGGCAATTCCGGCAACGCTTCGCTCAACGCCAATGCCAGACCGCTGTGGGTTCCGGCGCTGCCCGAGGCCAGGATCACGGCGGCGAAATTCAGGCCGGTATCCTTGATCTGTTCGGCCAGTTCCAGACCGGCCCGTACGTAACCCAAGGCGCCCAATGCATTGGAGCCACCGATCGGCACCAGGTACGGTTTCTTGCCGTTATTGCGCAGGCGAGCGGCCAATGCCTGCAATTGTTCGTCGGCGTTGTCGAGGTTTTCCACCAGTTCGACCTTGGCATCGAACAGGTCGAGCAACAGCCGGTTGCCGTTGCCGACGTAGTTGACGTCATCGGTGCCCAGCGGGTTTTCCAGCAGCGCTACGCAGCCAAGTCCCAGCTTGGCGGCAATGGCGGCAGTCTGGCGTACATGGTTGGATTGCAGCGCGCCAGCGGTGATCAAGGTATCAGCGCCCTCGGCCAAGGCATCGGCCGCGAGGTATTCGAGTTTGCGCAGCTTGTTGCCACCCATGGCCAGTGGCGTCAGGTCATCGCGCTTGACGTAGACATCGCGGCCCAGCCAGGTCGACAGGCGTTCGAGTTTTTCCAGGGCGGTGGGCTGACCGAGCAGGTCGAGGCGGTTAAAGCGGGCAAGCTGTTGTTTGATCATGAGTCCGTACTGGCGGTGAATGATGTCAGGACTATAGGCACGCGTATTTGTCGGGGCAACCGTCAATCGCTTATAGCTGATGGTGCTTAACACAGCACAATTGGTTCTTAATTTGCGCCGCGACCCTTGCCGTAAAGTAATCGCCGTTGACGCGGCCAGACCGTCCGGCCGCCCGTGAGGAGTTTTTACCGTGAGTGAGCGTTCCAGCCATTGGCAATTGCAGACCATCGTCAGTCAGCTGCGCACGGCACGTGACCAGTGGCGTGCACAAAACGGCCGCGCCAGCACCGAGCAGGGTGGTCGCGAGTTGCCGTCCCGAGCGGCCATGGCGGACATTCTCGAAGCCCTGTGCGGTGCGCTGTTCCCGATGCGTCTGGGGCCGGTGGACCTGCGCGAGGAAAGTGAAGACTTCTACGTCGGTCACACCCTTGATGTCGCGCTGAATGCGTTGCTGGCGCAAGCGCGACTCGAATTGCGTTATGCCGCTCGCCACGGAGCCGAGGCCGAGACCGAAGTTGAAGCCAAGACCATCCAGATCATTCAGGATTTTGCCCTTGCCTTGCCGGGTCTGCGCAGCCTGTTGGATACGGATGTGTTGGCGGCCTATCACGGTGACCCGGCGGCGCGCAGCGTTGATGAAGTGCTGCTGTGCTATCCCGGCATTCTGGCGGTGATTCACCATCGTCTGGCCCATCATTTGTATCGCGCGGGGTTGCCGTTGTTGGCGCGGATCAGTGCGGAAATCGCTCACTCGGCCACCGGTATCGATATTCACCCCGGCGCGCAGATCGGCCGCAGTTTCTTCATCGATCACGGGACCGGCGTGGTCATCGGCGAGACCGCGATCATCGGCGAGCGCGTGCGGATCTATCAGGCCGTGACCTTGGGCGCCAAGCGCTTCCCGGCGGACGAAGACGGCCAGTTGCAGAAGGGCCAGCCGCGCCATCCGATTGTCGAGGATGACGTGGTGATTTATGCCGGTGCGACGATTCTGGGGCGGATCACCATCGGCAAGGGCTCGACCATTGGCGGGAATGTCTGGCTGACCCGTAGCGTGCCGGCGGGCAGTAATCTGACTCAGGCTAATTTGCAGCTGGATGATGGGGCGCAGAAGTAAGGCAGATAAACCGTTGCGCCAGCTGTAGGAGCTGTAGGAGCTGTCGAGTGAAACGAGGCTGCGATCTTTTCAAAGGCACTGCAAAAACCAAAGTCAAAAGATCGCAGCCTGCGGCAGCTCCTACAGAATTCCCCCACTCCCGCCGCGTTATACCCCTCCTTGAGCTAGCGTAAGAAAGCGACCGCCCAGCCCTGCGATTAGTCCTTAGCACCCTATCCATGTTTAACTTGAACGTTCATTCAAGTTAAACCGGTGGTTCGCTGCCCGCTCACAACAGGAGGCTTGCCTTTGCTGAGTCCGATTTCTACAGCCACGTTTTACCTCTTCGAGGTGCACCGTTCATGAGTGCATCGTCCCTTCCTCCAAGCGGCCTGGTCCGCATGAATCCGCCGGTGTTTTACTTTGCGGCGAGCTTCATTCTGTTGTTCGGCGTCGTGGTCATTGCCATGCCCGAGCAGGCCGGTGCCTGGTTGCTGGCCGCACAAAACTGGGCGGCCAACACGGTCGGCTGGTACTACATGTTGGCGATGACCCTGTATCTGGTCTTCGTGGTGGTCACCGCGTTATCGGGCTACGGCAAGATCAAACTCGGTGCCGACCACGACGAGCCCGAATTCAGTTACCTGTCCTGGGCCGGCATGCTGTTCGCCGCCGGGATCAGCATCACGTTGTTCTTCTTCTGCGTATCCGAACCGCTGACCCACATGCTCCAACCGCCGCAAGGCGAGGCGGGCACCGCGGATGCGGCGCGCCAGGCCATGCAGATTCTTTTTCTGCACTGGGGCTTGCATGGCTGGGGCGTGTTCGCCTTCGTCGGCATGGCGCTGGCCTACTTCGCCTACCGACACAACCTGCCGCTGGCCTTGCGCTCGGCGTTGTATCCGCTGATCGGCAAACGCATCAACGGCCCTATCGGTTACGCGGTGGATGGCTTCGGCATCATTGCCACGGTGTTCGGCCTCGGTGCCGACATGGGCTTCGGCGTGCTGCACCTCAACTCGGGTCTGGACTATTTGTTTGGCATCGCTCACACCCAGTGGATTCAGGTCGGCCTGATCACGCTGATGATGGGCGCGGCGATCATCGTCGCGGTGTCCGGTGTGGATAAAGGCGTGCGCGTGATGTCCGACATCAACATGCTGCTGGCCTGCGCGCTGCTGCTGTTCGTGTTGTTCGCCGGGCCCACGCAGCATTTGCTCAACACATTGATCCAGAACGTGGGCGATTATCTCGGCGCCTTGCCGATGAAGAGTTTCGACCTTTACGCCTACGACAAACCGAGCGACTGGCTGGGCGGCTGGACGGTGTTCTATTGGGCTTGGTGGATTGCGTGGTCGCCGTTCGTGGGCTTGTTCATCGCGCGGATTTCCCGTGGCCGGACCATTCGCGAATTCGTCTTTGGCGTGCTGTTGATTCCGCTCGGTTTCACCCTCGCGTGGATGTCGATCTTCGGCAACAGCGCCATCGACCAGGTGCTCAATCACGGCATGAGCGCGCTGGGCATGTCGGCCATCGACAACCCGTCGATGACCCTGTACCTGCTGCTGGAAACTTACCCATGGAGTAAAACCGTCATCGCCGTAACGGTGTTCATCAGCTTTGTGTTCTTCGTCACCTCTGCGGATTCGGGCACCGTGGTGCTCTCGACACTGTCCGCCAAGGGCGGCAACCCGGATGAAGACGGGCCGAAATGGCTGCGGGTGTTCTGGGGTGCGATGACCGCGCTGGTGACCAGTGCGTTGCTGTTCTCCGGCAGCATCGATGCGTTGAAGTCAGCGGTGGTCCTGACTTCGCTGCCGTTCTCGCTGATTTTGCTGTTGATGATGTGGGGCCTGCACAAGGCGTTTTATCTGGAGTCGCAAAAGCAGATCGCGCAGCTGCATTCCCTGGCGCCGGTGTCGGGCTCACGGCGCGGCGGCTGGCGTCAGCGCTTGAGTCAGGCGGTGCATTTTCCGTCGCGGGACGAGGTGTATCGCTTCCTCGATACAACAGTGCGTCCGGCGATCGAAGAGGTCTCGGCGGTGTTCATCGAGAAGGGGCTGAGTGTCATCACGCATCCGGAACCGGTCAACGACAGCGTCAGCCTGGAAATCGGTCACGGCGATGAACACCCGTTTATCTATCAGGTACAAATGCGCGGCTACTTTACGCCGTCGTTTGCCCGGGGCGGCATGGGCTCCAAGGAACTCAACAACCGTCGTTACTACCGCGCCGAAGTGCATTTGAGCGAGGGCAGCCAGAACTACGATCTGGTGGGCTACACCAAGGAACAGATCATCAACGACATCCTCGATCAGTACGAACGGCACATGCAGTTCTTGCATCTGGTGCGTTGATCGGGAGTCTTCACGCTTCGGTGGTCATCACCATGAACAACACCAGCGCCGCCACCGGGATACCGAAAACGGCACTGCCGACCACCAGTTCGGTGCCCAACGGCTGGCCGGCATGCACAATGCCGACCGCGCCATTGATCAGCGTCAGCGCCAGCCACAGCACGATAAAGCTGTAGGCCAGGATCTGGCGGCTGAAGCCGATTTTCTCGCCGATGTAGAGCATCAGGGCGAGGAGGATCAGGCCGAAGGTGATGATGATCGTTGTGTGCATGGTGGGTTTCGCCATTCAGATGTGTGGTGCCGTTCAGGCCGTCATCGCGGGCAAGCCTTGCTCCTACAGATGTTACGTCGTTCGAGGAATCAGAGCACGACTCTAAACCTGTAGGAGCAAGGCTTGCCCGCGATGGCGGCCCTACTGATTCAACTCCATACAGCGAGCATAGTTAAACCAACCCGCCATTCACCCGCAAAACCTGCCCATTGACCCAAGCCGAATCCGGTCCCGCCAGAAACGACACAACACGAGCAATATCCTCCGGCTGACCCAGGCGTTCCAGCGGCGCCATCTTCGCGAAATTCTGAATCTGCTCCTCGCTCTTGCCGTGCAAAAACAGCTCGGTCGCCACCGGCCCGGGCGCCACCGCATTGACCGTGATGTTACGTCCACGCATCTCCTTGGCAAACACCTGTGTCAGCGATTCCACCGCGGCTTTGCTGGCAATGTACACCGCATAACCCGGCAGGTTCAGGCCGACGGTGCTGCTGGAGAAATTGATGATACGGCCACCGTCGTTCAGGCGTGTGGCGGCTTCGCGCAGGGTGTTGAAGGTGCCACGGGCGTGGATGTTGAAGGTTTGCTCGAACAACTCGTCGCTATGTTGTGCCAGTGGCAGCACCTTGAGAATCCCGGCGTTGTTCACCAGCACATCGACTTTACCGAGCTGGGTTTCAGCCTCGTCGAACATCCGCCGCACGTCCTCGGCATTGGCCACATCGGCCTTGATAGCTATGGCTTGATAGCCGGCCTGACGCAGTTCCACCACCAGTTTCGATGCTTCGCTGGCGCTGCTGGCGTAATTGATGGCGACGGCGAAACCTTCGCTGGCCAATTGTCTGGCGATGACCGCGCCGATGCCGCGGGAGGCGCCGGTGACGAGGGCAACTTTCGAAGTCTGGTGAGTCATGGTGGTGATCCTGTGATGGGGTGTGAAGCCAATTTCACATGTTTACTCGGGTCGATAAATGCACCAGAGTTGCCTTGACTGTTCAAGAATCGCCAACAATCGAGAGCATTCCGTGGATCAAGTCAAAGCGATGAAAGTGTTCGTGCGGATCTACGAACGCTCCAGTTTTACCCTGGCGGCAGAAGACCTGAACCTACCGCGGGCCACGCTGACTCACACGCTCAATCAGTTCGAAGCCTGGCTCGGCACCCGCTTGCTGGAACGCAGCACGCGCAGAGTGCGACCTACGCTGGATGGCGAAGCGTATTACCAGCGTTGCCTGCAATTACTGGCAGAACTGGAAGAAGCCGAACTGGCGTTTCGCAGCGTGGCGCCGAAGGGCCGCTTGCGGGTGGACTTGCACGGCACCCTGGCCCGACACTTCGTGATTCCGGCCCTTCCGCAATTCATGACCCGTTATCCGGATATCGAGCTGTCCATCAGCGAAGCGGATCGCAACGTCGACCTCATCACCGAAGGTATCGATTGCGTACTGCGCGCCGGCACCTTGAGCGACTCCACACTGATCGGCAAACGTGTCGCCAACCTGCGCCAGATCACCTGCGCCAGCCCTGCGTACCTGCGCAAATACGGCGAGCCAAAAAACCTCGAAGATCTGAAAAACCATCGCGCCGTGAATTACGTTTCGCGCACCACCGCCAAGTTGTTCCCGTTCGAATTCGTGGTGAATGGGGAGCTCAAGGAAGTGGCAATCGATGGCGCCGTTTCAGTGTTCGGCGCAGAAATCTACGCCGCGTCGGCGATTGCCGGCCTCGGCCTGATCCAGTGCCCGCACTACCGCATGGAAACGCAAATCGCCCAGGGACTGATCAAGGAAATCCTCACTGAAACCCCACCGCCACCGATGCCGGTTTCTGTGCTGTACCCGCACAACCGACACATGTCGCCACGGGTTCGGGTGTTTGTGGATTGGTTGGGGGAAGTGTTTGCGGGGGCAATTTGAGTGAGATTTTGATCATCTCAGAATGTGTATGGGTGGGGGGCGCGCGGGATTTCCATATTAGAGTGCTGGATATTCAGCCATTCGAAGGAAGGTCAAATACATGAAATTCCCGGTTGTTCTGCACAAGGATGCCGACTCGGACTACGGAGTGATCGTCCCGGATGTGCCGGGTTGCTTCTCTGCCGGTAGCACCGTGGCGCAGGCACTCGAAAGTGTGAAAGAGGCGCTGTCCCTGCATTACGAAGGGTTGGTTGCCGATGGCGAGCCGTTGCCTCAAGTGCGCGAGATCGACGCTCACCTCGATAACCCTGAATACGCTGGCGGCGTTTGGGCGGTGGTGGAGTTTGATATCACGCCTTACTTCGGCAAGTCGGTGCGATTCAATGCCACGCTGCCAGAGCAATTGCTTGAGCGTATCGACCAGACCGTCAGGCGCGACCAACGCTACAGTTCGCGCTCCGGTTTTCTGGCAGCGGCAGCACTGCGCGAATTGTCGGCATAAGGTTAGAAGAAAGAAATATGAAACGTTTCAGCAATTAGTCGAATCCGGGGTTTCCTGGTTTTTGTCTGCGCGTATGCTGGGCGACTGGCGAAGCAGTCGAGACCAGATTCAAGACAGACAAGAGAGGATTCGATGACTTACACCGCTGCCGAAAACCGCTATGACTCCATCCCTTACCGCCGCGTAGGTCGCAGCGGTCTGGTGCTGCCGGCGCTGTCCCTGGGCCTGTGGCACAACTTCGGCGACAGCACGCCGATCGATACCCAGCGTGCGTTGTTGCGCACGGCGTTCGACCTGGGCATCAACCATTTCGACCTGGCCAACAACTACGGCCCGCCGTATGGCAGCGCCGAGATCAATTTCGGTCGTTTGCTGCGTGAAGACTTCAAGCAGTATCGCGACGAGCTGATCATCTCCAGCAAGGCTGGTTGGGACATGTGGCCTGGTCCTTACGGCCAGGGCGGTGGTTCGCGCAAGTACGTGCTGGCCAGTCTCGATCAGAGCCTGCAACGCCTGGGCGTGGACTACGTGGACATTTTCTACTCCCACCGCTTCGACCCGGACACGCCGCTGGAAGAAACCGCCAGCGCACTGGCTACCGCTGTGCAGCAGGGCAAGGCGTTGTACATCGGCATCTCGTCTTATTCCGGGGTGAAAACCCGTGAAATCGCCGCGCTGCTCAAAGAGTGGAAAGTGCCGTTGCTGATCCACCAACCGGCGTACAACCTGCTCAATCGCTGGGTGGAGAAAGACCTGCTGGATACCACTGACGAACTCGGCACGGGCGTGATTGCCTTTACCCCGCTGGCTCAAGGTTTGCTGACCGACAAATACCTCAACGGCGTGCCGGCGGATGCGCGGGTCAACCGTCCGGGCGGTGGTTCGTTGCTGTCGTCGCACTTGTCGGATGCCAACATTGCTCACGTTCGTGCGCTCAATGAAATTGCCAAGCGTCGCGGTCAAAGCCTGGCGCAACTGGCGTTGGCCTGGACGCTGCGTGACCCGCGCGTGACCTCGGCGCTGATCGGTGCGAGCCGGCCGGAGCAGATCATCGAGAACGTCGAGGCGTTGAAGAATCTGAGCTTCAGTGCGGAAGAACTGGCGGAGATTGACCGGTTTGCCCAAGAGGGCGGGATCAATCTTTGGGAGAAGCCTTCGACGGCGGAGTAGCCCGGAGCAAAAGATCGCAGCCTGCGGCAGCTCCTACAGGGGATCGCATTTCCATGTAGGAGCTGCCGCAGGCTGCGATCTCTTGATCTTAAAAGAACGGCACATCCCCCAACACCGTCGCCCGCTGCATCACTCGCCGCGCCGGGCGGTAATCATCCACCGCGTAGTGCTGGGTCACGCGGTTGTCCCAGAACGCGATGTCGTCTTTCTGCCAGCGCCAGCGAATGGTGAATTCCGGCCGTGTGGCGTGGGCGAACAGGAACTTCAGAATGGCTTCGCTTTCGGTTTCCGACAGTTCGTTGATCTTCGAGGTGAAACCTTCGTTGACGAACAGCGAGCGGCGTCCGCTCACCGGGTGGGTGCGGATTACCGGGTGCGACAGCGGCGGATTCTTGCGCCGCGCCTCTTCCCATTGGGCCAGCGCTTCAGGCGTGTTGCCGTAGCGCTCCAGCGGAAACGAACGGGTGAAATCGTGAGTGGCGGTCAGCCCTTCGAGCAAGGTTTTCATCGGCGCCGACAGCGTTTCATACGCGGCGATGCCGCTGGCCCACAGCGTGTCGCCACCAAACTCCGGCAACAGCTTGGCGCTGAGCACCGCGCCCATGGCCGGGGTCGGCAGGAAGGTCACGTCGGTGTGCCAGATCGCGTTGTCGCGCACGTCGGTGACGGCGGTGTCGAGGATCAGCACTTCCGGTTGCTCCGGCACATTCGGGTAGATTGGATGAATGTGCAGGTCGCCGAAATTCGCGGCGAATCGTGCCTGTTGCTGCGGCGTGATCGGCTGGTCGCGGAAGAACAGTACTTGATGCTTGAGCAGCGCTTGCTCAATGGCATCGCGCTGTTCCAGATTCAGTGGCTGGCTGATGTCGACGCCGCTGATCTGTGCGCCTAGGGCGTAGCTGAGGGGGACGATGGTCAGGTGGCTCATGGTGGTTCTCTTCAAATTCGGTGTGTAGAGCTTTTGTAGGAGTGAGCCTGCTCGCGATAGCGGCGTGTCAGGCGACATGGCCATGGCTGATACACCGCCATCGCGAGCAGGCTCACTCCTATAAGGATTTTCAAAGGCGATTTTCAGTGAGCCTGGCCGTGCCACGGCACCAGTTTGCGCTGCAAGGCGCGCAGGCCCATTTCCATGGCGAAGGCAATCAGCGCGATCACCAGGATCCCCAGCACCACCACATCGGTGACCAGGAACTGCGCGGCCGACTGCACCATGAAGCCCAGGCCGCTGGTGGCGGCGATCAGTTCGGCAGCAACCAGCGTCGACCAACCGACGCCCAAACCAATGCGCACGCCAGTCAAGATATCCGGCAATGCACTCGGCAGAATCACATGACGAATCAACTGTGCCCGCGTCGCACCCAGCGATTGCGCAGCGCGCAATTTGGCCGGGTCGACCGTGCGCACGCCGGTGGCGGTGGCGATGGCAATCGGGGCGAAAATCGCCAGGTAGATCAGCAACACTTTCGACAACTCGCCGATGCCGCACCAGATCACGATCAGCGGCAGATAAGCCAACGGCGGAATCGGACGATAGAACTCAATCAGCGGATCAAGAATGCCGCGAGCGACGCGGTTGTGGCCGATGGCGATGCCGACCGGAACGGCCGTCAGTACCGCGAAGCCGAGGCCAAGACCGATGCGGCTGAGGCTCGCGCCCAAGTGCTGCCACAAGGTTGAATCCATATAGCCGCTGGTCGCCAGCAACCAGCCTTTTTGCAGCACGGCCGATGGCGGCGGCAGGAACAACGGCTCGATCAAACCGGTCGCTGTCACTGCCCACCAGATGAAAACCAACGCGACCAGGGTCAGCAGGCTGATCCAGCGCGTGCTCAAGCTGCGACGGGCTGCGATGGCTGGGGTGTTTGTCTTCACCGCCGCAGCGGGAATTTCGTAGCTGCTCATGCGTGCTCCTGGCGCTGTACGGCGCTGCGTTGGGAGAACACTTTGGCGAGTACGTGTTCGCGGGTTTCGATGAAGCGCGGGTCGGACTTGATCGAGCGTGCCGACTCACCGGCGGCGTAACGCTGGCCGAAATCCAGACTGAGGCGTTCGACGATTTGCCCGGGATTGGGTGCCAGCAGAATCAGGTCGGTGGCGAGGAACACGGCTTCTTCGATGTCATGGGTAATCAGGAACACCGGTTTCGCGGTGCGCCGCCAGACTTGCAGCAACAGCTCCTGCATCTGTTCGCGGGTAAACGCGTCGAGGGCGCCGAAGGGCTCATCCATGAGCAATACGCGAGGATCGGCGGCGAGGGCGCGGGCCAGGCCGACGCGCTGTTTCTGGCCACCGGAGAGTTGCCAGATCCGGCGATTTTCAAAGCCGGAAAGGTCTACCAGTGCGAGCATTTCCCGGGCACGGATTTCACGTTTTTCCCGGGCAATCCCGGCCAGTTCCAGACCGAAACCGACGTTGGCCAGCACGTCTTGCCAAGGCAGCAAGGCATCGTCCTGAAACACCACGCCACGTTCGGCACTCGGGCCTTTGACCGGCACGCCGTCGAGGGTAATGCGCCCGGCGCTGGGTTCGACGAAACCGGCAATCAGGTTCAACAGCGATGTCTTGCCACTGCCGGACGGGCCGAGGGCGACCAGCAATTGCCGGGGCCCCAGGCTAAGGGAAATATCCGCCAGCACCGGTTCCGGGCTGCCAGGGTACTGTGCGCTGATGCGCTCCAGCTGTAGCAAAGCCATCGCGTTGACTCCCGATCAGTTGGTGATGAACTTGGCGCTGACGTACGGCGCGTAGTCCGGCAGTACGGCTTCGACCTTGCCTTGTTCCTTGAGGAACACGGCGGTGTCGGTGATGGCCTTGGTGGTGGGCGCGCCGAGGGTGACGACTTGATCAGCCGCCAGCGGGTAGACGTTGCCTTGCAGCAGCAGCGGAATGTCACTGGCCTTGGCGCCGGAGAGCTTCACCAGTTTGTCGACGTTGCTTTGGTTGGCGAGCCAGGCTTTTGGGTCTTTGCGGTAATCGGCGTAGGCATCCAGGGTCACTTTGGCGAACGCGGTGACGATTTCCGGGTGCTTCTCGGCGAAGTCCTTGCGCACGATCCAGGCATCGAAGGTCGGTGCGCCGAATTTGGCCAGCTCGCCGGAAGTGATCAGCACTTTGCCATTTTCCTTGGCTACGCCAAGCGCCGGGTCCCATACGTAAGTGGCGTCGATGTCACCGCGTTTCCACGCAGCGATGATTGCCGGTGGAGCGAGGTTGAGGACGGTGACTTTCGATGGGTCGATGTTCCAGTGATTCAGCGCGGCCAGCAGGCTGTAATGGCCAGTGGAAACGAATGGCACGGCGATTTTCTTGCCGATCAGGTCTTGCGGAGTCTTGATCCCGGAACCATCGCGGGCGACCAAGGCTTCAGCGGCGCCGATCTGGGTGGCGATGAGGAAGGTTTCCACCGGCACTTTGCGGGTAATGGCAGCAGTCAGGGGGCTGGAACCGAGGTAGCCGATCTGCACGTCGCCGGAAGCGATGGCGGCGATGATGTCGGCACCGTTATCGAACTTGCGCCAGCTGATGTCGGCCTTGGTGGCTTTTTCGTACGCGCCGTCGACCTGGGCGACTTTCGCCGGGTCCACGGTGGTCTGGTAAGCGACAGTGACGTCAGCCGCCTGGGCAAACATGCTCGCCGCAGCCAAAGAAGCGGCAGCCAGCAGGCGAAGAGGGAAAGTCAGTTTCATCGGGTAGCTCCTTGTCAGGCGACCGAGAGTCGGCGTGAAAGGAGACTAAATGATCTAAGAATTCGAAAATAAATAACTTTTTCGAATGAGCTTATGAGCGGAAAATTCTAAGCCGGCGACGGTGTGTAGGCTAAAAGCAAAAGATCGCAGCCTGCGGCAGCTCCTACATTGGAATGTGTTTCCTGTAGGAGCTGCCGAAGGCTGCGATCTTTTTTACAGGCGCCGATTAATTACTGATCGCCAGAATGCTCGCCTGATACGACCCGACAAACACATCGAAATCGCCGACTTCGTTCTGTTCCAGCTCAACCTGTTGGGCCAGCGAAGAGCGCGCCAATTCTTCGAACTTCGCCTGCTGCTCGGCCGGCAACGGCTCGCTGCGGAAAAACTCGGCATGGGCCTGGCTTTGGCGCAGGGAGAACTGGGTAAAACTTTCCTTGTGCTCGGCCATTGCCGCCAGCACCTGGGCCGATGGCGTCAGGGACGGGTCCTTGACCTTGGCCATCTGTGCGTCCAGCGCCTTGCTGTGGGCATCGCCGCCATGGCTCTGATCCAGCAACGCGGCCAATGGCGCGATGTTTTCCAGCAACTGACCGGCCCACTCTTTCAGGTCGACCGGCTGCCCGTCGCGCTGCAGTTGCAGGCCCGGACGGCGACCTTCCTTGACCACACTGAGGAAGTTCGAGGTCGCGTTGCCGCAGCTGGTATTGGTCAGCAGCGGGCTGTCGTTCAAGGCGCAGTACAGCAGGAAAGCGTCGAGGAATCGCGATTCGGTGATATCGATGCCCATCGGCAGGAACGGGTTGATGTCCAGGCAACGGACTTCGACGTACTGGATGCCGCGGGCCATCAGCGCCTGGATCGGCCGTTCGCCGGAATAGGTCACGCGTTTCGGGCGGATGTTGGAGTAGTACTCGTTTTCGATCTGCAGGATGTTGGTGTTGAGTTGAACCCACTCACCGTCCTTGTGCGTGCCGACTTCGACGTAAGGCGCGTACGGCGTGGCCACCGCTTTGCGCAGGCTGTCGGTGTAGCTGATCAGATCGTTGTAGCACGGCGTCAGGCCGGCCTGGGCGTTGCTCTGGTAACCCAGATCGCTCATGCGCAGGCTGGTGGCGTATGGCAGGTAAAGGGTGTCCGGATCCAGTTGTTCCAACTGGTGCGAACGACCGCGCAGGAAACCGGCATCCAGCGCTGGCGAGGCGCCGAACAGGTACATCAGCAGCCAGCTGTAGCGGCGGAAGTTACGGATCAGCGCGATGTAGGACGACGACTGGAAATCGCGGTCGCTGCCGACAAAGCCTTCAGCCGCCTTAAGCAGTGGCCAGAGTTTTTCCGGCAGCGAGAAGTTGTAGTGAATCCCGGCAATGCACTGCATGGTCTTGCCGTAACGCAGGGCCAGGCCCTTGCGGTACACGTACTTGAGCTGCCCGATGTTGGACGTGCCGTAATAGGCGATCGGGATGTCTTCCTCGGCCGGCAGCGGGCACGGCATCGATGGACTCCACAGATACTCGTTGCCGAGTTTGCTGTAGGCAAAACGGTGAATGCTGTCCAGGCTCGCCAGCGTGTCCGCCGGGTCGGGCAGGGCCGGAGTGATGAACTCCAGCAGCGACTCGGAGTAGTCGGTGGTGATCTGTTCATTGGTCAGCGCGGAACCCAATTCTTCCGGGTGCGGCGTTTGCGCCAGGCGACCTTCGCCGGTCACGCGCAGGCATTCACGTTCGATGCCGTGAAGGCACTGTTCGAGCAGAGAGAGGTTAGCGCGCTCGCCGAGCAGAGCCAGGCGGCGGTTGAGAAGTTCGCTCAAGTTGGATTCCTTCACGCGTCAGTCGCCCCAATATGGGGGTGGGCAAGACGGTCTACAAGGGTGAAGTTGAAACTGGCGTTTTCGCCTGGTTTTTCTAGCCGGTCAGCCGCACACATAACCTGTAGGAGCTGCCGCAGGCTGCGATCTTTTGATCTTGCTATTGAAAAACAAAGTCAAAAGATCGCAGCCTGCGGCAGCTCCTACAGGGTTCATTGCGCCGAAATTAACTCAAAATGATGACCGGTAGCTACAGGACAGCGAACGTGCCTTGCGCTTTTGCGACCAATTTGTCGCCTTGCACTACGTCGGCCTCGACCACCAGCGTGCGGCGGCCCGGGTGGATCACCCGCGCCGTGCACATCACCTCGCCGTCGGACACGGCGCGGATGTAGTTGATCTTGCACTCGATGGTCGCGCTCTGCTGGTCAAAGCCATGGGCACTGGAACAGGCCAGCCCCATGGCAATGTCCACCAGACTGAACAATGCCCCGCCGTGCAGTTTACCGGCGCGATTGCGCAGCTCCGGTTCCAGCACCAGGGCGACTTGCGCCACCCCGGTTTCCAGGCTGTGCAGGCGGCAGCCGAGCAGCTTGAAAAAGGCGCTTTCGGTATACCCGGCAGGGATCTCCATCAACGTTTCTTCAATTGCTTGGCGTTGGCGAACAGCGAAGCCATGGCGTTATTGGCCGGGGCCGCCGCCGTGGTTTCCTTGCGCGGTGCGGTGTTCTGGGACTGGCGTGGCGCCGAACCCGGACGTGCACCGCGGGCACCGTCGATTTTCTCGCCCGGCGTGTCGCTCATGCGCATCGACAGGCCCACGCGTTTACGCGGAATGTCGATTTCCATGACCTTCACTTTCACCACGTCACCAGCCTTCACCGCTTCGCGTGGATCCTTGATGAACTTCTCCGAAAGCGCAGAGATGTGCACCAAACCGTCCTGATGAACGCCGATGTCGACGAACGCGCCGAAGTTGGTCACGTTGGTCACCACGCCTTCGAGGATCATCCCTAGTTGCAGGTCCTTGAGGTCTTCGACGCCTTCCTGGAACTCGGCGGTCTTGAACTCGGGACGCGGGTCGCGACCGGGCTTTTCCAGTTCCTGGAGGATGTCGGTCACGGTTGGCAGACCGAAGGTTTCATCGGTGTACTTCTTCGGATCGAGGCGCTTGAGGAACGCGGCGTCGCCGATCAGCGAGCGGATGTCACGGTCGGTTTCAGCGGCAATGCGCTGCACCAGCGGATAGGCTTCCGGGTGCACCGCCGACGAATCCAGCGGGTTTTCGCCGTTCATCACGCGCAAGAAGCCAGCGGCCTGTTCGAAGGTTTTTTCGCCCAGACGTGCGACTTTCTTCAGCGCAGCGCGGGTTTTGAACGCGCCGTGTTCGTCGCGGTGGCTGACGATGTTCTGCGCCAGTGTTGCGTTGAGGCCGGAGATCCGCGCCAGCAGCGCAACGGAAGCGGTGTTCACGTCCACACCGACGGCGTTCACGCAGTCCTCGACGACCGCATCCAGGCCGCGCGCCAGTTTCAGCTGCGACACGTCGTGCTGGTACTGGCCGACACCGATGGATTTCGGATCGATCTTCACCAGCTCGGCCAGCGGATCTTGCAGGCGACGGGCAATCGAAACGGCGCCACGGATCGATACGTCGAGGTCCGGGAATTCCTTGGAAGCCAGTTCCGATGCCGAGTAAACCGATGCGCCGGCCTCAGACACCATGACCTTGGTCATCTTCATGGCTGGATACTTTTTGATCAGCTCGGCGGCGAGCTTGTCGGTCTCACGGCTGGCGGTGCCGTTGCCGATGGCGATCAGGTCCACCGCATGCTTGGCGCACAGGGCGGCGAGGATCGCGAGGGTCTGGTCCCACTTGTTGTGCGGTACGTGCGGGTAAACCGTGGCGTGATCCAGCAGCTTACCGGTGGAATCGACCACGGCCACCTTGCAACCGGTGCGCAGGCCCGGGTCGAGGCCCAGAGTGGCACGCGGGCCGGCCGGGGCCGACAGCAGCAGGTCGTGCAGGTTGTGGGCGAACACATTGATCGCTTCGGTTTCCGCGCCATCGCGCAGCTCACCCAGCAGGTCGGTTTCCAGGTGGGTGTAGAGCTTGACCTTCCAGGTCCAGCGCACCACTTCGCCCAGCCATTTGTCGGCGGCGCGGTTCTGGTTCTGGATGCCGAATTGCTGGCCGATCATGCCTTCGCACGGGTGCATGGAGCCCGGCAGCTCATCGCCGACTTTCAGCGCGGAGCTGAGAATGCCTTCGTTACGGCCACGGAAAATCGCCAACGCGCGGTGCGACGGCATGCTTTTCAGCGGTTCGTCGTGTTCGAAATAGTCGCGGAACTTGGCGCCTTCCTCTTCTTTGCCGGCGATCACGCGGGCACTGAGAGTGGCTTCCTGCTTGAGATAGTTGCGCAGTTTGTCCAGCAGGCCCGCGTCTTCGGCGAAGCGCTCCATGAGGATGTACTTGGCGCCTTCGAGGGCAGCCTTCACGTCGGCCACGCCTTTTTCCGCGTCGATGAAACGTTCGGCTTCGGTTTCCGGGCTCAGGGTCGGGTCGTTGAACAGACCGTCCGCCAATTCGCCAAGGCCGGCTTCCAGGGCGATCTGGCCCTTGGTGCGGCGCTTCTGCTTGTACGGCAGGTACAAGTCTTCGAGGCGGGTCTTGGTGTCGGCGAGTTTGATGTCGCGTTCCAGTTGCGGGGTCAGCTTGCCTTGCTCCTGGATGCTGGCAAGGATGCTGATGCGCCGTTCGTCGAGTTCTCGCAGGTAGCGCAGACGCTCTTCCAGATGACGCAACTGGATGTCAT
The DNA here is from genome assembly GCF_047784845.1 of Pseudomonas sp. NFX98. Taxonomy (NCBI): domain Bacteria; kingdom Pseudomonadati; phylum Pseudomonadota; class Gammaproteobacteria; order Pseudomonadales; family Pseudomonadaceae; genus Pseudomonas; species Pseudomonas sp. NFX98. The sequence continues at coordinate 237,135 of NZ_JBLNNF010000005.1, read as the reverse complement.
CGAGGCTGCCGGTCACTTCTTTCCGGTAACGGGCGATGAAGGGAACGGTAGAGCCTTCATCGAGTAGCGCGACGGCCGCTTCGACCTGTTGTGGGCGTACGCCGAGTTCCTCGGCGATGCGGCTGTTGATGCTGTCCATAAAACCACCTGACAAATTGTGAAAGCAGGCTCGCAGGCGCAGATTAGGGCCTTGGCGAGTCTGGTTGAGCGGCTTGGCCAGCGCCGCTGCCTGGGTCAACAGGCATTGCGTTGACCCGTGAAATCGAACAATTACTGCTGACGCTATAAAAATAAATCGCGTCTGTCTGTAGTACCTGTCTGACGTTGCCTGACACAAAAGGCCGCGCATTATAACCAGCGTTCAGCCATTCAGGGGCATCGCAGGCTGCGGCTTCAATGGCCGGTTTTCTGGCGGTAAAGGAAAAATCTGCTAACAATGCACACGGTGCGTATAACGGCAGCTACGCCATAATGCGCGCCGAGATCAAAGGAGCATCTAATGAGCAGCACTGCAAACATTGCTGAAGGCGAAAAAATTCTAATTGTTGACGACGATCCGGGCCTTAGCAGCCTGCTGGAGCGTTTTTTCGTCAGCAAGGGCTATCGCGCCCGCGCCGTACCGAACACCGAGCAAATGGATCGCCTGCTGGCGCGCGAAGTGTTCAACCTGGTCGTCCTCGACCTGATGCTGCCCGGCGAAGACGGTCTGACCGCCTGCCGCCGCCTGCGTGGCGCGAACAATCAGATCCCCATCATCATGCTGACCGCCAAGGGCGATGAGCTGAGCCGGATCAAGGGCCTGGAACTGGGTGCCGACGATTACCTGGCCAAGCCGTTCAACCCGGATGAGCTGATGGCCCGCGTCAAAGCGGTATTGCGTCGCCAGTCGGCTCCAGTGCCGGGCGCACCGGGCAGCGAAGACGAAAGCGTGACCTTCGGCGACTACGAGTTGTCCCTGGCCACCCGCGAACTCAAGCGCGGAGAAGAAGTGCACATGCTCACCACCGGTGAGTTCGCGGTTCTCAAGGCCCTGGTGATGAACGCCCGTCAGCCACTGACCCGCGACAAACTGATGAACCTGGCCCGTGGCCGCGAGTGGGATGCCCTGGAGCGTTCCATCGATGTGCAGATTTCCCGTCTGCGCCGGATGATCGAACCCGATCCGTCCAAACCGCGCTATATCCAGACTGTCTGGGGCGTGGGCTACGTGTTCGTGCCGGATGGCGCCGCCACCAAGTGATCGGCGATTTGTAGGAGCGGGTCATGTGGGCGATGGTCAAATGACCTTGCCCGCAGACTCGCGATCCGCAATATGCGAGCATCGCTCGCTCCTGCAAGTGTGTAACGGTTACCCATGAAAACCCCGGTTTGGTTCCCCCAGAGTTTCTTCTCCCGCACCCTTTGGCTGGTGCTGATCGTCGTGCTGTTCTCCAAGGCGCTGACCCTGGTTTATCTGTTGATGAACGAGGATGTGCTGGTGGACCGTCAGTACAGCCACGGCGTCGCCCTGACGCTGCGTGCCTATTGGGCCGCCGACGAAAACAACCGCGACAAAATTGCCGAAGCCGCGACCCTGATCCGTGTGGTCGGTGCGGGTGTGCCGGAAGGCGAACAACACTGGCCGTACAGCGAGATCTATCAGCGGCAGATGCAGGCCGAGTTGGGTGACGACACCGAAGTCCGATTGCGTATGCATTCGCCACCGGCATTGTGGGTACGTGCACCAAGCCTGGGCGACGGCTGGCTGAAAGTACCGCTTTATCCGCATCCGCTGCGCGGGCAGAAAATCTGGAACGTACTCGGCTGGTTCCTCGCCATTGGTTTGCTCTCTACTGCCTCGGCATGGATTTTCGTCAGCCAGCTCAACCAACCTTTGAAACGTCTGGTCTACGCCGCGCGGCAACTCGGTCAGGGTCGCAGCGTGCGCCTGCCGATCAGCGATACGCCGAGTGAAATGACCGAGGTCTATCGGGCATTCAACCAGATGGCCGAGGATGTCGAGCAGGCCGGTCGCGAGCGGGAGCTGATGCTGGCCGGGGTGTCTCATGATCTGCGTACGCCGCTGACCCGTTTGCGGCTGTCCCTGGAATTGATGGGTGACCGCAACGACCTGACGGACGACATGGTCCGCGACATCGAAGACATGGACGCGATTCTCGACCAGTTCCTGGCGTTTATTCGCGACGGCCGTGATGAGTCAGTAGAAGAGGTCGACCTGAGTGATCTGGTCCGCGAGGTCGCCGCGCCGTACAACCAGAACGAAGAGAAAGTGCGCCTGCGCCTGGAACCGATCCAGCCGTTTCCGTTGCGTCGGGTGTCGATGAAGCGATTGCTGAACAACCTGATCGGCAACGCGCTGCATCATGCGGGCAATGGCGTGGAAGTGGCGGCGTATGTCTCCGGTGACACCGCTGCACCTTACGTGGTGCTCAGCGTCATGGACCGTGGTGCCGGGATCGATCCGTCGGAACTGGAAGCGATCTTCAACCCGTTCACCCGTGGTGATCGAGCCCGGGGCGGAAAGGGCACAGGGTTGGGCTTGGCGATCGTGAAGCGGATTGCTTCGATGCATGGCGGCAATGTCGAGCTGCGCAACCGTACCGGTGGTGGGCTTGAAGCGCGGGTGCGCTTGCCGCTGGGGTTGATGTTGCCGAGGGATGCGGTTTAACCGCTGAAAAGATCGCAGCCTGCGGCAGCTCCTACAGGGGAATGCGTACTCTGTAGGAGCTGCCGCAGGCTGCGATCTTTTCTTTATCCCTTACCTTTGGTCCGAGTCATATTCGGCCCACCATTCTTCTCCAGATGCTCAATGATGATCCCCGCCACATTCTTGCCAGTGGTGGTCTCAATCCCCTCAAGCCCCGGCGACGAATTCACCTCCATCACCAGCGGCCCGTGATTCGAACGCAGGATATCCACACCCGCCACCGCAAGGCCCATGACTTTCGCCGCACGCAATGCGGTCATGCGCTCTTCCGGCGTGATCTTGATCAGGCTGGCGCTGCCGCCGCGATGCAGGTTGGAGCGGAATTCGCCGGGTTTGGCCTGGCGCTTCATCGCCGCAATCACCTTGTCGCCCACCACGAAGCAGCGGATGTCGGCGCCGCCTGCTTCCTTGATGTACTCCTGGACCATGATGTTCTGCTTGAGGCCCATGAACGCCTCGATCACCGATTCCGCCGCCGTGGCGGTTTCGCACAGCACCACGCCGATGCCTTGGGTGCCTTCCAGCACCTTGATCACCAGCGGTGCGCCGTTGACCATTTCGATCAGGTCGGGAATGTCGTCCGGCGAGTGGGCGAACCCGGTCACCGGCAAACCGATTCCGCGACGTGAGAGCAATTGCAGCGAACGCAGTTTGTCCCGCGAGCGGGCGATGGCCACCGATTCGTTGAGTGGAAAAACCCCCATCATTTCGAACTGGCGCAATACTGCGCAGCCATAAAACGTGACCGACGCACCGATCCGTGGGATCACGGCGTCGAAACCTTCCAGCGGCTTGCCGCGATAGTGGATCTGCGGCTTGTGGCTGGCGATGTTCATGTAGGCGCGCAGGGTATCGACCACCACCATTTCATGGCCGCGTTCGGTACCGGCTTCGACCAGGCGACGGGTGGAATACAGACGCGGGTTCCGCGACAGCACAGCGATCTTCATGCAACACCTGTGGAGAAGGTAGATACCGGGAACACCGGCTTGTCTTGTACATATTTAATGCCTGGATTGACCACCAACTGGCCGTCGATCAAAGCTTTGGAACCGAGTAGCAGGCGATAACGCATGGATTTGCGGCAGGCGAGCGTGAACTCGACCCGCCAGACCCGATCACCGAGGGCCAGGGTGGTGCTGATCACGTATCGCACCTGCGCGTGACCGTTAGAGCTTTTAATGGTTTTGCGTGTCACCAACGGTGCTTCGCAGCGGCGGTGACGCAACTGCACCACCGTGCCCAGGTGCGCGGTGAAGCGCACCCATTGCTCTCCATCGCGCTCGAACGTCTCGATGTCGGTGGCATGCAGGCTGGAGGTGCTGGCACCGGTGTCGATTTTTGCCCGAAGGCCCGCGACTCCCAAATCAGGGAGCGCCACCCACTCGCGCAAACCGACAACGGTCAAATGGTCAAATGTCTTCAAAATTGCTCAACCGGTAGAAACCACGGTGGCCGCAGGCGGCCGAAATCGCGGTATTCACGCAGAATAATGGGTAAAAGGCGACAGATATCTACGGCCCGGATTTCCAGCCTCGCGGAGGAGGTTATGGAATGTCAGCATTGTAGTCCGGGACGGAGAAATTCTTGGCACGACAGAACGGTAGTACAGTTCACAAATATTTCAGAACGAGGAAATCCCATGGCACAAAAAAACGAAGAGGACGACAAAGTCCGCCTCGATAAATGGTTGTGGGCAGCGCGCTTTTACAAGACGCGTGCCTTGGCCAAAGCGGCGATTGAAAGCGGCAAGGTGCATTGCCGGGGTGAGCGCTGCAAGCCTGGCAAAGAGCCACGCATCGGCGATGAGTTCGTGCTCCGCACCGGTTTCGAGGAGCGTACGGTGGTGGTCCTGGCGCTGTCGATCGTGCGCCGTGGCGCGCCGGAAGCTCAGACCCTATACGCCGAGACCGAAGCCAGCATCGCCAAGCGCGAAAATGCCGCCGCCGAGCGCAAGGCAGGCGCCCTGGGCGTGAGTACGGATGGCAAGCCGAGCAAAAAACAACGGCGCGATCTGTTCAAGTTTCGTGGCAGCAGCAACGAATGATTTGCCCGGTCCGCCGATCGCATCAACCGGGCCAAGACTTGTAATTGCGCCTGTTCGTAGCCATATGAGGTAATTCGCCTGCCGTGCGTGTGCCGTTCGTCGAAAAGCGCACACCGCCGCCGGCCTGTAAGCCATACCTAGTCACCACTTCAGATACCCAGACTTATGACCGACCTACCGGATAACGACTTCACCCAACGCTTCATCTTCGATGACAGCGACACCCGTGGCGAGATGGTTTCGCTGGAGCTCAGCTACGCCGAAGTCCTGGCCAAGCACGCCTATCCGGAACCGGTCGCACAACTGCTCGGCGAACTGATGGCGGCCGCGGCGTTGCTGGTCGGCACCTTGAAGTTCGATGGCTTGCTGATCCTTCAGGCCCGCTCCGAAGGCCCGATCCCGCTGCTGATGATCGAATGCTCCAGCGAGCGCGACATCCGTGGCCTGGCCCGTTACGAGGCCGACCGCATCGCCCCTGACGCCACCCTGTCCGACTTGATGCCGGACGGTTCGCTGACCCTGACCATCGACCCGAAACAAGGCCAGCGCTACCAGGGCGTGGTGGATCTGGACGGCGAAACGCTGTCTGACTGCTTCACCAACTACTTCGTCATGTCGCAGCAGATCGGCACGCGCATCAAGCTGTGCGCCGATGGCCGTCGCGCCCGTGGCCTGTTGCTGCAGCAACTGCCTGCCGACCGCCTGAAAGACGAAGAAGAGCGCGCGGCCAGCTGGCAGCACCTCACCGCGCTGGCCACCACCCTGACCGCCGATGAACTGCTGGGCCTGGACAACGAAACCGTGCTGCATCGTCTCTACCACGAAGAGCAAGTGCGTCTGTTCGACGTGCAAAAACTGCGCTTCCGTTGCAGCTGCTCGCGCGAACGTTCGGCCAATGCACTGGTCAGTTTGGGTATGGAAGACGCGCAAAACCTGGTGGTCGAACACGGTGGCAAAATCGAGATCGACTGCCAGTTCTGCAACCAGCAGTACCTGTTCGACGCCGCCGACGTGACTCAATTGTTCGCCGGAGCGGGTGTCGAGACGCCGTCAGATACCCGTCACTAAAACGGTTCAGCGCAGGTAAATTCACTGGTTAGCGCCGGAATAACGCCGTTACGACAGGAGGGGCCTACTCTTTTTGGGCTTTTCTGGCATAATCCGGCCCACTTTTTTCGCGGTAGTAGTGCACGACTTTCTACTACAAAAACGTTTGGAGCACTCGGCCACTGGCCGACGGGGAACCTCATGACGCAAGCCAATAACGCCGTGTACACCGATCTGAGTGTTGATGATCTGGTTAAAGAAGCCCTCAACCGCGGTGAAGGCGAGCTTGCCGATACCGGCGCACTGGTTGTTCGTACCGGTCACCGTACCGGCCGTTCGCCAGTCGATCGTTTCATCGTTGATGAGCCGAGCACCACGGGCGCCATCGCCTGGGGCCCGATCAACCGCAAGTTCCCGGCCGACAAGTTCGATGCCCTGTGGGACCGCGTTGAGGCGTTCAACAACGCGCAAGAGCATTTCGTTTCCCACGTGCATGTAGGTGCCGCTTCTGAGCACTACCTGGCCGTGAAAATGACCACCCAGACTGCCTGGCAGAACCTGTTCGGTCGTTGCCTGTTCATCAACCCGGCCCAGTACAACCCGGCTGGCCGTGATGAGTGGCAAGTGCTCAACGTTGCCAACTTCGAATGCGTGCCAGAGCGTGACGGCACCAACTCCGACGGTTGCGTGATCCTTAACTTCGCACAGAAGAAAGTGCTGATCGCCGGCATGCGTTACGCCGGTGAAATGAAGAAAGCCATGTTCTCGGTGCAGAACTTCCTGCTGCCGGCCGCTGACGTGCTGCCAATGCACTGCGCTGCCAACATCGGCGAAGAAGGCGACGTGACCCTGTTCTTCGGTCTGTCGGGCACCGGTAAAACCACCCTGTCGGCCGACGAAAGCCGTTACCTGATCGGTGATGACGAACACGGCTGGGGTGAAGGCGTTGTCTTCAACATCGAAGGCGGTTGCTATGCCAAGTGCATCGACCTGTCCGAGAAGAACGAGCCGGTTATCTGGAAAGCCATCAAGCACGGCGCAGTCCTGGAAAACGTCGTCATCGATGACGCCAAGCACGCCGACTACGCTGATGTCAGCCTGACCCAGAACAGCCGCGCCGCGTACCCGCTGGAGCACGTTGCCAAGCGTTCCGAGGAGAACCTCGGTGGCGAGCCGAACGCTGTGATCTTCCTGACTTGCGACCTGACCGGCGTGCTGCCGCCAGTGTCGATCCTCAACGAAGAACAAGCGGCCTACCACTTCCTGTCCGGCTACACCGCTTTGGTGGGCTCGACCGAAATGGGTTCGGGCAGCGGCATCAAGTCGACCTTCTCCACCTGCTTCGGCGCACCGTTCTTCCCGCGTCCGGCTGGCGAATACGCTGAACTGCTGATCAAGCGCATCCGCGGCTTCGGCTCCAAGGTCTACCTGGTCAACACCGGCTGGACCGGCGGTGGCTACGGCGTCGGCAAACGCTTCAACATCCCGACCACCCGTGCAGTGATCGCAGCGATCCAGAGCGGCGCGCTGATCGGTACCGAGACCGAGCACCTGGACACCATCAACCTCGACGTGCCACTGGCCGTACCGGGCGTTGAGACTGGCCTGTTGAACCCACGCAACACTTGGGCTGATAAAGCCGCCTATGACGAAGCCGCCAAAGCACTGGCCGGCCTGTTCATCGAGAACTTCAAGAAGTTCGAAGTGAGCGACGCGATCAAGGCTGCTGGTCCCAAGTTGTAAGTGTTGGTTTGATGCAATGAAAAAGCCGCCCTTCGGGGCGGCTTTTTTGTGCGGGGCGTTTCAGGTTTTAAGGTGCAGGACAAACGCCCCGACCAGCACCAGCACGACCCCCAGCACCTGCACCTTCCCCAGCCGCTCCTTGAAAAACACATACCCCAGAATCGCCGCAATTCCGCCTGACAACGTGCTGATGACGGTCACCACCGACACCGAGCCGGCCACCGCGCCCCAGGCAAACGATGAAAAACCGCCGAGGTTCATCAGGCTCGCACCGGTCAATGTCAGGCAGTTTTTCAGCGGCGGGATTTTCAGGCCATCGTCGATCCTGAGGACGATCGCTACCAACACGATCAACCCGATCAGATACGCGAGCCAGAGCATCGTCACCGGTCCAAGTATCGGCAGTACAAAACGGCCTTGCAGCCAAAAACTGGTGCCGTAGAACACCGCCGCCAGCAGCGCAAAAGCGATGGAGCTGCTCGCCTGCGTGGTGTGGGGCACCTTCGGGTCGGAATGAATAGCGGAGAGAACCACGCCAATCACACACAGCGCGATGCACAGCAACTGGAGCAGGCTGATCTGCTCGCCGCCGGCCCAGGACAGCAAAGTGGTCACCACGCCGTAGGAGGTCACTAGCGGCGCGACAATGGAGGCTTTGCCGAGGGCGAAGGCTTTGGACAGTGCCAGCGCGCCGGACACGGTCAGCACGGCGGCAGCGACGCCAATCAACCAGACATCAAGCGGTGCGGCCATGGACCGCAGAATGAACACGGGGAAGGCGATCAGCAGCAGGCTCATGATGGCAAAGCCCAGCGCCTGACCGAAATACACGGCGCGTTTGACACCCACCGCGCGGGCGTTCAAACCCACCAGAAAATCCGTACCGCCCCACAGCACGGCGGCCAACAAGCCCATCAATACGTCCACGCAATGTCCTTATCGTTATGCGCCGGGGACGTTACGGGCGTTCCAGCTCATCAGTGTCCCAGCGTTGGGCCTTGATAGCCCGGTAGAGCATGCCGATGGTCAATGGTTCCTTGTCGCCGCGACCCTTGGCTTTGCGCTTGAGAAATACATCGTAGCCGTCGGGCTGAAAATAGCGATAACTGTCGAAATCCACGAAATCGATGGTGAAGCGTTCTTCGAGGGTTTCGATCAGGTGCTGTGCGTCGGCACCATTGCAGCCGAGGTCGAAATTGATCGAGGTGCTGAGGCTGATGGCTTTGCGTTCGGGGAGGCCGAGTTCTTCGTGGAGGAGCTGGATGAGCTGGTGGAGGGTTGGGTCGTCGGGGAGGTTGGGGGCGAGGTTCATTGCATAGGCTCCGCTAATCGAAATGCAGGCGCCATATTGTCCTGCTCGCGTTTTGATAGGCCCAATGCCCCTGCTAGCGTGGACCATTGGCTGACAACTTCTTTGAAGTTGTCGATGATGCTTTCTGCATGCGCACGATTGATCCGGAAATACCCCGCCACTTCCCGGGCAAGCTCCAGATCCAGTGCATTGTCCGTATCGGTGATGTTTAGCTTCAAGCCGTCAGCGTGGGCCACCGGGTTCATGTCAAAGGCGGCAGACAATCGCCACCCCCGGCCGGGATCATGAAGCCGTGGTTACGCAGGTGGTCGTCGCTGTTGGAGACCAGGATGTTGAACACAATCCGAGACCACAACTCACGAAGGTCAGCATTGGTTTCCGAGCCGTGTTCCATCAGCACTTCGGCCAGCTCAAGATAGCTCGCGCCGACTGAGGCATCGTCACCATCAACGCGATCCGTCATGGTCATGGCCGAGGCAAAGTGCAGTCGGCCACCCCGGTTCGTTCGATCGAAGCGCTTGACCATGAAGCAATGATGATCACTGGCGTAGCGTCGGGCGATACCGGTTGCGACTCGCAGGCCACAATGATTGGCCAAGGCATTCACCACCAGTTCCCAGGCGCCAACGTCATAGTCATCGCGGGTACTGGGGAACTTGGCTATCCACAAGTGACCGTGCTCGTCCGCGACGCTGGCTTTGGGGCGAGCACCACCCAGAGAACCGCCAGGTGCGATTAGCATTCTCAGCCACTCGCGGCCGTCGAGTGCGGTGTTGTCGGGATCATTTTCCAGTGCTCGGCTTGCTTGCTCGAGCGCCCGCAACTCAATGAAAGGCGGGGCGGCCAAACCATCGCGGCCATCTAGAAAGTGGCCTTGGTCATTGAGCTTGTAGCGAATCGCACCGACCCGATAAAGGTCATGTACGCCTAACAGGAAATCCGACTCGTAGAGCTTGCTGCCCTTGGCTGCCAAACCGTCGCGAATATCGCGTTCCTGTCGCCGCTTCATCAGTAGCTGCCCCCAGCGATCCGGGCTTGAATCAGCGAACACGCCAAAGCGATTTTGATGTTGTCCAGGGAACTGACGACCTTCATAGAGCCCGATTCGAGTGTCCAGCGATGTGAAGTTCAACTCAGGATCTGCCAGCGCAGCCGTGTCGTACTCAAACTCGAAGACCTCCGTGGTGCGAGCCTTTCGGGCATGCAAAAAGCCAAGACGCCTGGGACCATTCAAGGATTCCCAATCGGCATACACGGCAATCCGGGTCATTTCTCACCTGTCGTGGGCTTGGTTTTTTTCTGGGTCAACAGATTGGAAAGTGAGTGGGTGTTGAAGGGGTAGTCAGCGGACAGATCAGCTGTGTGGGCAGTACTTTCAATCACTCCGGTGTCTTTTTCAGGTATTGAAGAGTTTTTTTTCACTGTGCTGATTCTGCGAGTTCGTCGGTTCGAGTCTGTTGTGTCGGTGCCCTTGGGTTTGAGTTGTGCATCCTGCAGTTGCCGGCCCACTTCATCGATTGCCGCCAGTTTGCTCAAGTCTTTTTCAAGCCCCAGAACCTGCATGACCGACAGGTATGCCCCGATGGTCACTCCTGATCCACCAGACTCCAGAGAGCGCAATGTCATCAGTGACATGCCCGCTCGCTCAGCGACTTGTTTAGCGGTGAGCTTGCGGCGCAGGCGAGCGAGTTTCAGGCGCTCGCCGAACTCGGAAAGGAGTCTGGAAGCGGCGGGCAAGAGTGGGGCTGTCTTCTTGGCCATGTGCCAATATTCCTTCATTAAGGCGCTATAACTGCCAGAATAATAGCACTTAAATGTAGTCGCGACCTGCGACAGGGAAATTGAAGAGTTTGCCATTTCGGTGAACTTGGTTTCTCAAAGAAATACGTGCTAACTGCCGTTATTCCGGCTGTTTAGTGTTGAAACAGCCGGAATAATTTCACTTTGGCGTGCTGGCTGAATAGCGTCAGGCTGGCGCTTTCCAGTTGAGCATACGTTGTTGGGCGACTTTGAGCAGGTCGCAGCCGTCCTGGGTGAGCAGGTAAAGCGCGTGGGTGATGTGCGGGATGTCTTCGATGTCGCCTTCGAGGAAGCTTTGGCAGTGCAGGGTTCGTAGCAGCTCACTGGACGCTCGGATGCGCTGGAGAGCGGATTCGAGGATGTCTTGGGGGTTGGCCTCTGTGTCGATGATTAGCGGTGTGGTGTCGGTCAAATTGGTTTGGAGTGGGCGGTAGCGATTTGGAAAAGGATTAAACGTGGTCACTGAAGAAAACCTCTAGTAAGTGGAAATGTGCGTTCTCTCTTTTCGAGTGACCAAACCCGAGCCGCTGATTTGGCAGCGACAGTCCGGACTATAGGTTTGAGTCACTGGTTGGCGATAGCCGACAAGGTGTCTTCTTTTGTAGGACGTTGCCGAAGCTTTGATAGGGCGTTGCTGACGGACTTATCCACATTGCTGCGCGTTATCGTTCATCGCTGGCAAGCCAGCTCCCACAGGGGAATGTATGGAACTCAGACGGTGAGTTTCGGCAGGCGTTGTCGGGCGATGTCGAGCAGGTCGTTGCCGTCCTGGGTCAGCAGGTAGAGGGCGCTGACGATGTTGGGGATGTCGCTGGTGTCGGCCTGTTTGAAGCACAGGCAATACAAGGTTTCGAGCAGGTCGCTGGCGGCGCGGATGCGTTGGCGGGCGGCGTCGAGGATTTCGAAGGGGTCGGCTTCGGTGTCGATGACCAGCACCGGGGTTTCGCTGTAGCTGGATTTGAGCGGGCGGTAGCGGTCGGTCGGTGGGTCGGGGAGCGTCATTGAGGTGCGTCCTGTGCAAGATCGGCGAGTGTGCCCGGCAGGCCGAGACACTGATTTCAGCCGCGCCGCCGACTATAGAAGGGCGTGGTGTTGTGCGACAAGATGGCCTAGGTCGACAGGTTTCGTAGGGGTTTTGTTGGTTTTTGAGGAAAGGGATTACATCCTGGTTGAAGGAGCCTCAGACGTTGTAGGGTATTTCGACATTTATGGTGATTGAGCTGGCCTCATCGCGAGCAGGCTCACTCCTACAAGGTATTTGCGAACGGCACAGATCCAATGTAGGAGCGAGCCTGCTCGCGATGGCAATCTAGCAGTCGCTACAGCCCTCAAGCCTTGCAATCCAGGCAAGCCATCCGCTGTATCATCCCGTATCGTTTTTTGCCCCGACCTTTTCTCGACTCGCTGCATTCGCCGGCTAGGCTTTGCTCATCGCAGCGGTCAACGGAGTGACAGCTTATGCACAACACCCTGGAACAGGTTTTCGGTTATCCACAGTTTCGACGCGGTCAGGAGAAAACCGTCAGCGCCGTGCTGGCGGGGCGTTCGGCGGCGGCTATTTTTCCCACCGGTTCCGGCAAATCCCTGTGCTATCAATTATCGGCTGTGCTGCTGCCGCATCTGACGCTGGTGGTCTCGCCGTTACTGGCGTTGATGCAGGATCAGTTGGCGTTTCTGCAACGCCATGGCATTGCAGCGGGCAGCATCGACTCAGCCCAGAGCCGTGATGACGCCAGCGACGTGATGGCCCGCGCCAAGTCCGGTGAATTGAAGATCTTGATGATCTCGGTGGAGCGCCTGAAGAACGAGCGTTTCCGCAATTTCTTGCAGCAGGTGCCGATCTCGCTATTGGTGGTGGACGAGGCGCACTGCATCTCGGAGTGGGGCCACAACTTTCGCCCGGATTATCTCAAGCTTCCGGATTACCAACGCCAGTTCAACATCCCGCAGGTTCTGCTGCTGACGGCCACCGCGACGCCCAAGGTGATCGTCGATATGCAGACGAAATTCGCCATCGCTCCCGATGACGTGGTGACCACCGGTTTCTATCGGCCGAACCTCAATCTATGGGTAGAGCCCGTGCGCGGGCAGGACAAACGCCGACGCCTGGTGGAATGGATGAGCGAGCGACCCGGCCAGCCCAGCATTGTTTACGTTACCCTGCAAAAAACCGCCGAGCACATAGCCGAACATCTGCAACGCAACGGCATTCAGGCCGAGGCCTATCACGCCGGTTTGCCCCACGATCAACGCGAGGGCATTCAGAAGCGCTTCATGGGCGGGCAGTCCAATTGCATTGTTGCCACCATCGCCTTCGGCATGGGCATCGACAAGAGCGACATCCGCAACGTCGTGCATTTCGACCTGCCCAAATCCATTGAAAACTACAGCCAGGAAATCGGCCGCGCCGGGCGTGACGGTCAGCCATCGGATTGCCTGGTGCTGGCCAACCGCGACAGCCTCAACGTGCTGGAAAACTTTGTGTACGGCGATACCCCTGAGCTCGACGGTATCCGCCATGTACTCGACGAATTGCAGGCTTGCGCGCCACAGGGGGAGTGGGAGTTTCTATTGGGGCCATTGGCGGATAACAGCAACATTCGCCAGCTCCCGCTCAAGACCTTGCTGGTGCAATTGGAGCTGCGTGGAATCATCGCCCCGCGCTATGCCTATTACGCCGAGTACCGTTTCAAGTACCTGGAGGAACCCGAGGTATTACTGGCGCGTTTCGAAGGCGAGCGCAGGGATTTTGTTGCGGCGATCATCCAGACCTCCAAGCGCGCGCGGAGCTGGGCCACGGTGAGTTTCGACGCGCTGTACGAGCAGCATCAGGCCGAGCGCAACCGGGTGGTCAAGGCGCTGGATTATTTCCAGGAGAAGGGCTGGGTCGAGCTTGAGAGCAAGCTGATGACCGAGGTCTACAGCCTGCTGCAAACGGACTTTGACGCTCAGGCACTCAGCATTGAACTACACGCCGGTTTCACTCAACACGAACAAACCGAGATCGCGCGAATTCACGCGATGCTGGATCTGTTCGCCACTGACCGTTGCCTGGGTTATCGCCTGGCGGAGTACTTCGGCGACAGTAATGCCCCGCAGCAGTGCGGACATTGTTCGGTGTGTCACGGTCAGGTGGCGCGGCTACCGACACCACCGGAGTTGCCGGCGCTTGTGGATAAAAACTTCGAGGCGCTGTGTGGCGGGTTTATCCACAAGCATGAGCAACACACCGGCAGCTTGCCATCGGCTGAGCGTGTGACGCGGTTTCTGTGCGGGATCAGTGTGCCGCTGTTCACCAAACTCAAGGCGCGGGCCATTCCGGGGTTTGCGGTGCTGGAGGATTATCCGTATGCCGAGGTTCGCAGGTGGGCCGAAGCGAATCTCTAACCTGTAGGAGCTGCCGAAGGCTGCGATCTTTTGACTTTGCTTTTTAAGATCAAAAGATCGCAGCCTTCGGCAGCTCCTACCGGGGATCATCGGGTGCATCCATCCGCTGAATGTTGCTCATCACAGGAATAAATTTCAAAAAAGCGTGGTGGCTGACTATGGTGAGGGCTGTCTTTGGATCGCCAACAAGAGAACAAGATATGAGCCAGACACCGTTCAACATTCAGCGCGCAGCCGTGATCGGCGCGGGCACCATGGGCCGTGGCATTGTCATGTGCCTGGCCAACGCCGGCGTGTCGGTGCAATGGGTCGATAATAATCCGCAGATGCTTGAGCAAGCGCTGGTCACCGTGGCCGACACCTACGCGCACAGCGTGCGCCAGGAGCGTATTGATCAGGCCGAGGCCGATGCGCGTATCGCCCGAGTCTCGGCTGCCGCCAATTACGCGGACATCTGTGATGTCGACATGGTAATCGAAGCAGTGTACGAAAACCTCGAACTCAAGCAGTCGATCTTCCGCGAGCTAGACGGCCTGCTCAAACCCGAAGCGATTCTGGCCAGCAACACCTCGGCGCTGGACATCGACGCCATCGCTGCCGTTACGCGCCGTCCGCAACAGGTCCTGGGTCTGCACTTTTTCAGCCCGGCGCACATCATGAAACTGTTGGAAATCGTCCGTGGTGCCCAGACGGCTCCGGCGGTGCTTGAGGCTGCGCTGGCGCTGGGCAAGCGCATGGGCAAGGTCAGTGTGGTGGCGGGCAATTGCGACGGTTTCATTGGCAACCGCATGCTCAATACCTATGTGCTGGAGGCACGCAAAATGCTGTTGGAGGGCGCTTATCCTTATCAGGTGGATGCGGCGCTGCAAGGTTTCGGTTTCGCCATGGGGCCGTTCCGCATGTTCGACGTAGTCGGCGTGGACCTCCAATGGCGCGCCCGGCAACTATCGGGTGTGGGGCAGGATGCGCCTGAGGTTCAGGTGGATAACCGTCTGTGTGAACTGGGCCGTTTCGGCCAGAAGAGCGGCAACGGTTTTTACCACTATGAGCCGGGCAGTCGTCAGGCTGAGCACGATCCTCTGGTCGATGCACTGGTGCTGGAAGTTAGCGAAGGGCTGGGTTTCCATCGTCGTGAGATCAGCCCGGAGGAGATTCTGGAGCGCTGCTTGCTGGCGCTGGTCAATGAGGGCGCGAAGATTCTTCAGGAAGGCATCGCCGGGTCAGCCCACGACATCGATCTGGTATATCTCAATGGCTATGGCTTCCAGGCAGACAAGGGCGGGCCAATGGCCTGGGCGGATCAACAGGGATTGGCAGACATTCATCAACGCTTGCTGGCGCTGGAGACTCGCCAGGGTGATCACTGGCAGCCGGCGCGGTTGATTGGTGAGTTGGCAGCGGTGGGTAAGGGATTCGCTGACAAGTAAACTCCACTGGAATATTCATGAAAGGACCCCATTGATGCCCCAACGCACCGACTACCCACACTTCCAACCCATCACCACCCGCTGGCACGACAACGATGCCTACGGTCACGTCAACAACGTCACCTATTACAGCTTCTTCGACACAGCGGTGAACACTTATTTGATCGAAGTGGGCGGCCTGGACATCCATGACGGCGAAGTGGTGGGGTTCGTGGTGAGTTCGGCGTGCGATTACTTCGCTTCCATCGCATTCCCGGACCGGATCGAAATCGGTTTGCGGGTCGGCAAGCTGGGCAATAGTTCGGTGCAGTATGAGTTGGCGGTATTCAAGCAAGGGGAAGACGAGGCCTGCGCAGCAGGGCGTTTCGTGCATGTGTTCGTCGACCGCGGTTCGAATCAGCCGGTGGCCATTCCACCCGGTTTACGCGGGGCTCTGGAGCGTCTGGTGGTGTAAGGCAGGCAAAAAAAATCGCAGCCCTCGGGCTGCGATTTTTTTACCTTTCCAGCGAGACCTTTTCGGTCAGTCGCGATGGCGGTAGTGCTTGTGGTGCTTGCGATGGCCATAGGCATGGCCGCGGCCCGGGTGGCCATCACGGTAGTAGCGACGATCATCACGGCCGCGATGGGAATGACGATCATCGTCGTCATCATCGCTCTTGTTGCCCATATAGTTACCCAGCGCGCCACCGGCGCCGCCGCCTGCTGCGGAGCCGATCAGGCTGCCGGTGGTGCCGCCCATGCTGCGGCCGACCACGTTACCGCCTGCTGCGCCCAACGCACCGCCAATGGCGGCTTCGCCACGGCTGCGTTTGTCTGCGCCGACTGCGCTACCACCCGCGCCACCCAAGGCTGCGCCGATAGTGGAACCGGTATTGCCGCCAATCGACTGGCCGACGACTGAGCCCAAAACCCCGCCCAATGCGCCGCCCACACCTGCTTCGGTGGTGCCGCCAGCAGAGGCAATGCCACTGACCAGGCCAAGGGACAACAAGAGAATCGAGGAGAACTTCATGGAGGAACCTCAAGGGGATGACGGCGCGATCCTGAGGCTGTGTCATGGGTGTGACAATCGAAATCCGACGAGTAACACGACTTGAGCACATTTCTATAAGTTGCTGTTTTTTGGGCGGAACTTAACGATTTTTCGCCGGTCTTTTACTACTTCACAAAGGCCGTTTTCGTTAGAAAACGGCCTTTTTTGTGGGCGAAAGGAAAGTATTTGATCAGTGCTGGTCGGTGTGTTGAATCTTCCGACGCCATCGCGAGCAAGCTTTGCTCCTACGGATTTTCGTCGTCCACATAATCAGTGGGCGATTCAAAAAACCGTAGGAGCAAAGCTTGCTCGCGATGGGGCACTTGTAGTCGTCGCGTTACGCCGAACGGGCCATGATCAACCTAGTCTCACTCGCCGCTTCCAACCGGATCGCGACGAACTTAGACGTCGGTGTATGGCTGCCATCCCCAGTGCTTTCCAGAGGCACCAGCGGGTTCACTTCCGGGTAGTAAGCCGCCGCTTGCCCGGCCGGGATATCGAACGCCAGCAGCGTGAAGCCCTTCACCCGACGTTCAACACCGTCATCCCAGAGCGAAACGATGTCGGCTTTCTGTCCCGGCTTGAAGCCCAGGCGAATGATGTCGGCTTCGTTGACGAACAGCACATCACGCTGCCCCTTCACTCCGCGATAACGGTCGTTGAGGCCATAGATCGTGGTGTTGTACTGATCGTGGGAGCGCATCGATTGCATGATCAGGTCCGGCAACTTGCCGGTGGCGCGGGTGCGTTCGTGCACCAGATCCTTGGGCAACATGTTCGGCTTGAAATTGGCCCGGCCCGATGCGGTGTTCCACTTGCGTGCTCCGGCGCTGTTGCCCAGATAGAAGCCGCCCGGGTTCTTGATCTTCTCGTTGAAGTCTTTGAAGTTGGGGATGGTGTCGGCGATCAGGTCGCGGATGCGTCTGTAATCCGCCACCAGCCAGTTCCAGTCCACCGGATGGCTGCCCAGCGTGGCGGCCGCGATACCGGCCAGAATCGCCGGCTCCGAACGCATCTGGTTCGACAGCGGTTCCAATTGGCCGTTGGAGGCGTGGACCATGCTGAACGAGTCTTCGACCGTTACCGCTTGAGGACCTTCGGCTTGCCGGTCGATATCGGTCCGGCCCAGGCACGGCAGGATCAGCGCGTCTTTACCGTGGGCCAGATGGCTGCGGTTGAGCTTGGTGCTGATCTGCACGGTCAGGTCGCAATTGCTCAGCGCCTTGAAGGTGCGTGGGCTGTCGGGGGTGGCTTGGGCGAAGTTGCCGCCCAGGGCGATGAACACTTTCGCCCGACCTTCGGCCATGGCGTGGATCGCTTCGACCACGTTGTGGCCGTTTTCACGCGGTACCTTGAACTGGAAGCGGCGTTCCAACGAGTCGAGGAACGCCACTGGCGGACGCTCGTTGATGCCCATGGTCCGGTCGCCCTGCACGTTACTGTGGCCGCGCACCGGGCACAGGCCTGCGCCCGGCCGACCGATGTTGCCGCGCAGCAGCATCAGGTTGGAGATTTCCTGGATGGTCGCCACCGAATGGCGGTGCTGGGTGATGCCCATCGCCCAGCACATGATGACGTTTTTGCCCTTGAGGTACATGCGCGCCGCTTGCTCGATTTCAACAAGGGTCAGGCCGGACTGCTCGACGATCTGCTCCCACGGGGTGTCGTCGATGGCGGCCAGGTATTCCAGCACGTTGACGCTGTGTTCGTTGAGGAAGCCGTGATCGAACACCGCCGCAGCGCCAGCCTTCTGCGCATCACGCTCCCATTGCAGCAGGAATTTAGCCATGCCGCGCATCACGGCCATGTCGCCGCCCAGTGCCGGACGGAAGTATGCGGTGTTGGTCGGCTTGTCGCCGTTGGTGAGCATTTCGAGTGGGTGCTGCGGGTGCTGGAAACGTTCCAGACCGCGCTCTTTCAGCGGGTTGATGCACACCACCTGCGCGCCGCGCTTCACTGCTTCACGCAGTGGTTCGAGCATCCGCGGGTGGTTGGTGCCGGGGTTCTGGCCCCAGACGAAAATCGCATCGGCGTGTTCGAAGTCGTCGAAGGTCACGGTGCCTTTGCCGACACCAACGCTTTGCGACAACGCGACGCCGCTGGCCTCGTGGCACATGTTCGAGCAGTCGGGGAAGTTGTTGGTGCCATAGGCACGCACGAACAGCTGATAGAGATACGCCGCTTCGTTGCTGGCACGACCCGAGGTGTAGAACTCGGCTTGATCCGGGCTCGACAGGCCCTTCAAGTGTTTGGCGATCAGTGCAAACGCGTCGTCCCAACTGATCGGTTGATAGCGATCTGTTTCGGCGTTGTAGATCAATGGCTCAGTCAGGCGACCCTGGTATTCAAGCCAGTAATCGCTTTGTTCCAGCAGCGAGGTGACGCTGTGTTTGGCGAAGAACTTGCCGTCGACGCGGCGTTTGGTCGCTTCCCAGTTCACCGCTTTGGCGCCGTTCTCGCAGAACGCCACCATGCCGGCTTCATTGGAATCACCCCAGGCGCAACCGGGGCAGTCGAAGCCGCCGTTCTTGTTGGTCTTGAGCATCATGCGCAGGTTTTTCAGCGCGTTGTCGCTGGTCAGCCAGGCTTGGGCGACGCTGATCAGTGCGCCCCAACCGCCGGCCGGACCTTTGTAGGGTTTGTAGCGAGGAACGGGTGTCTGGTCGGCTTGACGGTGTTGACTCACGCTTGATTCTCCAAAGCCGGGCTATAGACCCGCGGCGCATTCTTCTGTGGCAGATGGATGAGGTTGAGGTTGTGGCGACGGGCCCATTGCACGGCAAGGCCTGTGGGCGACGACAGGCTGACCAGGGTCTGGATGCCGGCGCGCAAAACTTTCTGGATCAGTTCGAGACTGCAGCGGCTGGTGACAATCGCCAATCCGCCTACGGTTGAAATGTTCTGGCGGACCAGTCCGCCGATCAATTTATCGAGGGCGTTGTGCCGGCCGATGTCTTCACGACCGAGCAACAACTCGCCTTGGCCGTTCATGAACACGGCGGCATGCACCGCGCCGCTGTATTGGCCCAATGGCTGGAACGCACCGATGCGTTGGCGCAGACCGTCGAGCCATTCGGCCGGTGGCAGTGGTGCACCGGGTAGCACTTTGAGGTCCGGCAAGGCCTGTTCTACCGCTTCCACGCCGCAGAGCCCGCAACCGCTGGTGCCGGCCAGTTGCCGACGTTGCAGCTTGAGGTTCCAGAACGCGCGATTGGCGATGGTCACTTGCGCGTATTGCGCCGACCCCGAGCCGCTGAGTTGCAGGTCATAAATGTCAGTGGCGTCTTCGATGATGCCGCTGCCCAGGCTGAAGCCGACGATGAAGTCTTCGAGGTCTGTCGGCGTCACCAGCATGACGGCCTGGCTGATGCCGTTATAGGCAATCGCCAACGCGACTTCCTCGGCCAGCGCGGTGCTGTCCGATTCCGAGTGTTCAAGGTTGCTGTAGCTGTACGTCTGGCTGGCGGCGGGCGCGGGCGTTTCTAGGGCAGGCGCCGCGCAGGCAGGGCGCTTGGCTTTCATGGCATCACCGACGGGTTTGATCAGCTTTAAGACTAGGCGCGGCAACTTGTCGCGTCTAATCGCTATTACTGATCTACCGATAGATGCCGTCGATCAAGAGCCCAGTAGCGATTGTTGATAGATCGCAAAACACGCTTCCGCCAACGCCGAGCGTGGAGCACTGCGGCGCATGATCAGCCCCAGCCGGCCGAGCGTCTGGGCGTTTTCAATCGGTTGCAGGCGCAAATGCTCGGTCAGGCCTTCAAGGCCACCATCCAGTGGCATCACAGCGCAACACAGACCGCCGTGCACAGCTTGTAACAGTTGATGCACCGCATCGGTCTGCAACAAAGGTTGTGGTGTAAGGCCACGGCTGTGGAAGTTGTGGTCGATGGACTGGCGAAAGTGCATGCCGCTGGTGAGCATGCCCAGCGGAAGCTCGATCAACGATTCCCAACTCAGCGGCGCCTCGCCAAAGGTGAAGAAGCGCTGATCGTAGAGCAGGCCCATGCGGGTTTCGCTGAAAGTGAGTGAGTCGAAGTGTTCACCGTCCAGGCGCTCCAGATAGGAAACCCCCAGATCCAGACGATTGTTCGCCAGTTGTTCGAGGATCTGTTCGGAGCTGAGTGCCGACAACTCAAAGCGCAGGTTTGGGTGTTCGGCGTGCAGGCGTTGCAGCAGCGGCAGCGGATCAAAGCTCGACAGCGGCACCACACCCAGACGCAAGGTGCCGACCAGATTGCCGCGACAGGCCGCTGCCTCGGCATACAAGCCGTCGTAGGCGGCCAGCACAGTACGTGCCCACGCCAGCACTCGCTCGCCCGGCGCGGTGAAACCCTCGAAGCGCTGGCCGCGATTGACCAGCGGCAAGTCGAGTTCTTCTTCAAGGCTGCGCAGGCGCATCGACAGCGTCGGCTGGGTGATGTGGCAGCGCGCGGCGGCCTGGCCGAAGTGCCGGGTTTCGTCGAGCGCGATGAGGAATTTCAGCTGCTTGATGTCCATCGTCGCTCCAGGGTTCGGGAAGGTGCGGATTCTATCGCAAGCGGGGTCATTGGTCGGGTTGGATTCGCAAGTGGCAGCGGTGGTCTAGGCTTTTGCGTCTGGAACCTCAAACCCAAGGAGAGTGCACCATGAGTCTTTTGAGCTTTGTGAAAGAGGCAGGCGAAAAACTGCTGGATTTGCTCACGCCGGGCAACGCCAATGCCAGTGAGCAGTTGAAAGAACACATCAGCAAGGTCGGCTTGGGTAACCCGAATGTGCAGGCGACGGTTGATGGCGACAAAGTCACCGTGACTGGTGAGGTGGGAAGCCAGGAAGAGAAAGAGAAAATCCTGCTGGCCGTGGGCAACATTGCCGGTGTCGGCAGCGTGGATGATCAGATCACCGTGACCGGGCCTGTCGTCGCGGCTGCGCGCTTCGTGGTCGTGAAGAAAGGCGACACGCTCAGCGCCATATCGTTGGCCGTGTATGGCAGCGCCAACCAGTACAACAAGATCTTTGAAGCCAACAAACCAATGTTGTCGCATCCGGACAAAATTTATCCGGGGCAGACGTTGCGGATTCCCGAGTAATGCGAGGCCCTGTAGGAGCTGCCGAAGGCTGCGATCTTTTGACCTTGGCGATATTGAAATTACCGAAGATCAAAAGATCGCAGCCTTCGGCAGCTCCTACAGGAGATCAGAGACCTGCAATCAAATCCCGATAATCCCCAACCGCCGCAAACTCAGCCGTGTCCTTCGGTCCTTTGCGACTGTCGGGTTCACGCACCGCCAGCAAATGCGCCACACCAAAATCCCGCGCGCTGCGCAAAATCGGCAAGGTATCGTCGATGAACAGGCTGCGTGCCGGGTCGAAGTCGATGTCGGCCTGCAACGCGTCCCAGAACTGCGGGTTTTCCTTGGGGAAACCGTAATCGTGGGAGCTGATCAAACGCTCGAAATACGGCGCCAGTTCGATTTTTTCCAGTTTCAGTGACAGGGCGTCGCGGTGAGCGTTGGTGATCAGCACCACGCGTTTGCCGGCCTGCTTGATCGCCGCCAGAAAGGTATCGGCATCCGGGCGCAGGGCGATCAGGTGTGCGGTTTCCAGTTTCAGGTCGCGCACCGACAGCTTCAGCTCTGCACTCCAGAAGTCCAGGCAGTACCACTGCAACTGGCCGGCGTTGCGCTCGAACAGTGGATGCAACTCCATCTCGGCCATGGCCCGGCTGACCCCGTGCAATTCGGCGTAGCGCTGGGGCAGATGCTCCAGCCAGAAATGGTTGTCGAAGTGCAGGTCCAGCAGCGTGCCATCCATGTCCAGCAGAACGGTGTCGATGTCGCGCCAGGGCAGCAGTGACATAAAAAACTTCTCCAGCGGTAAAAAAGATATCCGAGGTAAACAATCAGGATAGGCCGGGTATAGTAACGCGTTCACGCCAAGGAGCCGCTCATGCGCCAGAAACCCACCATCCTCGCCCGCGAGATCGTCGCCACCAGCCGTTTATTCTGCGTCGAAGAGCTGAAACTGCGCTTTTCCAACGGCGTGGAACGCACCTATGAACGCTTGGTCGGCAAAGGCGCAGGATATGGCGCGGTGATGGTCGTGGCGATGCTCGATGCTGATCACGCGGTGTTGGTCGAGGAGTATTGCGGCGGAACGGATGAGTACGAACTGTCGTTGCCCAAAGGCCTGATTGAGCCGGGCGAAGACGTGCTGGCGGCAGCCGAGCGCGAGCTCAAGGAAGAGGCCGGTTTTGGCGCGCGGCAATTGGAGCATCTGACCGAGCTGTCGTTGTCGCCCGGTTACATGAGCCAGAAAATCCAGGTGGTGCTGGCCACCGATCTGTACGAAGAACGTCTGGAAGGTGACGAGCCGGAGCCGATGGGCCTGGGCAAAGTCAATTTGCGCGAGCTGTCGGCGTTGGCGCAAAACCCGCAATTCACTGAGGGCCGTGCCTTGGCGGCGCTGTATCTGGCCCGTGATCTGCTGACTCAACGCGGGGTGTTTCAGCCATGAATTTCCCTCATCCGTTGATGGCACCCGTGGTTGAACTGGCATTGAAGGCCGGTGAAGCGATCCTGCCGTTTTGGCGCACCGGTACGGCGGTGACGGCCAAGGCTGATGACTCGCCTGTCACCGCCGCAGACCTGGCGGCTCATCACCTGATTCTGGCCGGGCTGACGGCGCTGGACCCGAGCATTCCGGTGCTGTCCGAGGAAGACGCCAACATCCCCCAAAGCGTGCGTGCCGGATGGCAGCGTTGGTGGCTGGTCGATCCGTTGGACGGCACCAAGGAGTTCATCAGCGGCAGCGAAGAATTCACCGTCAATATCGCCCTGATCGAAAACGGCCAGGTGGTATTCGGCGTGGTGTCGATGCCGACTAACGGCCGCTTCTATGTCGGCGGTGCCGGGCTCGGCGCGTGGCGTGGCGATAAAGGTGGGACGCCGGTGGCGATTCAGGTGCGTGAGGCGCTGGCGCCCGGTCAATCGTTCACCGTGGTTGCCAGTCGCCGTCATTCCAGCCCGGAACAGGAGCGTTTGTTGGCCGGTTTGAGTGCCAGCCTTGGCGAACTGCAATTGGCCAATATCGGCAGTTCGCTGAAGTTTTGCCTGTTGGCGGAAGGCGCGGCGGATTGCTATCCGCGTCTGGCGCCGACTTCGCAGTGGGACACAGCAGCGGCGCAAGGTGTGTTGGAAGGCGCGGGCGGTGAGGTGCTGGATCTGAGCGGTGCGCCGTTCTGTTATCCGGCACGGGAATCGCTGTTGAATGAGTTCTTTTTGGCGTTGCCGGCTAAGGCTGCTTGGCGGGAGCAGTTGTTGGCCTTGGCCCGAAGCTAAGATCAAAAGATCGCAGCCTGCGGCAGCTCCTACGCCGATCCCCGTAGGAGCTGCCGCAGGCTGCGATCTTTTGCGTTAACGGTGCAAAACATATTGCCCGGTAAACCTCACCGCATCCTCTTCACGGCCTTCATTGACGACCCGCGTATGCAGCGTCAACCGTGCTCGGCTGTAGCGCTGGAACGTGGTCAGGAATTTCTTCCAGATCACCGGGTCCGGCGCCACGCAGATCGCATTGGCATCGCCGGTCACCGGCAGCGGGTAACTGATCTGCCCTTCCTGAATCACGATGTGCCCGTCGGTGATGCCTTCTTCTTTCAATCGCAAATGCAACCAGCCCCAACCGGCCAGCACCGCGCCGCAGTACAGGCTGCCGCCGAACATGGTGCTCTTGTGGTTGACGTTGGCGTCCAGCGGCAAGTACAGGCGCAGTTGCTGATCGTGCCAGTCGAGCACTTTGACGCCCATGTCCCGGGTGAGGGGGATGTCATGGTGGAGGACGGATTCCAGTTGACGACTGTCGCGGCTCATTCGGCGGTCTCTTGTTTGAAGTGGATGATCTGACGGCGGCTCAATCGAGGTCGTCGCTGTGGCTGGCCGCGCCGCTGTCGGCGAAGCTCAATCCGTGCTTGCGCAGCTTGTCGTGCAAGGTCTTGCGCGGAATGCCGAGGGCTTCGGCGACGCTGCGTACCGAGCTGTGCGAACGCGCGAGTTCGGCGGCGATCAGGGTTTTCTCGAAGTTTTCCACTTGCTCGCTCAAACCGCCGCTGACCAATTCCACGACAGTGCCGGCAGCGTCTTGTGGCTCATTGTTGTCCAGCGCCAGTTCCAGGCCGAGGGCGAAACGTTCCGCGGCGTTTTGCAGTTCGCGCACGTTGCCCGGCCAAGTGTGGCGCAGCAGCAGCGCGCGTTGCCCCGGCTGCAATTCATGGGGCGGCAAGCCGTGGCGGGCGCTGGCCTCATCGGCAAAATGCTGGAACAGCACCAGCGCGTCTTCGCCACGTTCGCGCAGCGGAGGAATGCGCAGCGGCGCGACGTTCAGGCGGTAATACAAGTCGGCGCGGAAACGCCCCTGATCGGCGGACTGGCGCAGGTCTTCCTTGGTGGCGGCGATGATGCGGATGTCCAGCGGGATCAGTTGATTGCCGCCCAAGCGCTCGACCACACGCTCTTGCAGCAAACGCAGCAATTTCACCTGAACATCCAGGCTCATACTTTCGATTTCATCGAGGAACAACGTGCCGCCATTGGCGAATTCGAACTTGCCGATACGGCGCTTCTGCGCACCGGTGAAGGCGCCCGGCTCATGACCGAACAGCTCGCTCTCGACCACCGACTCGGCCAGCGCCCCGGCGTTGATCGCCACGAACGGGCCGTTACGCCGACTCGACAAATCATGCAGCGCGCGCGCGACGACTTCCTTGCCCGCACCGGTTTCGCCGAGGATCAACACATCGGCCTTGGTCGCCGCCAACGCGCCGATCTGCTCGCGCAGGCGCAGCATCGACGGCGATTGCCCGACCAGACGCGTGCTCAGCTCATTGCGATCGCTCAGGGCCAGACGCAGGCTGCGGTTATCCAGCACCAAACGGCGCAAGGCCAATGCGCGGCGCACGCTGTCGAGCAAGGCGTCGCTGGCGAAAGGTTTTTCGAGAAAGTCATAGGCCCCGGCGCGCATGGCTTGCACCGCCAGCGGCACGTCGCCATGGCCGGTGATCAGCAGCACCGGCAGCTCCGGGTCCTGGGCGTGGAGTTCAGTCAGCAGTTCGAGGCCGTCCATGCCCGGCATGCGGATGTCGCTGACGACTACGCCCGGCCAGTCACGTTCCAACTGGCCAGCCAAACCCTTGGCCTCGGCCAGCGGCAGAATTTTCAGGCCCGCCAGATCCAGCGTCTGGCTCAAGGCCTGACGCAGATGGGGATCGTCGTCGATCAGCACGACCTGAATGCGGTTGTCGATGGTCATGCACTTCGGTCCTCGGACGGTTGCAGGCTCACACCCGGCGCGCCTGCGCGTAGCTTCAGGGTAATCAAGGCGCCGCCTTCCTTGTGGTTGGCGAACGACAGTTCACCACCGAAGGCACGCATCAGGGTTTCGCAGATCGCCAGCCCCAAGCCAAGGCCTTGGGTGCGGGTCTTGGTGGTGTAGAAGGGCTCGCTGGCGCGACCAAGGGCTTCCATGCAGAAACCGGGGCCGTTGTCGCGAATGTACAGGTTGACGCCGTCGGCGGTGGATTGGGCACTCAGCCAGAGTTTGCGCGGCGGGCCTTTTTCCGTGAGGGCATCGAGGGCGTTGGCCAGCAGGTTGCCGAGCACCTGGCGCAGACGGGTTTCCCCGGCCTCGACCCACAAGGCCGCAGCGGGCAGATCGCGGATCAGTTCGACCTCCATGCTGCGCCGCCGCTTGGCCAGCAACGCCAGCGCATCGTCCAGCGCCGGTTGCAGGGCGACGCTTTCCGGCGCATGGCGATCGCGTCGGGCGAAGGCGCGCAGGTGCGCGATGATCGAGGCCATGCGTCCGGTCAGTTCGCTGATCAGTTTGAGGTTGCCACGGGCATCGTCGGTGCGTTGATGATCGAGCAGCACTTCGGCGTTTTCCGCGTAGCTGCGGATCGCGGCCAGCGGCTGATTGAGTTCGTGGCTGATGCTCGCGGACATTGTCCCCAACGCCGAGAGCTTGCCGGCCTGCACCAGATCATCCTGGGCGCGAACCAGTTCTTGCTGGGCCTGTTCGCGCTCCAGCACTTCCTGTTTCAGACGACGGTTGAGCCCTTCCAAATCGCTGGTGCGCTCGGCGACCCGGCCTTCCAGTTCGCGCCGGGCCTTGCCTTCGAAGGCGATCCGTTCCAGATAATGACGGCGGCGCTGCATCATCAGGCCGAGCAACAGCATCAACACCAACAGCATCGCGCCACCGATGGCGACCACCGTGCGCACCGGGCGGTCGATCAGCGTGCGCGGGGCGAGAATGCTGACGTTCCAGCCGGTTTCCGCGATCGCCTGGGTCTGGGTCAGCCAGGCATTGGAGTTAAGCTTCAACGGCTTCGGATCGCGGGTCGGATAAGGTTGAATCGCGCTGATGGCTTTGCGCTCGTCCTCGCTCAGCGGGCGTGTCGAGCGGAAGCGCCATTCCGGGCGTGAAGTGAGGATGACCACGCCGTTGTGATCGGTCAGCAACAGCTGTTCCGGGGTGTTGCCCCAGAGGCTTTCGGTGTGGTCGAGGTCGACTTTGACCACCAATACGCCGGTGATCTTCTCGCCGTCACGCACGGCAGCGGCGAAGAAATAACCGCGTTTGGCGGACGTGGTACCGAGTCCGAAAAAGCGCCCGAGCCGCCCGGCCATGGCTTCACTGAAATACGGCCGGAACGAGAAATTGCGCCCGACGAAACTGTCGTGTTTGTCCCAGTTGGACGCGGCCAGGGTCTTGCCCGTGGTGTCCATCAGGTACATGACCTCGGCGCCAGTCTGGGCGCTGATGTTTTTCAGCAGGCGGTTGGCGTTGCCTTGGGTCACGCTATCGTCCGGCGCACCGAGTACGGCGCGCAGGGCCGGCAAGTCGCCGAGGATCTGCGGCAGCACCTCGTAACGGTGCAGCGTCCCCAGCAGGTTGGCGACATAAAGATCGAGGGTCTGGCGGTTCTGCCCGGCCAGTTCGCTGCGGTAGTAACGCTCGGCCAGATGCTCCAGCGGCCACAGCAACGGCGCCAGGCACAGCGCGAGCAGGGCCAGGCTGCGCCAGCGGGGTCTGCGGGGGAGGGTCGGAGTCATATGCATCGAACGCCTGTGGGTATGGACGCATTATGCCTAGACGGTGACGTGCGAGCATCTTGCACGTCACCGCTGGGCGTGACGGACCGGCAAGGGGTTGCTTATCGCCCCGAGCGGTGGCGATATAGGCGCCTAATAAAATTCCAGAGGTTGTTGTATGCCGCTCGCCACGTTGATTCATCGCGCCAGTTTGCCCAGCCCGCAAGTGACTGCGGAGCAAGCGCTTGAGCTGTTGCAGGAGCATTACGGACTGAGCGGCAGATTGCAGGCACTCGGCAGCCAGCAGGACCTCAACTACCGCGTTGACAGCGATCAGGGGCGTTTCGTCCTGAAAATCTGCCGGGGCGATTATTCGGCGCTGGAGCTGCAAGCCCAGCATGCCGGGCTCAAGCATTTGGGCGAGCATCCCGAGGTGCACGTGCCGCGCGTGATCCCGGCGAACAACGGCGCCGACCTGCTGTCTCTGGATGTCTGCGGTCAGGCAGTGCATGTGCGCCTGTTGGACTACATCGAGGGCCAGTCGCTGACGCACCTCGATTATTTCAACCCCACGGTGGTGGCCGGTTTCGGTCGCCTGTGCGGGGAGATGGATCTGGCGCTGGCGGCATTTGATCATCCGGGTCTGGTGCGCACCCTGCAATGGGATGCGCGACATGCCCAGGCACTGATCGCGCATCTGTTGCCGGTCATCCAGGATGACGCGCAGCGCAAACTGATCGCCGACGCGGCCGAACTCGCTGAGCGCCGCTTGCAGCCCTTGATCGACAAGCTGCCAGTGCAAGCCATCCACATGGACATCACCGATGACAACGTGGTGTGGCAGCGCGATGCGCAACGACATTGGCAACTGCAAGGCGTGATCGATTTCGGCGATCTGGTGCGCACCTGGCGCATCACTGACCTGTCGGTGACGTGCGCGGCGTTGTTACATCACGGTGAAGGCGATCCGTTCTGCATCTTGCCGGCGGTGCAGGCGTATCACGCGGTCAATCCGCTGACCCATGAAGAGTTGCTGGCGTTGTGGCCGCTGATCGTCGCCCGCGCGGCGGTGCTGGTGCTCAGCGGCGAGCAACAGGTGAGCATCGATCCGGGCAACACCTACAGCCGCGACAACCTGACCCACGAATGGGAGATTTTCCGCGTCGCGACTTCGGTGCCGCTCGCGCTGATGGACGCGGCGATCCTGACCTCGGTCGGCCAGAACCTGCCGGGTATTGTCAGCGAAGGTTTTGCGCCGCTGCTGCCGAGCCTGGTCGGACGGGAGTTTGCCTTGATCGATCTGGGCGTCCTCAGCCCGCATTTCGAGGCAGGGAACTGGGAACAGGAAGGCGTCGATCAGCGTCTGCTCAATGAAGCCTCCGCTGCCCATGGCTTGGCGGCCAGTCGCTACGGACAATACAGGTTGTCCCGCACCCGGCCGGACAGCGCCATCGAACCGGACACTTGCCCGTTGCACGTTGAATTGCGCGTACCCGAAGGCACGGCAGTCGAGGCGCCGTTTGCCGGTGTCGTTCATCAACCGTTGCAGGGCGTGCTGCAACTGGATGGCCCGCAATTGAGCGTGCGGCTGTGGGGCCTGACGCCATCACTGCAAAACGGTGCGGCGTTGGTCAAAGGCCAGGTTTTGGGTTCGGTCAACGGGCCGTTGATCGTGCAGTTGTGCCGTGGTTCGGGGATCGATGCGCCGCTGTTCTGTACGCCGTCGCGCGCCGCAGCCTGGCAAGCATTGTGCCCGTCGCCCGCAGCCTTGCTGGGGCTGGCCTGCGATGCTGAGGCAGAGCTCGATTCGCAGACTTTGCTCGCCCGTCGCGACGCCAGTTTCGCCCGCACGCAAAAACACTATTACGTCGACCCGCCGCGCATCGAGCGCGGCTGGCGCAACCACCTGATCGACATGCAGGGCCGCTCCTACCTCGACATGCTCAACAACGTCGCGGTGCTGGGGCACGGGCATCCGCGCATGGCTGCGGTTACCAGTCGCCAGTGGTCGCTGCTCAACACCAACTCGCGGTTCAACTATGCAGCGGTCGCCGAGTTCTCCGAGCGCTTGTTGAAACTTGCGCCGGATTCGATGGACCGTGTGTTCCTGGTCAACAGCGGCAGCGAGGCCAACGATCTGGCGATCCGTCTGGCGTGGGCCTACAGCGGCGGACGCGACATGCTCAGCGTGCTGGAGGCGTATCACGGCTGGACGGTGGGCGCTGACGCGGTGTCGACCTCGATTGCCGACAACCCCAAGGCACTGAGCAGTCGCCCGGACTGGGTGCACCCGGTGACTGCGCCGAACACCTATCGCGGTGAATTCCGTGGCCCGGACAGCGCGCCGGACTACGTGCGCAGCGTCGAGCACAACCTGGCGAAAATCGCTGAACAGAAGCGTCAATTGGCCGGTTTCATCTGCGAGCCGGTGTATGGCAATGCCGGTGGCATCTCGCTGCCACCGGGTTACTTGAAGCAGGTCTATGCCATGGTCCGCGCTCAGGGCGGCGTGTGCATCGCCGACGAAGTGCAGGTCGGCTACGGGCGCATGGGTCATTTCTTCTGGGGCTTTGAAGAGCAGGGCGTAGTGCCGGACATCATCACCATGGCCAAAGGCATGGGCAACGGCCAGCCACTGGGCGCGGTGATCACTCGCCGGGAAATCGCCGAAGCGCTGGAGGCCGAAGGTTATTTCTTCTCGTCGGCCGGCGGCAGTCCGGTAAGTTGCCAGGTCGGCATGGCGGTGCTGGACGTGATGGAAGAAGAAAAACTCTGGGAGAACGCCCAGGTTGTTGGCGGGTATTTCAAGGAGCGCCTTGAAGCGCTGATCGATATTCATCCGTTAGTCGGCGCGGTGCATGGTTCGGGCTTCTATCTGGGTGTGGAGTTGATCCGTAACCGCGAGACCCTGGAACCGGCGACCGAGGAAACCACGGCGCTGTGCGATCGCTTGCGTGAACTGGGGATTTTCATGCAGCCGACCGGCGACTTCCTCAACGTGCTGAAGATCAAGCCGCCGATGGTGACGTCGCGTCAGAGCGTGGATTTCTTTGTCGACATGCTCTCGAAGGTACTCGCGGAAGGTCTGTAAACACAGAACCCCTGTAGGAGCGAGCCTGCTCGCGATCACGGTCGAACAGGCGCCATTGATGGCGACTGATACACCGCTATCGCGAGCAGGCTCGCTCCTACAGTTTCGGGGTGTTAATTCGATTGTTATCGGGTTTAAGTGCTTAAAATTAGACGGAAGGCAAAGTAATCGCTTTGAAAGCCGATTTTTATCGGCTATAAAGTCGCCATTGCCAGGGCATGGATAACCATGCCCGACCGTCAAGCACTTGCCCGGAGATGATCCATGAGCCGTATCGTTACCGTCGCCGCCACTCAGATGGCCTGTTCCTGGGACCTGGAAGGCAACATCGAAGTTGCTGAAAGACTGGTCCGTGAAGCCGCCGCCAAAGGCGCGCAGATCATCCTGATCCAGGAACTGTTCGAGGCGCCGTACTTCTGCCAGAAGCCGAACCCGGATTACCTGCAACTGGCCACGACGGTTGAAGACAACGTCGCCATCAAGCACTTCCAGAAAGTCGCCAAGGAACTGCAAGTGGTGCTGCCGATCAGCTTCTACGAGCTGGCGGGTCGTGCACGTTTCAACAGCATCGCGATCATTGATGCCGACGGCAGCAACCTCGGGATTTATCGTAAAAGCCATATCCCGGACGGCCCTGGCTACCACGAAAAGTACTACTTCAACCCGGGCGATACCGGCTTCAAAGTGTGGAACACCCGTTACGCGAAAATCGGCGTGGGCATCTGCTGGGACCAGTGGTTTCCTGAAGCTGCGCGCAGCATGGCGTTGCAAGGCGCGGAAATCCTGTTCTACCCGACCGCCATCGGCAGCGAGCCGCACGACAAGACCATTTCGTCCCGTGATCACTGGCAGCGTGTACAACAAGGCCATGCCGGCGCCAACCTGATGCCTCTGATCGCCAGCAACCGCATCGGCAACGAAGAGCAGGACGGCTACGACATTACCTTCTACGGTTCGTCGTTTATCGCCAACCAGTTCGGCGAGAAAATGCAGGAACTCAACGAGACTGAAGAAGGCGTATTGGTCCACAGCTTCGATCTCGACAAACTCGAACACACACGCAGCGCCTGGGGCTCCTTCCGCGACCGTCGTCCGAACCTGTATGGTGCTCTCAAAACCCTCGACGGATCCCTGGAGTCCTGACTGCCATGACCACTTTGAACAGCACCCCTCGCGCAGACGGCTTTTACATGCCAGCCGAGTGGGCACCGCAAACCCAGACGTGGATGATTTGGCCCGAGCGCCCGGACAACTGGCGCCTGGGTGGCAAACCGGCGCAAGCCGCGCACGTGGCGGTGGCCAAGGCCATCGCCCGTTTCGAACCGGTGACCGTGGCGGTTTCCGCCGGCCAGTACGAAAACGCCCGCGCTCGCCTGGACGTGCCGAATATCCGCGTTGTCGAGATGTCCAGCGACGACGCCTGGGTCCGCGATACCGGGCCGACGTTTGTCATCAATAACAACGGTGAAGTCCGTGGCGTGAACTGGGACTTCAACTCCTGGGGCGGTTTCGATGGTGGTCTGTATTCGCCGTGGAACCGTGATTCGCAGGTCGGTGGCAAGATCCTCGAAATTGAGCGCAGTTCGCGCTATCGCACCGAGGGCTTCGTGCTCGAAGGCGGCTCGATCCACGTCGACGGCGAAGGCACGCTGATCACCACTGAAGAATGCCTGCTCAATCGTAATCGCAATCCGCACCTGAACCGTGCAGAAATCGAAGCGGTGCTCAGCGCGAATCTGGCTGTGGATAAAATCATCTGGCTGCCGGACGGTTTGTTCAACGACGAAACCGACGGCCATGTGGATAACTTCTGCTGTTACGTGCGTCCGGGTGAAGTGCTGCTGGCCTGGACCGATGACCCGCAGGATCCGAACTACCCACGCTGCCAGGCGGCCATGAAAGTGCTGCAAAGCAGCACGGACGCCAAGGGGCGCCCGTTCACGGTGCACAAAATGCCGATTCCGGGGCCGCTGTATGCGACCGAGGAAGAATGCGCCGGTGTCGATCCGGTCGATGGCACTCAGGAACGCAACCCGTCGGTACGCCTGGCCGGGTCCTACGTGAACTTCCTGATCGTCAACGGCGGCATCATCGCCCCGAGCTTCGACGACCCGCTGGATGGTCCGGCAAAAGAGATTTTGCAGAACCTGTTCCCGCAGCACGAAGTGGTCATGGTGCCTGGCCGTGAACTGTTACTGGGGGGCGGCAACATCCACTGCCTTACCCAACAACAGCCGGCGCCGCACAAAGAATGAGTGCAGTTGTAACAGCTTGAGTTGATTGTGAAATCGATCAGGCAAACGTTTTCGCGCCTCGCCCTGCACCAAGCCCGCAGCCCTCAAGGACTGCGGGCTTTTTTGTATCCGCTCGTCGACAATCTGGACACATTGGCATAGCTCTTGTATCGCTCACGGTGCAAAACAGGGAGGGGGAGAACTTAGTTGTTCTGTCATAAACCTTGGATAAGTTAGCCGCTCACAAACCGGGAGAGAGCGCTGAAATGAACGCCGAAGTGAATGTAGTGAGCGAGCGGGCAATGCATCCCCTGGCGGTAAACAGCGAATCGCTCCAGATTCTGGCGCACTGGTTCAAGTCCAATGGAACGCGTCCGATCAGTGAAACTGATCCGCGCCGGACAATGATCGAGCGCTACCCCGCTGGATTATTCAGCGAAGCAGAACTGGAAGCGTTGTGGGATGTGATGGAAGGATAAGAAGAAAAACAACGGATTGATCAAAAAAAGCGCTGCCGGGAGGGCAGCGCTTTTTTTTAGCTTAAAAGATCGCAGCCTGCGACAGCTCAGGAGGAATGCATTCCAATGTAGGAGCTGCCGCAGGCTGCGATCTTTTGATCTTGTGTTTAGAAACTGTAAGTCCCGGTCACCACCACACTACGCGGCGCACCCGGTTGAATCTGCGCCGCACTGGTGGCCGACGAGTAATAGGTCTTGTCGCTGATGTTGTTCAGCGCCGCGCGCAAATCCCAATCCTTCTGCCGGAACCCAGCCAACGCGTCCCAGCGGCCATAACCCGGCAGCACGGTGGTGTTGAGGTTGTCGGCATAACGGTCACCGACCAGGGTCAGGCCGGTTTCGGCGTACCAGCCCATTTCCGGTTTCCAGGTCAGGAACAGGCTGCCGTTGTGCTTGGCCACGTTGCTGATGCGTTTGCCTTCGAAGCCGTTGTTGTCTTTCTCGACCGTTGCGTCCTGCACACCCACGCCGCCGCGTACGTACCAGTTGCCGGTGATCTTGCCGGCTGCGGTCAGCTCTATACCGCGAGATCGTTGCAGGCCGGTGAGCAAGGTAATGGTCGGGTTGTTCGGATCGCTGGTGCGGCGGTTGTAGAGTTCCAGTTCGTAGATCGCGAGCGTGGTGCTCAGGCGATCGTCGAGCCAATCGCTCTTCACGCCGATTTCCTTTTGCTTGGTCAGCTCGGGGCTCAGGTCGTTGGTGTTACCCGCCGCGCCCGGCGTGATGCCGATCAAACCGCCGCCGACCGGCGAGAACGTCTTCGACCAGGACGCGTAGAAAGAATGATTCTGCAGTGGCGTCCAGACCAGTCCTACACGTGGACTGGTGCTGTGGCTGTCACGGTCTTCGGAAATGTCCCGCAGCTTGTTGGTCGACTCGATGTCGAACGTGTCGTAACGCAAACCGCCGAGCAGTTGCCATTGATCGTTCAGCTGCAACTGATCCTGCACATACACCGCGCGGCTTTCGACTTCGGTGTGAGAACTGCTCGATACCTGCATGCGCCCGGTGTGGCGCAAGTCGCGGTTGGGGTTGTTCAAGTCCAGCGACGGCACCGGTGAACTGCCCGGCCCGGAAGTGGCGGCGGTGTACAAAGTTGGGTCGCGGCGCTGGCTGCCGATCTCGATGCCGGTCAGCAGACGATGTTCCAGGCCGAAGGTATCGAATCCGCCTTCCAGCTCGACGTTGTTGTAGACGTTGCGGGTGGTCAGGTCTTGCTGCCAGTGCTGGCGCGTGACCCGATTGGTCGCCGGGGTGTAGCCGGTGAGGTAGGTGTTGTCGAAGTCGCTGTTGAGCTTGAACACGCCCAGCGTCTGGCGCAGTTGCCAGTTGTCGCTGAGTTCGTAGGTGAGTTTCGAGCGCAGGGATTGCGACTTGTCGTCGATGAAATCGTGCTCGCTGCCGTATGTCGTGTCGCGCCCGACATCGGCCGGGCGGCCATTCACGCCCGGGACTCCGCGATCCGGCGTGCGGTTGTAGCGGCTGTATTCGTACTGCACCAGCCAGTTCAAATCGGGTGTCAGTTGCCAGCTCATCGAAGGCGCGAACAATTGGCGATTGCCACTCACGCCATCGCGGAAGCTGTTTTCGTCCATGTTGCCCATGTTCAGGCGCAGGCTGATGTTCTCGGACGGATCAGTGCTGAGGTCGGCGTAAAGACTGCGCAGGTCCTCGCTGCCGCCCTGGGCTTCGATGGTCGAGCGGCGGCCGAACTCCGGCAGTTTGCTCACTCGGTTGACGATCCCACCCTGGCTGCCACGGCCGTACAACACTGCCGCCGGGCCTTTGAGCACATCGATGCGTTCGATGTTGTGCAAGTCGCGCACGTACTGGCTGTCGTCGCGGATGCCGTCCAGATAGAAGTCATTGCTGGCGTCAAAGCCACGGATGCGCAGGCTGTCGAAACGGGTGTCGGCGCCACTGCTGACGTTGGGGATGCCGCTGAGTGCAGTGCCCAGATCGTTGGTGCCGTAGTCAACGACGTTCGAGGTTTTGATCGAATCAATGGCTTGCGGGACATAGCGTACCGGCGTGTTGGTGCGGGTCGCAGTGTTGGTTTCCTGCACGCGCGGGTCATCGGCTTCCGCTTCGGCGCTGATGGCGGTGGCAGGTAACGTTGTAGGTGCAGCGTAGGAAAAACCGGCAGACAACAAGGCAGAAAGCCCAAGACTGTAGGGCGTAAGACGAAAAGGGGCAGGCATTGAAAAGCGCATCCGTAGGATTTTTTTGGCTGTAGCGTTTAGGGTGCGAATGGTAATGCTTGCTATTTACTTCCGTTAATTATTCTTGAGAAGTTCCCTTGGTTGTTTGTTTCCAATTGTGTCGATGTTGTTACGCACAGCCTTTGCAGCGGAATGTTCCTCCCGAAAAACCGGGAATTGCTGCACTGAAATTGCCTGTCAAAACGCAGCCAAGTTTAATTTTCTGCCACGTAAAGCAATTTCTTAGACGATTTTCGCCTAAATACAGAAGATTCATGAAATTGACACATCCTTAGGCACGCCGCTACGATTCGGCCAACGCCTGTGGCAGACCGCCATGACCCTAAAACAATAAAAAGGCCCGCCGCGAGTACTCGTGTGCGGGCCTTTTTGTTTGCGGAATGAAAAAAGAGCGCGATAGTGCCGTTTCAGCCGTTCGACACAGCGCGTTTCAACCCGTAATAAGGAAAACAAAATGTTGAACAAGCGAATCAGCCTGATCGCTCTGGGGATTTTGAGCGCTACACAGGCCATGGCTAACGACCAGGCCGAATCCAAGGGATTTGTTGAAGACAGCAGCCTCAAAGTGCTGCTGCGCAACGCCTACATGAACCGTGATTACAAAGACGGCAACGAAGACAAAGCCGAGTGGGGCCAAGCGGCCATCGGTACTTTCTCTTCCGGCTTCACCCAAGGCACCATCGGTGTCGGTGTGGATGCTTTCGGTCTGTACGCACTGCGTCTGGACGGCGGCAAAGGCAAAAGCGGCGCCGGCGGTATCGACTTCTTTAAACAAGGCGACAGCGGCAACGCAGCAGACGACCTGTCCAAGGGCGGCGCGGCGGTCAAATTCCGTCTGTCCAGCACCACACTGACCTACGGCGACCAAATGCCGGCATTGCCGGTATTGAGCTACGACAACGTGCGTCTGCTGCCGGAAAGCTACACCGGTACTTTGATCACCTCCAAGGAGATCAAGGGCCTGGAGCTGAACGCCGGTCGCTTCACCGCCGAATCGCGTAAAAGCGCTGAAGGCCGTGACAGTGGTGGCTTGAAGTCGATCAACGTATTGGGCGGTAGCTACCAGTTCACCGAACAGTTCAAGGCTTCCCTGTACGCCTCCGACGTCGAAGACGTGCTGAAGAAGCAATACGTGAACGCCAACTACGTGTTCCCCCTCGCCAAGGATCAGTCCCTGACCCTGGACTTCAACGGCTACCGTACCAAGCTGGACGACTCCTACGTCAGCGATGTCGGCGCTACCGGCGACGACAACAAGATCTGGAGCCTGGCAGCCATCTACGCCACCGGGCCGCACTCGTTCACCCTCGGCTACCAGCGCAGCACCGGCGACAGCAACCTGGGCTACGCCTACGGCGGCTACCAGAAAGATCAAAACCGCGTGGGTGACGGTGGCAACACCATCTACCTGGCCAACTCCTACTGGTCCGACTTCAACGCCGAAGACGAGCGCAGCTGGCAACTGGGCTACGGCCTGGACTTCAGCACCTTCGGTGTTCCGGGCCTGAGCTACAACTTCGCCTACGTACGCGGTGACAACATCACCACTTCCACCAGCGAAGGTGGCACCGAGCGCGAAATCTTCAACCAGTTCAAATACGTCGTGCAAAGCGGCCCGGCCAAAGACCTGAGCGTGAAACTGCGCAGCTCGATCCTGCGCGTGTCGCAGAAGTCGAGCGAGTACAACGTCAGCGGCAACGAAGTGCGTGTGTTCGTGGATTACCCGATCAATATTTTCTGATGATTGGTTGAGTTTCCCCGCTCGATTGAAACCCCGACTGGTTCGGGGTTTTTTTCGCCTGTAAGAAAACTCAGCAGGAGTTTTTGAAAGGCAATGCCCTGCAAGATTGTCGGAAGCCTCTGAGGAAAGAAGAAGACCTGCCTGATTTCTCGTGCCGGCACAAACAAAAAAAGCAGCCTGATTAAGGCTGCTTTTCCGCAGAACGTGCTTGATATTGTGCTCCCTCAAGCGGGGGAGAAGAGGTCTCACCCGAGCGTTGATTTTCAGGTCATCAACGGGGTTCCTAACGCCGACTGTCGCCACCTGAAGGCAGTCGGTTTCGCGCTCTTGCGCTGATTCTCTGGCATCGATAGCGCTTGTGTCAACCCGAACGGCAACCACGAGCGGGCCTCTCGATTGATCGAAATGATCATATAGAATGATTGATTTGCGCAATTCAAGGCAATGCCCTAAGATTATTTTGACTGAATCAATCACTGTGTGATCGGTTCAGTCACTTTCGAGGTGAAACACGTCTTACCAAACAATTATAAAAGGAGACCCTCGTGGCCCAGATTCCAATCAAGCGCACCATTGAACGCATCCCCGGCGGCATGATGATCGTGCCTCTGCTCATCGGTTCACTGGTGGCGACATTCCTGCCGGACACCCCCAAATTTTTCGGTTCCTTCACCAACGCGTTGTTCACCGGTGCACTGCCCATTCTGGCGGTGTTCTATGTGTGCATGGGCGCGAGCATCAACATCAAGTCCACGCCTTACCTGCTGAAAAAGGGCGGCACGCTGCTGGCGACCAAAGTCGGTATCGC
The DNA here is from genome assembly GCF_047784845.1 of Pseudomonas sp. NFX98. Classification (NCBI taxonomy): domain Bacteria; kingdom Pseudomonadati; phylum Pseudomonadota; class Gammaproteobacteria; order Pseudomonadales; family Pseudomonadaceae; genus Pseudomonas; species Pseudomonas sp. NFX98. The sequence goes on along the minus strand of NZ_JBLNNF010000005.1, from coordinate 198,946 downwards.
CGTGCTGATCGGCATTGTGCTCGGGCATTTCCTGGGCGAACAGCCGATTTCCTCGGGGCTCTTCGCCGGCATTTCCACGCTGGCGGTAGTCGCTGCAATGAACGACACCAACGGCGGCCTCTACATGGCGTTGATGGGGCAGTACGGCCGCTCCGAAGATGTCGGCGCCTATTCGGTGATGTCGCTGGAGTCCGGGCCTTTCCTGACCATGGTGACGCTGGGCATCGCCGGCTTGTCCGCGTTCCCATGGCCGACGCTGGTGGGCAGCATTCTGCCGCTGGCGCTCGGCATGCTGTTGGGTAATCTCGACCGGGACATGCGCGATTTTCTGGCCAAAGCCGTGCCGGTGATGATCCCGTTCTTTGCCTTGGCCCTTGGCGCCAGCCTGGATCTGCATAACGTCTGGCAGGCCGGTCTGCTTGGCCTCGGTCTCGGTGTAGCGGTTGTTGTGTTGACGGGTATCCCGCTGTTTTTCGCTGACCGTGCAACCGGTGGCACAGGCGTAGCCGGTGTAGCCGCAGCGACGACTGCCGGCAATGCCGCCGCCGTACCCGCGTTGATCGCAGCGGCGAACCCGGTGTACGCCGAAGCCGCCAAGAGTGCGACGTTGCTGGTGGCCGCTTGTGTAGTCGTCACCGCCATTCTCGCGCCGTTGCTCACCGCCGCCGTTGCCAAACGCGTCCAGCAACGCCAACCCGCCGCCGTCCCGAAGCGCGAACCCCAGGAGCAGGAGGCGTTGCGATGAGCATGTTGATCATCGCTGACGATCTGTCCGGCGCGGCGGATTGCGCCATCGGCTTTGCCAGTGCCGGTTTGCAGACCGTGGTGACGCTCGACGCCTCGAATGATCAGCCCGACGCGCAGGTGATCGCCGCCGATACCGACACGCGGCGCCTGTCACCCGAGCAGGCCGCCGAGCGTACCGTCGCTGCGTTCAAGGCCCTGCGCAAACCCGGGCAGCGCTTGTACAAGAAAATCGATTCGACCTTACGCGGCAACTGGGCGGCCGAAGTTGCCGCCCTGCAACCGCTGGCAGGCCTGGCCATCGTCGCTCCGGCGTTCCCGGCCACCGGGCGCACGCTGCGCGGCGGTCGGGTGTTCGTCAACGGCCAGCCGCTGGAAACCACCGACACCTGGAAACTGGAAAACGCCGACCGCCCGGCAGATGTTGAAGCGATGCTCATCGCCGCCGGCCTGAGCACCGCGAAACTGGACCTCGACACCTTGCGTGGCAACCCCGATGCACTGGTCCATCATTTCGCCGAACTGGCCCGCAGCACGACGCAGGCACTGATCGTCGATGCGCAAACCGAAGACGATCTGCTGACCTTGGCGCGGCTGACCGCCAGCCTGGAGCAGCCGCTGTTCTGGATCGGTTCGGGTGGCCTGGCGCGGGAAATCGCCCGGCTGCCAGACTTCTTCGACACGCCTGACCCGCGTGCCGAAACCGCCGTCAGCGAAAGCAATCAGGCGCCGATCCTGGTGCTGGTCGGCAGCCTCTCCGGTGTCTGCGAGCGGCAGTGCAGCGTGCTGAAAGAGAGCGGCGGATTGAGCGAATTGATCGTACCGCCAGCGGTCCTGCGCCAAGGCATCAGCCATCCGGATTGGGCGACCTGGCAGGCGCGCATCGGCGAGCAGCTCGACGGCTGGAGTGACCTGTTGCTGCGCATCGGTCGCGACGACGCGTTCGATCCGCAGGAAGGCGCGCACCTCTCGACCCAGTTGGCTGTGCTGGTCGAGCCGCACTTCGCCAAGATCGGTGGTCTGATCGCCACGGGCGGCGAGACGGCGCGGGCGATCTTGACCACGGTCGGCATCGACAGCCTGCAACTGCTGGCGGAAGTCGAAGCCGGAGTGGCCTATGGTCGACCCACCGCCTCCCGCCATGGCTATCGCCCGGCAATCATTACCAAGGCAGGCGCGTTCGGCACCGACCGCGCCCTGTATGCGGCATGGCAGCACCTGAGCGAAATCAATGATCGCTCCCAGCCTCAACGCACACGAACCCAAGGACTCGAATGAACACTATGAGCAATTACCTCCCCATTATCGGCATCACCATGGGCGACGCTTCGGGTGTCGGTCCGGAAATCATCGTCAAAAGCCTGACCCACGACATCGTCTATCAACAATGCCGGCCGTTGGTGATCGGCGATGCGCGACGCCTGGAACAGGCCAACGTGATCGTCGGTGGCAGCGCCAAAGTGCGCCGAATTGAGGACGCGTCACAGGCGCGCTACGAGGCGGGCATCATCGATTGCATCGACCTCGACCTGATCCCCGACGACTTGCCATTCGGCGAGCTGTCGCCGATTGCCGGTGACGCCGCGTATCAATACATCGCCCGCGCCGTGGAGCTGGCCGAAGCCAAGCAAATCGATGCGATCTGCACCGCGCCACTGAACAAGGAAGCGCTGCACGCCGGCGGCCACAAGTACCCCGGCCACACTGAAATGCTCGCGCACCTGACCCACGTCGACGAAGTCTCGATGATGCTGGTGGCGCCGCAGCTGCGGGTGATCCACGTCACGACCCACATCGGCATCATCGACGCGATCCGCAAGATCGAGCCGGGCTTGGTGCAACGCACCATCGAACGCGGCAACGCAACGTTGATCAAGGCAGGCATTGCCCGGCCACGCATCGGCGTGTGCGGCATCAACCCGCATGCCGGCGAAAACGGCTTGTTCGGTTATGGCGAAGAGGAAGAAAAAATCATCCCGGCGGTGAAGCTGCTGCAGGAGCGCGGCCTCGACGTGACCGGCCCGTTGCCGGCCGACACGCTGTTCTTCCGTGCCGGTCGCGGCGATTTCGACTTGGTGGTAGCGATGTATCACGACCAGGGCCACGGCCCGGTCAAAGTGCTCGGGCTCGAAGCCGGTGTAAACGTGACTGTCGGCCTGGAAGTGATTCGTACCTCGGTCGACCACGGCACCGCTTTCGATATCGCCGGCAAGGGCATCGCCGATGAACGCAGCCTGCTCGAAGCACTGCGCCAGGGCGCGGAGCTGGCCACTCGACGGGGATGAGCTGCGGCGGCGCTGTCGTGTAAGATCGGCAACCGTCCAAACAACGAGACCCGCCATGAAAGTGTCCGAACGTCACCGCGCCATCCTCGAACTCGTGCGCATCGGCGATGCCAACGTCGAGCAATTGAGCGCGGCGCTCGGCGTCTCGGAAGCGACCGTGCGACGCGACCTGACCATGCTCGCCAAACAGCGGCACCTGGTGCGCACCTACGGCGGCGCCACCGCCGTGGTCGGCGTGCACGAACCGGAAGCCTCGCTGGAAGAACGCAAAACCAGCCAGTGGGAACAGAAAGACGCCATCGCCCTGGCGGCCGCTGCCCACGTGCAGGACGGCGATACCGTGCTGCTCGACGGCGGCACCACCTGCGCCGCACTGGCCCATCACCTTTGCTCACGCCAGGACGTGCACGTGGTCACCAACAACCTGCTCGCCGTGATGACCCTGGCCAACGCACCCGGCGTACGTCTGACCTTGATTGGCGGCGACTTGCGCGGATCGAGCATGAGCACGTTGGGACCCTTGGCAGAACTGACCCTCAGCCGCTTGAGCGTCGACAAAGCCTTCCTCGGCGCGGACGGCGTGGTCGCGGAATTCGGCTTGTGCGAAGCGAGTGCGCAGCAGGCGTATCTCAAGGAATGCATCATCAAACGGGCCGCGCAGATCGTCGTCCTCGCCGACACCGACAAACTTGGTCGGGCCAGGCAGCAGCATTGGACGCCGATTGAGCGCGAGTGGCGGTTGATAACCTGTGCGGCGGCGGATGAGGCGATGCTTGCGCCGTTTTATGCGCTCAAGCAGATCACTGTGGAAACGGTGATCGTGTAGACCTTATTCAGGACGAGACAAACATCAAAATGGAAATTGAGCAGATACAGTTTCAGCAGGATCTTTTGGATTCTGTTCGGGAAATGAACGCACATCGCGTAGTTCATGTCGTCAGGATAGTGCCATCGAACAAATTGGATCGCATTGATCCTGATGTGTCGTCATCAGCGACATATCAGAAAAACGTGTCGCTGAAACTGGAAAATGGCGACACGTAAGCAATCGGATTACGCCCGGTCGGACTGAATCTTACAGTCTTACCCTACTAGAGATGTTTCCTACTCATTACACCACGTAACGAATGTAGTTCCCGCCCCCACCTTTATCCCCTCCAGCTAACTCCATACATTGAACTCCAACGCCTCTCCCATCATCCCGACGGGAAGGTCACTGGAGTTTCCTCATGCCTTTCGTAAGCGTGCGCATCACCCGCGATGGCGTTACCACTGAGCAGAAAGCTCAGGTGATTGCCGAGATCACTGAAACACTGGAGCGCGTGCTCAACAAACGCCCTGACCTGACCCACATCGTGATCGAGGAAGTCGACACCGATAACTGGGGCTACGCCGGGATCACCACCACCCAATACCGCAAGCAACTGGCGGAAGAGGGGCAGTCATGACGGCGTCGGTGACCATCGATTTCGTCTCCGACGTGGTGTGCCCTTGGTGCGCACTGGGAGCGGCGGCGCTGGAACGGGCGATCGAGAACGTGGCGGGCGAGATTTCGGTTGAGCTGACCTACAAGCCTTTTGAGCTGAACCCGAGCATGCCGGCCGAAGGCGAGAAAGCCGTCGAGCACTTGATGCGCAAATACGGACGTACCGCCCAGGACGTCGCCAATGGCAAAGCAATGCAGATCGAACGTGGCAATGCCATCGGCTTCAAGTTCGACCTGGAGAAGCGCACCCACTTCTACAACACCTTCGACGCTCACCGTTTGTTGCTTTGGGCATTGGAGGAGGGGCGTCAGGTGGCGCTGAAGAAGATCCTGCTTCGCGCTTACTTCAGCGAAGGCCAGAACCCGAGTGATCAGCAGACGCTGGTGCGGCTGGCAGGAGAAGCCGGGTTGGACGAAGCCCGTGCTCGCGAGGTGTTGGCGTCGGGCGCGTTTGCCGACGAAGTGCGTGAGCTGGAGGAGTTTTACCGGCAGCACGGCATCAATTCGGTCCCGGCCATGGTGCTGAACGGCCGTCACCTGGTGTCCGGTTCGCAATCGATCGAGTACTACGAACAGATGTTGCGACAAATGGCCCAGGCCCCCGCCGAAGCCTGATTCACAAATTTTCTACCCCACTCTTTATTGTCTGAGGATTTCATCATGAGCAATTCGAAAAAAGTCGTTGTCATCACTGGCGCATCCCAAGGTCTCGGCGATGGCATGGTCAAGGCCTTCCGTGAACTCGGTTACCAGATCGTCGCCACTTCGCGTTCGATCAAACCTTCCACCGATCCGGACATCCTCACCGTGGCCGGCGACATCGGCGAACCGGAAACCGCCCAGCGCGTGATCCGTGAAGCAATCGTCCGTTTCGGCCGCATCGACACCCTGGTCAACAACGCCGGCATCTTCATCGCCAAACCGTTCACCGCGTACACCGCTGAAGACTACGCCAACGTGTTGTCGGTGAACCTCAACGGCTTCTTCTACATCACCCAACTCGCTATCAACGAGATGGAGAAAAACGGCAGCGGCCACATCGTCAACATCACCACCAGCCTGGTGGACCATGCGATCGACGGCGTGCCTTCGGTACTGGCTTCGCTGACCAAAGGTGGCCTGAACGCAGCAACCCGCTCCCTGGCTATCGAGTACGCCAAGCGCGGCATCCGTGTAAACGCGGTGAGCCCAGGCATCATCAAAACCCCGATGCACGGCGAAGAAACCCACGCCGCACTGGGCGCTCTGCACCCGGTCGGGCACATGGGCGAGATTGAAGACATTGCACAAGCGGTCGTGTACCTGGACAACGCCAAGTTCGTCACTGGCGAAATCCTGCACGTCGATGGCGGGCAGAGCGCGGGTCACTAAGACCTGGGATTTTTTAAACGGCAGAAACAACAAAGCCCTCGTATTGCTACGAGGGCTTTGTTTTGTATGGTGCCGGCACCAGGAATCGAACCCGGGACCTACTGATTACAAGGAAGCTGCTCACCGTAGATAAATCAGAGACTTAGGCTCATTCTTGGTACGTGAACGACGCTCTACATTTCTGGTTTTTCTTGGGGGACGCGCCCATTGGTACGTGGTGTAGAGGAGGACCATCCTGTTTCTCGGCCAGTCAGCTTCCTCGCAGTTCTCCATTCGGGCACGATAGGACTTCGTGGGGACAAGTAGAGGGTCGGGGGAATGCTTCTAGCGAAAAGCTGTCAGCAGAAATTCAATATCAATAACGGCACTATTAAACTTGGGACGCTGTATGAATATCGGAGTATCGAAAATGAAGAATTGCTCGATGCCAATGAGGGGATGCTCACGTTTCGATTGCTGTTTGATGGCGTCGTTGAAGTTCCAATTCAATGGTTCGTTACGATCGGTGGTGGAACCATTGGATTAGGTGACTACCGGCCAACTATATTTCCTGGGCGACACAGTGCCCACATAGAAAAAGTTAACATAGAGAGAAGGACTGAAACGACAGTTGTACTTCGCGATTCTTCCGCAGTCTATTCGCGAGAGTCTCTTAACAGCTTTATTTTTTGCATGTCACGTGTACGGAAGACTGGAGACTGTAAAGGCATTTTTTCTGGATGCGATGACTACTGGTACCTTCGAGAGTCACAAGCACAAGAGTTTGGCGTAAAGCTGGGAGGCCTTCTCCTTCAGCATATCTACAGTGAGCATGCTCTGGGTAGATTCGTTTTGTCCGAAAATACAGACCTTGAAGCCCTAGAGATCCGTTTGGAGCACAGGAAAGTTGAGTACGTAGCTAGGGAAGTACATTTATATGATGGTAGTCCGTTACCTTTGAATGAATTTATGTTGAAAATGGCGAATATGGCATTTACGAAACCTGACTCGTATAGGGCCGAGTTGGAATATAGATTTAATTTTATAGCTGTGTGTAATGGGCACATTGTCGAGCCTTTGGTTAAATCTGTTTTTCTAGACTCGACGCCGCTCCTTGATTTAGTGTTCAGCCTGTAGATGGGGGAACGATGGGTAAGCTGTAGTCGTAAACATCCATCATTGAAGAGTCACGGTGCCCACTTGCTTCTTGTTTTTCCGCCCTCGTTCCAGGGGTGTCAGTGATACCCCGGCGCTTGAGATCGTGCAATCCAAAGCGCTGTTCTTGGGTAATTGAGCCGTCCTCGACCGCCTTGGTGATGAAGCGCTGCCACGCAGTGTCCAGACTCGACTTCTGCAGCGCCCCTCCATGTGCCGCCACAATAATAAAACGGCGCTCTTTCGCGACCGGAATGGGGTAGGCCTGTCTCGTCCAGACCAATCGGCGGTAGGCTTTTGCCCCGTCCCAAGCGGCGCGTAGTCGCGGAGTCCATCGCACAATGTTGTCGCGGCTGCCTTTCCGGCGATTGGTTTGCACGCCTTCTTCCAGTTCGTTTGCATCGGTCAGGGTAACATCCTCGATTCCACGGAGCCTGCACAGGTAAGCCAATTCCATCACGAATCCGAGATACTCGGGACATGATCCTGATTGCCCGCGCTTGAGTTGGCCACGCTCGTGCGCCCTGGCAATAAGCTGACGCATAACCTTCGGGCTCGGCAGACGTCGTTGTTTCCGCTCGGTCGGAGCCTCAATGCCCAGGGCAACGTTGGTATCCAGAAAACCGCGGTTGCGACCCCATTGCATCACTCGCCGCAGATAACGTAGCGCATGGGCAGCTTTCGAAGGAGTGCCCTCGTCGGCAATCCGATCGATCAGACGTTGAACGAGTGCAGGGGTGAATTTACGCACGGAGAGCTCCCCAAGTGGCTTCTTCAATTTCGTTGGGACGGTCAACAGCACGCCGCGGCAATATTCGTAATCATCTCGGTCTTCTTGGCAAGCTGCTTGAACTTCAAGCTGTCGTGGAATTCTTTGCACAAATGGCCGAGGCTCTCACGATCGACACCGTTCCGCTCTTCCATGATCCGGTGCAGCTCAGCGAGCGTTGCAGTGGGGCCAGCGATATTGACGCGCTTGCGGTTTCCGCCTTCGTCTCGGAAGGAGGTGTACCAAACGCCGCTCCAACGGTGGTCGAAAAAAACGGCCGCCGGAATGGCGGCCTGATCGATCTGCACCGGTATGTGTGGGTTGTGTTTACGGGACCGCCTCATAGGATCTCGCTGTCGTACTTTTCTGATACCGGCGAATGTCCGCCAGGCTGATTGACCATGTCTATGGTGGTCCAAGGGCCACAACGGCCCCAGAACCAGCGGATGGCCTGCTGGGACTCGCTCTGTCATTCAGTGGGACCGAAAAGCCTGCGAAACCCTGCAGGAGCGGCCTGTTTTTTAGCGCATGGCTGAGTGCTGTCAGCAGGCGATTTTGAGAGGTGGCTCGGGAAAAGGGTTAGTTTTTATAAATGGGGAGGGAGATTCTCTACAGGCCCCATGTTTACTGGGCTTGAGAGCTAACTTTGATGGGTAAGTTATGGTTAGGTTTTAGGTTGGTAAATTCTAAGGTGCTGATTTATAAGGAATTTATTTTATGGTTTTTTAACATCTATAAAGGTTAGTAAATAACCCTGTGCTAACCAAAACCTAACTTGGAGCAGTAGCCGCAAAGCCGTATAGAGCAAGGCTTACAAGGCGATCAGAAAAAAACTAACCGTCCTAACCTCTTTCCCGTGGGTCAACATGAATAGCCGAAAGCACCTACGGGAGCGCCCGGAAGAGGTCCTGCCATCTGTGTGCATGCAAACATGGCCCCAATTGAGCAGAGCCATGTGCGCACCACTGGAGGCCAGAGAATCTCCGAGCAGTTGAAGCGATCCTTCGTATCAGCTCTGGAATCTGCGGTGTAGGGACTTATCACTGGATGGCTTATTTAATACATTCCGCCTAACGAAGTACGCCACCATCGCTGAGATGACGGTGGTCGCCATCAAAATAATAAAGCTAACGGCTTTATGTATCTCTAACGCCTCTGTTAAATACACTACCGTCAATTGCAGAGAGGCGATAGCAATCAAGTAATGTACAAGCGATGAAGAAACAAAGAAAACTTTCCCTATCCAGTTGTGCGCGCGCTTAGCGCTTGTTATGGATAGTAGTGATCCGATAAGCATTAGGTGAGTAATAATGAAATTTACCCACCCTGGAATATTGCTAACCGGATTTTTAGCAGACTTTCCAATGTCTGAATTGGATGCAAGGGTAATATCAAACCCAGTGCGTTTCTCTTGTTTAATCTGATTGATTTTGGGGAGGCCTACCACCCGGCTGGTCACGTCTGAGACCTCTAGTGGAACGCGAGAAAAAATCTCGATTACGAAGCTGTCGCCAGGATTAAGCAGCAGTGGCGCAGCAGCTAAACCTTCCTTTACTCTGGTCAAAACTACATCAAGGTTTGCCGGGAAAGCGAATATGGATTGGAAAGAGATTATCGATTCTTTTTCAGAGATGTGAATTAGAATTGGACTATCGAAATCTTCACGTTTAATTGGCAGTTTCCCAGTGTTAGTAATAGCAAGCGTTAAAAACGAACCAGTGCTAACATCAATACCCTGATAAGAGATGGTAATCCCAGGCCAAGATTTTTCTGACGCGTCGAGATTTGTAATTTGGCGCTTGAGTAGCACCTCATAACTCAACTCCTTTTTGTCAGAAAAGTATGCACTCCAGTACGGGCTGATTAGGTATAACAAAATCGGTAGCACGATGGTAGCGAGGAAGCCAATTACCTTGCCATTCATGAACTCACTCCTTTGATCTCGACCAGCAAAAAGCAATATTGGAATTTTTTGAGATTGCCGCTGAAACGCACGACGCGACTCGAGAAGAAGAGTGAGTTGCCCAGAGCGTGGAGAACTTGCGAAGGAGGACTCTTCCAAGAAATGAGCCAAGACTCGGCGATGCCCCTAGAAATGTCGCGTACGCTCTGCTTGTTACGTGCCTTGTTACGTGTAGCGCAAAAAAAAGGCCTGCATCGCTGCAAGCCTTTGTTTTGTATGGTGCCGGCACCAGGAATCGAACCCGGGACCTACTGATTACAAGTCAGTTGCTCTACCATCTGAGCTATACCGGCGTGTCAGGGCGACGATTATAGCGATTGGAGAGGTTCTGTAAACCCCTGAATTCTGACTATTTTTGGATTGGCTTCCATCGTCGATGGCGAGCGCTCCAGAGGCGTTATCAAGCGCTGGAAAATCCATGTCGAAAACCTGCGACCGGCATGTCACGACCTCCCCCGCATTTACTGCACAAGTACCTCTATTTCGGCAGTTATGTCCTTTTGATCGAATGCTTATGCACAACTGGATTTGCAATGCACGGGCTATATGACGAATTTGTGGATCCGTTCTCATCAGCACGCAAATCACTGTTTTACGGGTTTTTTATTCAGGTGTACGAAAACTGAACAGTATCGTTTCACCCCTGAAACAGCTGTAAATATTGGATCCACGATATTTTCATCAACAGAGTTATCCACAGGCTGCGGTGCTTTATGCGCGTTCTGCCAGCAGTAGGAAATTGCGTGGTGTGAGCGGGGTTTCGCAGAAGGTGCCGAGACGAACTTCGTAGCCTTGATCACGCAGGAAAAGCGCCCGATCAAGCACCAGCCAAAGCTCCAGCGGGCGTCGGAAAAGTCCGCGCAGCAGCTCCAGATTGCGCACTTGCGCCAAGCGTTGCCAGCCGGCGGCTTCCCTGGCTGGCCAATCCTGCGGGCCGATTGTGGATAACTCTTTGAGCACGGCCAAATGATGGCAGTAGTCGGCAAACGTTTTATCGAGCCAGGCGCTCGGCAAGGAAGGGGTGGGCAGATACTCGTCAACGCCGCGCAGCTCTCGCTGCAACAAGTCGAACCCCAGTCGCCGGGCCATGGACATATCGCGTTGACGTCGCACGCGAGCGCCAGCGGTGACGGTTTCACTCATCGGCAGCGCGAGATCGTCGAGGGACAGCTGTAGGTCGGAACCCTGCGCCGCCGAGGACATTGGCGAGTACTGGGTCAGACTGATCCGGTTGTAACAACAAGGGGCGATGGCGAGTTGTTTGCAGCCTGCGGCACTGGCGAGCCGGATCAGTTGCACATGCAGATCGCCGCAGGCGTGCAGTGCAACGGGCGTATGTTCGGACTTCAATAACGAGGCCGTGTTGGCCGCGAGTACATCCTGTCCTACGTGCAGCGCATGCAAATGATGCCGTTGACTGAGCATCTGGCCGCTGGCAACCAGTGCCGGGTCGTATTCCAGGCAGGTCAGTTGTTGCCCGGTTTGCAGCAGACGCCGGCCCAGGTGTCCTTTGCCCGAACACCAATCCAGCCAATGCCGTGGCGCTTCGGCAAACTGCAAGCGACTGGCGAAGGCTTCGATCTGCTGCCACTTGCGGCCCGGAACATCGACGTTCAGTCGATGGCCGGCGGCTTCCAGTGCATGAACGGGCAATTCATCCACAGCGCTCAGGGCAAGGGACATCTGCGCCAGGGTCGCAAATGGCTCTGGCGCATCAAGCAGGCAAGGTTGGTTATGACTGTTTTCCGCATCCTCCAGCGAGCGCCCGCGTAGCCAACCGGCCAACTCGGGGTAGGAGGTTTCCCAGGGAAGATGCAGGTAAGTGAACGGCCGCGGCTTCCACAGCGCCTGATGCTCTGTCAGAAAAGCATCCAGCGCGGTGAAGCGGGCGAGCAGGTCCTCGCCCGTCAGCACGCGGGAATCAACGCCCTTGGCAGGCATCGACGCGCAGCCAGCGCTCCAGCAGCTTGAAGCCGCGCACCAGCACATAAGCCATCAGCAGGTAGAACATGCCGGCGGCGAAGAAGATCTCCACGGGCAGGTAGGTCCGGGCAATGATGGTGCGCGCCATGCCGGTCAGTTCCAGCAAGGTCACGGTGCTGGCCAAGGCGCTGGCCTTGAGCATCAGGATCACTTCGTTGCTGTAGGCGGGCAGGCCGATGCGCGCCGCACGGGGCAGGATGATGTAGAACAGCGCTTTGGGTTTGGACATGCCCAAGGCTCGCGCCGCTTCGATCTCGCCCGGTGGAATTGCCTGAATGGCGCCGCGCAGGATCTCGGCGATGTAGGCCGCGGTATGCAGGGTCATGGTCGCGGTGGCGCACCAGAACGGATCGCGCAGGTACGGCCACATCGAGCTGTTGCGGATCACGTCGAACTGCGCCAGGCCGTAGTAGACCAGGAACAGCTGAACCAGCAACGGCGTGCCACGGAAAAAGAAGATGTAGCCGTAGGGAAATGCGCGCACCCACCACAGGCGCGACGAGCGAGCGATGCCCAGTGGAATTGCCAGCAGCAGGCCAGCGATAACGGCAATGGCGACGAGCTCCAGGGTCAGGGTCGCGCCCTGGGCCAGTTTCGGCAGCCACTTGATGATGACTTCCCAGTTCATTGGGTGCTCCTCGCGAAGCCGCGAGCGGCGCGTTTTTCCAGCAAGTGCATGCCGGTCATGGCTAGAACGGTCAGGCCCAGATACATGAACGCGGCCACCATATAGAAGGTGAACGGCTGCTTGGACACGGTCACGCCGATTTGCGCGTGACGCATGATTTCTTCCAGGCCGATCACCGACACCAGCGCGGTGTCTTTCATCAGGATCATGAACAGGTTGCCCAGGCCGGGCAGGGCGATACGCCACATCTGCGGCATGATCAACCTGGTGAAGATGCGCCACTTCGACAGGCCCAGGGCCACGCCGGCCTCACGGTGGCCTTTGGGAATGGCGAGAATCGCGCCACGAAACACTTCCGTGGCGTAGGCGCCGAAGCACAGGCCGAGCGCAATCACGCCGGCGGCGAAGGCGTTGAGTTCCAGGTCGGGATTGCCGAAGAACTCACCCAAGGCACGCATCAGGTTGACCGTACCGAAGTAGATCAACAGCACCCAGAGCAATTCCGGGATGCCGCGCACCAGGGTCGAATAAGTGCCGCCAAGCCATTGCAGCGGCTTGTACGGGGAAGTCTTGGCCAAGGCGCCGAGCAGACCGAGCACCAGCCCCAGGCACAGGGCCGAGAGTGCCAGTTTCACAGTCATCAGCGCGCCAGCGGCGAGCGCCGGGCCGAATCCGTAGAGGTCGATAATCATGGATTTCTTTTCAAATCGCGGCAGGCAAGGCCGAGAACCGGCGCCCTCAGGCGCCGGCCAGGCAGGTCAGTATCAATAGATGCTGAACGGGAAGTACTTGTCGTTGATCTTCTTGTAGGTGCCGTCAGCAACGATTTCTTTCAGCGCGACGTTCAGCTTCTCGCGGATAGGATCGTTTTTACGCACGGCGATACCGATCTTGTCGCTTTCTTCTACCGGGTCACCCTTGAACTCATAGGATTTGCCAGCGTCGCTTTTCAGCCACTCGTAGTTGACGTATTTGTCGGCGAGGATGCCGTCCAGGCGACCGGAGGTCAGGTCGAGGTAGGCGTTTTCCTGGGTGTCGTAGAGCTTGATGGTGATGTCGTCACCAATGTTGTCTTCAAGCCAGGTGCCGGCCAGGGTTGCGCGCTGGGCGCCGATCACTTTGCCTTTCAGGGAAGCCTTGTCGGTTTTGAAGTCGACGGTCTTCGGCGCAATGAATTGCAGCTTGTTGGAGTAGTACGGTTCGGTGAAGTCCACCGCTTGCTTGCGCTCGTCGGTGATCGACATCGAGGAAATCAGGAAGTCGAACTTCTTGGCGTTCAGGGCCGGGATGATGCCGTCCCAGTCGGACGTGACCACGGTGCACTCGACTTTCATCTTGGCGCACAGGGCGTCGCCGATTTCCTTGTCGAAGCCGACGACATTGCCACTGGCATCTTTGTTGTTGAACGGCGGATAAGCCGCTTCGATGCCCATCTTCAGGGTTTCGGCCATGGCACCGGCGCTGAACGCCAGGGTGACGGCGGCAGCCAGGAAGACCTTTTTGTAGTTCTGCATGTGGGTAGCTCCGTTAGCGGTTGCTGGACATGAATTGTTTGCAGCGCGCCGAAAGCGGGTTTTCAAACACCTGCTGTGGCGATCCTTGCTCTTCTACCAGGCCCTGGTGGAGGAACACCACTTCGCTGGAAACCTGACGGGCGAAGCCCATTTCATGGGTGACCAGCAGCATGGTGCGGCCTTCTTCGGCCAGTGCGCGGATGACATTAAGTACTTCCTGGACCATTTCCGGGTCAAGCGCCGAGGTGGGCTCGTCGAACAGGATGACCTTGGGCTGCATGGCCAAGGTGCGGGCGATGGCCGCGCGTTGTTGCTGACCGCCGGACAACTGCGCCGGGTAAGCGTGGCGCTTGTCGGCGATGCCGACCTTGGCCAGCAAGGCTTCGGCAACTTCGATGGCTTCGGCCTTGCTCTGGCCGAGCACGCGGCGCGGGGCTTCGATGATGTTGTCGAGCACGCTCATGTGCGGCCACAGATTAAAGTTTTGAAACACAAAACCAATCTCGCTGCGCAGGCGGTTGATCTGCTTGCCGTCGGCAGCAACCAGTTCGCCGTTCTTGGCGGCCTTGAGCTTGAGTTCTTCGCCGGCCACCAGGATCTGGCCCTGATGCGGGTTTTCCAGCAGGTTGATGCAACGCAGGAACGTGGACTTGCCGGAGCCGGAGGAGCCGAGGATCGAGATCACGTCGCCGTCGCGGGCGGTCAGCGAGATGCCTTTGAGCACCTCCAGCGAGCCGTAGCGTTTGTGCAAGTTGCGGATTTCAAGCGCGGGCGTGGCCTCAGCCATGTGCGTTCCTCATTGTGTATTCGCTCCTGCTGTTGGTGGCCTTCCTGGCGAGGCGGCCAACCTAGCATAGCGTTTCAAAGGCAGCCAACAGCGTTACGGGCAGTAAACGGGTGGCATGTGGCAGGTTGTCGCATCGGCACAGCAGACTGTCGCCCCATCAACAACCGAACAGCCGTTTGAACCCTGCTTTCAGGTAAAGCGCGGTGGCTGTCGCGTAAAAAAGGGCGCGATGTTGCCAGCTTTGGCGGGGGGTGTGAAGCGCTAACCGGCCAAACGTGGCTGATCTGCACTTTTATTGTGCATTGAGCCATTAACGGGTGTGTTTCCGGAGTGCTGTTTCGTCTTTTAAGTGAGTCGCAGGGTAACGTTCTGGCAAAGTGCTATTACTTTCAATGACTTGCGATGACTGTCCGGTCAGGTCCAAGTCGCCGGGATAGAGGGTTTTGAAACATTTTGGCGTAATTATTGCGTGCAGATTCCGGAACGCCCCGTTGGTTTCTTTTTACAGAAGAGAATTCTCGGCGGGATGCATGCATTCGCTTTTCCTTACAAAGGTAGTTTCAATGAGCAGTACCCAAAGCTCTAACGGCCTCGAACAGGGGCTTAAACCGCGTCATGTGACCATGCTGTCGATCGCCGGGGTTATCGGCGCCGGCCTGTTCGTTGGCTCGGGCCACGCCATCGCTGCAGCAGGCCCGGCCGTGCTGTTGGCCTACGCGGCCGCCGGTATGCTGGTGGTGTTGGTGATGCGCATGCTCGGTGAAATGGCTGTTGCCTCGCCGGACACAGGTTCCTTCTCTACATATGCCGATCGGGCGATCGGTCACTGGGCCGGTTTCACCATCGGCTGGTTGTACTGGTGGTTCTGGGTCCTGGTGATTCCGCTGGAGGCCAACGCCGCCGCGACTATCCTGCACGCCTGGTTCCCGGGTGTGGACATCTGGGCCTTCGCACTGGTCATCACGATGCTGCTGACCGTGACCAATCTGTTTAGCGTGAAGAACTACGGTGAGTTCGAGTTCTGGTTCGCCCTGATCAAAGTATTGGCGATCATCGGCTTTATTGTTCTCGGCTTGGCAGCGATTTTCGGCTTCCTGCCGAACAGCCAGGTCAGCGGCGTTTCGCACCTGTTCGACACCCAAGGCTTCCTGCCAAATGGCATGGGCGCGGTGCTGGGTGCCATTCTGACCACCATGTTCTCCTTCATGGGAACCGAGATCGTGACCATTGCGGCCGCGGAATCGAAAGACCCAGGCAAGCAAATTTCCAAGGCCACCAATTCGGTGATCTGGCGGATCGGTTTGTTCTACCTCGTATCGATCTTCATCGTTGTGGCCCTGGTGCCATGGAACGACCCGATTCTGGCCAGCGTCGGTTCCTACCAGACCGTACTTGATCGCATGGGCATCCCGAACGCCAAGATGATCGTCGATATTGTGGTGCTGGTTGCTGTGACCAGCTGCCTGAACTCGGCGCTCTACACGTCGTCGCGCATGCTGTTCTCCCTGGGCAAACGCGGTGATGCACCGGCGATGTCCACGCGCACCAATAAAAGCGGTACGCCGTACTGGGCCGTGATGTTGTCCACTGGCGCAGCGTTCCTGGCCACATTCGCCAACTACGTGGCCCCGGCTGCGGTGTTCGAGTTTCTGCTGGCCAGCTCCGGCGCCATTGCGCTGCTGGTGTACCTGGTGATCGCGATCTCGCAACTTCGCATGCGCAAACAGCGTATGGCTCGTGGTGAAAAAATCGTCTTCAGCATGTGGCTGTTCCCGGGCCTGACCTACGCGGTGATTGTGTTTATCGTCGCGGCCCTGACCATCATGCTGTTCCAGGATGCGCATCGCGTGGAAATCCTCGCCACAGGTTTGTTGAGCCTGATGGTGGTGGCTGCCGGCTTGCTGGTCGCCCGCCGTCGTCGCAATGAGAAACTGGTCGCGGCTGTCGCGCGCTAGGTACTCTGGTTCAAACAAAAACGGCCGCTGTCAGTGATGACAAGCGGCCGTTTTTATTCGAGCTGTAACACTTACTCGGCTTTTTCTTCCGGCGCTTCCAAAGACTGGGTGTAGACGTCCAGGGCATCGCCGAAGTCGCTGATGAATTGCGGCTCGCTGAGCCAGGCCTGGGCGGTTTCGCGATCCATGCCGTCGGCCCACATGCGGTAATCGATCAGCATATCGGCGGCCAGGTGGGTGGCGGCCATGCCTTCGTCGTCGGCGTTTTCCATGTCCAGCAATTCGGGATGTTCGATAATGATAAAGGCGAGGTTCGTCAGCAAGACCGAGAGCATTTCGCTGCGGCTGACGGCTTCCGCATCGCGCATTTTGCTGAACATCGCCAGGGTGTATTCCGGGATCGGCTCGCCGAAATCGGGTAGATCCTGATCCATAATCGATTTTCTGCCGACCATGCGGATCTGCTTGGCTTTGGCTTTTGCACGTTTGGCGCGTTTCTGTTGCTTGTTCAGGGAGGCCATGGGAACTCAGTTCGGTTTCTGTTGGTTTTGGGCTGCGATGACTTCGGACGCCGTTACGTAGTCAGTCTGGAAGGCCGGGGATTCGATCCACGCCAGGGCACTGGCTTCATCCGCTTCGGTAGACCATTGGCGATACTCGATCAGTGCAGCGATGATGAAGTCTGTCGCTGTTTCTTCGCCCTCCTGCTCCAGCACCAGTGCGAGCAGCGGGTGTTCAAGAAAGGCTGTACACATTGCTTGTTGGCTGATCTTTTGTGCATCGATCATTTCTTTGAACAGGTCGGTCAGGTCCACCGATTCGAAATCGATGCGATCGTCGTTCGGGTCCAGTTCGACCGGCGCGGCAGCGCGTTGGGTGCGGTTCTGCTTGGCCTTGGCCTTGGCGCGAGAGGCGCGTTTTTGCTGCTTGTTGGCGGAGGCCATGGGCGTCGTTCCGTAATTCGTTGAAAGGGCAGTGGCTCAGCTACGGGGCACTGTCCGCCCGGGTGTATCGGGGGCCAGTTCGCCGTTTTGCAGCCAGGACAATGCAATGGGCCATAGTGTGGCTTGGTATGCGCTGCGAAAAAAGGCGAAATGTCCAACTTCTGTCTCGCCGATGTCTTCGGGGGTGATGCGCAGGTGGGTATTGGCGCTGCCGGTAAAGTAACCGAGCAGGCGTTCGATGGCCGGGATTGTGCCGTAAGGGTCGTCGCTGATGCTGATCGCGAGGATTTGCGCGTTAACGGTGACGAAGGGCAGGCGCCCTTTGGCGGCGTTGATTGCGTGGCCGCTGGGGCGAGTTTCAAACCGGGCAGTTGGCGTGCTCCAGTCACGGACAACGCCTGCGGGCGTATCTTCCAGCCAGCCGAGGCGTTTGCCGGGAAAGTAACCGCAAATCATCGTCACCAGCGGCATCACCACATGCCATTTGCCGAACATCCGCCAGCGGTGGGTCGGCGCATAATCGCGCCAATAAGCGAACTGCGCGCCAACGGTCACTAGTCGCCGGATAAGGTGCCCTGAGGCTCCCAGGCCCGCGGCACAGCCGCCGAAACTGTGGCCGACCACATCGACAGGCTGACCGGGGAATTCACGCTGTGCGCGTTTGAGCATCGCCTCGAAATCCAGTGCGCCCCAATCGGTCCATGTAGCCTCAAGCCCCCTGAGCGATGCAGGACGCGATTCGCCGATGCCGCGGTAGTCGTAGGTGATGACGTCGAAGCCGTTAGCGAACAGGTAGTCGGCGAAACGTGAGTAATGGCGACAACGAACGGAAGTGGCGGCGTTGATGATGACGACCGGACGGGAGATGTTCCGGGCAGCATGGCGCCAGGTAAAGCCGCCGAGCACGAAGCCGTCGGCGGCGGGTTGCTTGAAGGGTTCGCCAGATGCGTCAGCCGTCAGCGGCAGTTCGATCTGATCAGGGGCGAGTGATGACATGTCCTGCAAATTCATCGGTATCGGACCTTTGCGGGTAGCTGCCAACAATAGTCTTCGCGCTTCAGATGAACAATCAAGGTTAATTCGAGGCACAAATTACGTAGTACGTTTCGTACTCACCCCCAGACCAAATAAATCTAAAACCCCTGACGCCGCCAGCAAATCCAAAGAAGGTAACGATTGGGTTCATCAGAACCCGGGAGTCGTCATCATGAAAAATATCCATTCATTGATGTTGCCCCTCGTCGCCGTCAGCATGTTGCTGTTTCCTGTGATCTCGCCTGCCGCGAGCCTTGAGCCCGTCGACAGCGCTGGCGTGCAGGTTCAACGGCAGGAGCAGAACGGCATTACCTACCTGTCCGGCGGGATTGGCGAGGATGAGGCAAAAGCCATCCAGCAAACCACAGGTTACAACCTGCATATGACCTTCGCGATCGGCACGGATAACAAATACATTCCGGACGTGGATGTGGTCATTGAAAAAGCCCAAGGCCAAACCGTATTGACCCTGAATGACGCCGGTCCGTTGGTGTATGTGCAACTGCCAGCCGGCAAGTACACCGTCATCGCCACTCGCAATGGTGAGGTGCGGCGGGACGTGGCGGATATCGGCAACGGTGCGGCCCGGAACCTGGTCTTCCATTGGAACGGTGAGAGCTAACTAGCGAGGGCTATTAAATCGCAGGCATAAAAAAACCCTGAATCTTGCGATTCAGGGTTTTCGGTATTTGGTGCCCAGAGACGGAATCGAACCGCCGACACGGGGATTTTCAATCCCCTGCTCTACCGACTGAGCTATCTGGGCAACGGGGCGCATTAAAAGGGTTTTTCGGATTTACGTCAACGACTTTTTTAAAATTTCTTAAATTAATTCCGTCGCTTACGAAATCGGGGGGTTATTCCGACGGCGGCACGTAGCCTTCGGCCTTGGCGTAATCCTCGCCGGAAAAGAACTTGTCCATCTCGCCCTGAAGATATTTGCGATCTTCGGCGTTCATCATGTTCAGGCGCTTTTCGTTGATCAGCAGGGTCTGGTGCTTCTGCCAGTCGGCCCAGGCCTTTTGCGAGACGTGGTCGAAAATATCCTGGCCTTTGGCGCCCGGGAACGGAGCGCGTTCCAGGCCTGGCAATTCTTCTTTGTACTTGCGGCACATGATGGTGCGGGTCATGACGACTCTCCTGCGTTCAATACGGCGGCCGCGCGTTCGAGCAAGGTTTTGACCGGGGCGGCAAGGCCCAGGCGCGGCGGGGTGGCGAGGTTATACCAGAGCCAGTCGGCCTCGGCCACGTGTTGGCCGGCCTCCTGGACCTGAACCAGCCAGGGTTCGATGGATAACTGAAAATGGCTGAAGGTGTGTACCAGGCTCGGCAACGACTGTTGCGCGCCCAGTTCCAGCGAGTGCTGAGTCGCCAGATGCTGCAGGTCGTCGAGGTCGTCGAGTTCCGGCAGGCTCCACAGACCGCCCCACAAGCCCGTCGAAGGGCGACGGTAAAGCAGAATCGCCCCTTCACCGTTGGCGAGCATCGGCATCAACGTACGTTTTTGCGGAATGGCTTTGCGCGGCTTGGGGATCGGGTAACGGGTTTCCAAGCCGAGCATGTGCGCTTCGCATCCCTTCTCTAGCGGACACAGCAGACAGCTGGGTTTGCTGCGGGTACAGAGCGTCGCGCCCAGGTCCATCATCGCCTGGGTGTAGGCGTTGACCCGATCATGCGGCGTAAAACGCTCAGCGTTCGCCCAGAGCTGTTTGGCAACCTTCGGCTCGCCGGGATAACCCTCTTGCGCGGTAAAGCGCGCCAGCACGCGTTTGACGTTGCCATCGAGGATCGGCGCACGCAGGCCCATGCTGATGCTGGCGATCGCGCCGGCGGTGGACAGGCCGATGCCGGGCAGGTCAGTGAGTTTTTCCACGTCCCGGGGAAACTCGCCACCGTACTGCTCGACGACGATCTTCGCGGTCTTCTGCAAATTGCGCGCACGGGTGTAGTAACCCAGCCCCGTCCAAAGGTGCAGCACTTCGTCTTCCGGCGCAGCGGCCAGGGCTTCGACCGTGGGCAGCGAGGCCATGAAACGGTCGAAGTAGTTCAGCACGGTGCTGACCTGGGTCTGCTGCAACATGATTTCCGAGACCCACACCCGATACGGGTTGATGTCCTGTTGCCAGGGCAAATCGTGACGGCCATGGCGGTCGAACCAGTCCAGCACCGCCGTTGAAAACTGCTCGGCTCTCATCGCTTGAACAGCCCCTTGAGCGCGTCTTTCAGTTCCGGGCTGACCTTGTCGCCCAGTTTCTCGTCGATCTTTTCGCTGATCCGCTCGCCCGCCATTTTGCTGGCGACCTGACCCATGCGCTCGTTATCCAGGCGGCAGGCCTTGGCGCCCAACTCCAGCGGGCCACGGCAGCGCAATGGCCACTCGATGCCGACAAACCTGTCGCCGACCTGGCAGGCCGGGTCCGGCATGGCGCTGGTATCGCCTTCGACGATGATGCCCACGCGATAGTCCATGCCCAGCACCCGCAGGTCGATGTCGCCGTCGCCGTTGACGGTCATGCCCGGGATACGCACTTTCAGGTCCGGGTTGCTGGCCACGCCATTGCGGAAATTCAGGTTACCCTTGAGTTCCTGGAACGGTGTGTCCTTGCCCCGAGGCTCGCCGTTGAGGGTTTTGCGGTTGAGCGTGGCGATGCCTTTGCACAGCTGTTGTTCAAGGTTGGCATTGAGCAGCACGCCATTGTTGATAACGAAACTGGCGTTGCCGTTGAGGGTTTCGATCAGCGCTTTCTGGCTGTTGCCGGTACCGGTCAGGGTGCTGTTGAGCGTGACCAGACCTTTGACCGGTGGTTCTTTGCCCTGGCTTTCGAGGATTTTCTCCGCAGGTACGCGGCTGATCTGCGTCTGCATGTTCAGCACAGGCGCTTGCTGGCGCACATCGAGGGTGCCCTTGGCTTCGAAGTTGCCTTCGTAGAGATCGCCGCGCAGGCTCGACAGCGTCAGCAATCCGCCCTGGCCGTTGGCCTTGAGTACCGCGTTATGGATTGGCAGTTTTTCCAGGGTCAACTGGCCGAAGGTCAGGTCAGCGTCCACATCCAGTTTGCTCAGGCGCTCCACCGGTACCAGGCGTTCGTTGCTCCACGCTTCTTTGGTCGGGGATTGCGGCAGCGGTGTGCTGCCGGCGCCGGCCATCGCATCGGCTTCGGTACTGGCGACTTCGGCCTGACGCACTTGTTTGGCGCTGTTGGCTTCGGCTGACTTCGGCGCGAGGTAACGGTCGACGTTGAAGGTATCTGCCTTGAGGGTTGCGCGCAGCGATTGCTTGGCAAAGTCCTCGACGGCGATGCGACCGCTGAAAGTGCTGTCATCGAGTTTCAGGTTGATGTCATCCAGCGTGAGGCTGGTGGGCGTACCGGCCAGCCGGGTCGCCAGTTCCACTTTGCTCAGGCTGCCTTCGGCCATGGCCGGGAGTTTCTGACCGATGCTGTCGACGAATTTCGCCAGATCGAATTGGGCAATCGACAGGCCGCCACTGACCTGTGGCGTCTTGTCGAGGTCGTTGACCTTCAGCTCACCCAGCGCACGAAGCTGGTTGGCGGAAATCTTGATGCCGGTCCACTCGGCGACGTTGGCAGCCTTGTCCAGCAGCAACTGGCCCTGAGCGGCGAAGGTCATGGTCTTGCCTTGCAATGGATCGCCAGCCACTTCACCGGACAGTTTCATGTCTTCAAGCTTGTAGCGCTGCAATGCGCGCTCGAAACGCAACTCGCCATTGAGCTCGGTGCGCACTCGCAGAACCGGCTGGTTGGTGCCGAGGAACGCGGTGAGCTTGACCGGTATGTTGGTGGAGTCATGCACCGGACCGGTGCTGAGCTGGATGCTTTCGGCGCTGAACTGCTTGCCGGTTTTTTCGTCGTTGTACTCAACGCGGGCGTTGTTGACGGTCAGGCTGTCGATGTCCAGGCGAATCGGCTGCGCCGGTTTCTCCGCTTGGGCGGTGGTTTGCGGTTCAGGTTCGCTGGTGGTTGCAGGCGGCGTCTCCGTGGTTGCAGGCTTCGGCACCTTGCCGATGTCTTCCCAGTTGCCGTGGCCCTCCTTGTCGCGGTTCAGACGCAGGTTCAGGCCTTCGACGCGCACATCGCTCATCTGCACTTCGCGGCGCAGCAGCGGCAGCACGCGGACTGACAGACCAAGCATCTGCAAATCGGCGAACGGCTCGGCGGGTTTGGCCAGGGTCGCGACAGCGGCGTCGTGCAATTCCAGGCCCAGCCACGGGAACAGGCTCCAGCCGATATCGCCATTGAGCGTCAGCTCGATGTGGGCCTTGTCGCGGGCAATCTGGCGAATCTCGTCTTTGTAGTCGTTGGGATCGAAGAGGTGGGTCAGGGCAAAGCCCAGCGCCACAATGATCAGCAACAGCCCGAGAAGTACCAGACCCAGGATTTTGCCGAACGCTTTCATGGGCGAGTCCTTGTAGTTAGTCGAATTCGAAATTTAGCCGGGGAGTATAGCGCTCCAAAAGAGACGACCGGTCAGTGATCAGTCGGACAGGGTATCCAGCGGCACGTTCAGGCTGGCCGCCAATGCCTGGGCCTCCAGATGACCGGCGGGCGCGAGCAGGCGCAATTCGGCGCCGGATTGCGTGGCCATGCTCTGTGCTTCTCGCACCAGTCGCTCCGCGACGCCACGACGCCGGGTAATTTTTCTTACACACAAATAAGACAGATGCCAAACGCCCGGGTGCCGTTGCAGGCGTGCCGCACCCAGTAGTCGATCATTGAAGCGTCCGGCAATCAGCGAACCGTCCCGTAAACAGGCCTCCATCAGCTGCGCAGCCTCTGTAAACGGCGTAAACAGCCTCTGCGGGGCGTCATGGTAGATCTTCTGCAAATCCAGCCGATCTTGCTCGGTGGCTTGGTTCAATGACTCGACAACGATGGGCATGGAGCTTCCTTCAGTGGTACGAGAACGGACAACGTAGAAAAAGGTGATATCAGTTTGGTTTTTCTGTCACGTGCAAATGGTAACCTTCACCCGTTCGTCGGTCCTTCTGCGACCTGATGTCGCACTAAAATGGAGCTTCACCCTTAAAAACAGTCATGCGTGCGCATAAAGGCTGGGGGTGAAGAGTGGCTGGCGAACCATACTAATAATTGGGGGATACACAATGACCACGAGTATCGCGGCGGACGGCTATGCCGACCAGCCCTCGTTCCTGTCAAAGGAGCGCATCATCGCCAAGCCCGGTTTCAACCGTTGGCTGGTGCCACCGGCCGCTCTGGCCATCCACCTCTGCATCGGCATGGCCTACGGCTTTTCGGTGTTCTGGCTGCCACTGTCCAAAGCGCTGGGCATCACCAAACCGATGGCCTGTGCGCCTGACATGAGCTTCATTGCTCAAGTCTTTTCTTCGCAATGCGACTGGCCGATTTCGATGCTCGGCTGGATCTACACCCTGTTCTTCATCTTCCTGGGTTGCTCGGCAGCCATCTGGGGCGGCTGGCTGGAACATGCCGGGCCACGCAAGGCCGGTGTCGTGTCGGCACTGTGCTGGTGTGGCGGTCTGCTGATTTCGGCGCTGGGTATTTATACCCACCAGATCTGGCTGATGTGGATCGGCTCCGGTGTCATCGGTGGTATCGGCCTGGGGCTGGGCTACATCTCGCCGGTGTCGACCTTGATCAAGTGGTTCCCGGACAAGCGCGGCATGGCGACCGGCATGGCGATCATGGGTTTTGGCGGCGGTGCGATGGTCGGTGCACCGTTGGCGACAGCCTTGATGAGCCACTTTGGTTCGCCTGAAGGTGTTGGCGTATGGCAGAGCTTCGTGGCGATGGCCGCGATCTACTTCGTGTTCATGATCGGCGGCGCACTGTCCTACCGCGTACCACCAACCGGCTGGAAGCCTGAAGGCTGGACCGCTCCGGCGAAAAAAGCGTCGAACGCGATGATCACCAACCGTCACGTGCACGTGAATGTGGCGTGGAAAACCCCGCAATTCCGTCTCGTTTGGCTGGTGCTGTGCCTGAACGTATCCGCCGGTATCGGCATCCTCGGCATGGCGTCGCCGTTGCTGCAGGAAGTGTTCGGCGGCAAATTGCTGGGCAATGATCTGCCGTTCGGTCAGCTGGATGCAGGTCAACTGGCTTCGATCGCCGCGATCGCCGCCGGTTTCACCGGTCTGCTGAGCCTGTTCAACATTGGTGGCCGTTTCTTCTGGGCATCGTTCTCGGACTACCTGGGCCGTAAAAACACCTACTTCGTGTTCTTCGCCTTGGGCTTTGCGCTGTACGCACTGATTCCAAACCTGGGTCATCTGGGCAACGTTGCGCTGTTCGTGGCGGCGTTCTGCATCATCCTGTCGATGTACGGCGGCGGTTTTGCGACGGTTCCGGCGTATCTGGCGGACCTGTTCGGTACACAAATGGTCGGTGCGATCCACGGTCGTCTGCTGACCGCATGGGCAGCGGCGGGCGTGTTGGGTCCGGTGCTGGTGAACTACCTGCGTGAATATCAGCTGAGCATCGGCGTTGAACGTGCCGCGGCTTACGACATCACCTTGTACATCCTTGCCGGCCTGCTGGTGTTGGGTTTCATCTGCAACCTGCTGGTGCGTCCGGTGGCTGACAAGTACTTCATGACCGACGCTGAACTGGCTGCCGAACAGGCGCTGGGTCACGACAAAGGCGCTGATGCCAGTACTTCGCTGGAGTGGAAAGCGGCGCCGGGCACCAAGCCTCTGGCAATCGCTGCCTGGCTGGCGGTGGGTATTCCGTTGGCTTGGGGCGTGTGGGTGACTCTGCAGAAGACGGCGGTACTGTTTCACTAAGTAAAACGCACTCTCCTTGTAGGAGCGAGCCTGCTCGCGATTGCGGTCTGACAGTCAACGAAGATGTTGAATGTCAGGGCCTCATCGCGAGCAGGCTCGCTCCTACAGTTGTTTTGGGGTGTCTGAAATGGCTTGTATGGACATGTCTATCCCCGACGACTGGGGATTCTATCCGTCAGCGATATCACCTCTCGTGTTTCTGTTTCCGGCCCGCGCCCCTATAATGGTTGCCTTTTTCGCCCAATGATTTTGCGGAGCTGGTGATGGCCGAACGTATGGCGTCTGTCGAGCGCGACACTCTGGAAACCCAGATCAAAGCCTCGATCAACCTTGATGGCACCGGAAAGGCCCGATTCGATATCGGTGTTCCTTTTCTTGAGCACATGCTGGACCAGATCGCCCGTCACGGGTTGATCGACCTGGATATTGTCAGCAAGGGCGACCTGCATATCGATGACCACCACACCGTGGAAGACGTCGGTATCACCCTCGGCCAGGCATTCACCAAAGCCATCGGCGACAAGAAAGGCATCCGTCGCTACGGCCACGCCTATGTGCCGCTCGATGAAGCGCTGTCGCGTGTCGTGATCGACTTCTCCGGCCGTCCTGGCCTGCAGATGCACGTTCCGTATACCCGCGCCACCGTTGGCGGTTTCGACGTGGATCTGTTCCAGGAGTTCTTCCAGGGCTTCGTCAACCACGCCAACGTCACCCTGCACATCGACAACCTGCGTGGGCACAACACCCACCACCAGATCGAAACCGTGTTCAAGGCTTTCGGCCGCGCACTGCGCATGGCCGTGGAGCTCGATGACCGCATGGCCGGGCAAATGCCGTCGACCAAGGGCGTTCTGTAATGCAGACAGTCGCGGTTATCGATTACGGCATGGGCAACCTGCACTCGGTGGCCAAGGCCCTCGAGCACGTCGGTGCCGGCAAGGTGTTGATCACCAGCGATGCGAATGTGATTCGCGAAGCCGACCGGGTGGTTTTCCCCGGCGTCGGTGCGATTCGCGACTGCATGGCGGAGATTCGTCGCCTCGGTTTCGATTCGCTGGTGCGTGAAGTCAGCCAGGACCGTCCGTTCCTCGGCATCTGCGTCGGCATGCAAGCCTTGCTCGACACCAGCGAAGAGAACGACGGTGTGGACTGCATCGGCCTGTTCCCGGGCGCGGTGAATTTTTTCGGCAAAGACCTGCACGAAGACGGCGAACACCTGAAAGTCCCGCACATGGGCTGGAACGAAGTGCAGCAGAAGGTGAGTCACCCGCTGTGGCACGACATTCCGGACATGGCGCGTTTCTACTTCGTGCACAGCTACTACATCGCCGCCGCCAATGCGCGCCAGGTGGTCGGTGGCGGTCACTACGGTGTCGATTTCGCCGCAGCGCTGGCCGATGGCTCGCGTTTCGCCGTGCAGTTCCACCCGGAGAAAAGCCATACCCATGGCCTGCAATTGCTGCAGAACTTCGCTGCGTGGGACGGTCGCTGGTAAATGGCCGTCAAGAAATCCAAGCCGCCGATTCTGACCCTCACTCCGGAGCAGGAGAGCGAGGCCAATCGCAAGATCAAGCGTTTCATGGAAGACCGCTTTGAACTCGACCTCGGCTCGTTCGAGGCGGCTGAAATTCTTGAGCTGTTTACCCGTGAAATTGCTCCGCACTATTACAACAGGGCGATTTTCGATGTGCAGACGCACCTCAAAGAGAGGTTCGAAAGCATCGAAAGCGACCTGTGGGCGCTCGAGAAAAACTGATTTCCGAGCAATGCTGAAAAATCGAATTTAAAGGTTTGCCAGATGCTGATTATTCCCGCTATCGATCTCAAAGACGGTGCCTGTGTTCGTCTGCGCCAGGGCCGCATGGAAGATTCCACAGTGTTCTCCGATGACCCGGTGAGCATGGCTGCCAAGTGGGTGGAGGGCGGTTGCCGTCGTCTGCATCTGGTCGACTTGAACGGCGCGTTCGAAGGCCAACCGGTCAACGGCGAAGTCGTTACCGCGATCGCCAAGCGCTACCCGAACCTGCCGATCCAGATCGGCGGCGGTATCCGTTCGCTGGAAACCATCGAGCACTACGTGAAAGCGGGCGTGAGCTACGTGATCATCGGCACCAAAGCCGTGAAAGATCCGGCTTTCGTCGCCGAAGCCTGCCGCGCATTCCCGGGCAAAGTCATCGTGGGTCTGGACGCCAAGGACGGTTTCGTCGCCACCGACGGTTGGGCTGAAATCAGCACCGTACAGGTGATCGATCTGGCCAAGCAGTTCGAAGCCGACGGCGTGTCCGCGATCGTTTATACCGACATCGCCAAAGACGGCATGATGCAGGGCTGCAACGTACCGTTCACTGCCGCACTGGCTGCTGCGACGAAGATCCCGGTCATTGCTTCCGGCGGCATTCACAACCTCGGCGACATCAAGTCGCTGCTCGACGCCAAGGCGCCAGGCATCATCGGCGCGATCACCGGCCGGGCGATCTACGAAGGCACCCTCGACGTCGCTGAAGCGCAAGCTTTCTGCGATTCGTACAAAGGCTGAGGACTGACCATGGCGCTGGCCAAACGCATCATCCCTTGCCTGGACGTGGACAACGGCCGGGTGGTCAAGGGTGTGAAATTCGAAAACATCCGCGACGCCGGTGACCCGGTGGAAATCGCCCGTCGCTACGACGAGCAGGGTGCCGACGAGATTACCTTTCTCGACATCACCGCCAGCGTCGACGGTCGCGACACCACGCTGCATACCGTCGAGCGCATGGCCAGCCAGGTGTTCATCCCGCTGACCGTGGGCGGTGGCGTGCGCACCGTGCAAGACATCCGCAATCTGCTAAATGCCGGTGCCGACAAGGTGTCGATCAATACTGCTGCCGTGTTCAACCCGGAGTTCGTCGGCGAAGCGGCGCAGCATTTCGGCTCGCAATGCATCGTCGTTGCCATCGACGCGAAGAAGGTTTCCGGTCCGGGCGAAACTCCGCGCTGGGAGATCTTCACTCACGGCGGCCGCAAGCCGACCGGACTCGACGCGGTCGAGTGGGCGAAGAAGATGGAAGGCCTCGGTGCTGGCGAGATCCTGCTGACCAGCATGGATCAGGACGGCATGAAAAACGGTTTCGACCTCGGCGTCACCCGCGCTATCAGCGATGCGCTGGGTATTCCGGTGATCGCATCCGGTGGCGTCGGCAACCTGCAACATTTGGCCGATGGCATTCTCGAAGGTCACGCCAGTGCGGTGTTGGCGGCGAGTATTTTCCACTTCGGCGAATTCACCGTGCAGGAAGCCAAGGCTTACATGGCCCATCGCGGAATCGTGATGCGTTAAACAAACCGATACAGGCCAGTGGACATCATGGCGGGCTCAGGGCACTCTTGGGTACGCCATGGATTTCGGTAGCCAGACATGCTTAAACGCCTTCTTCTTGCCCTCGCCAGTGCTTCTCTGTTGTTCGTCAGCGCAGCGCACGCCGCAGACCGTCCCGACACCGACATGGTGTTGCTGACGGAAAACTTCCCGCCGTACAACATGGCGAAGAACGGCAAGAACTTTGCCCAGGGCGAGAACATCGATGGCATCGCCACCGACATCGTCCGCGAAATCTTCAAACGTGCCGACATTACCTACAGCCTGACGTTGCGCTTCCCGTGGGAGCGGGTCTACAAACTCGCCCTGGAAAACCCCGGTTACGGTGCTTTCGTGATGGCGCGTTTGCCGGACCGCGAGCGGCTGTTCAAGTGGGTCGGGCCGATCGGTCCGGACGACTGGATCATGCTGGCCAAGGCCGACAGCAAAATCACCCTCGAAACCCTGGATGACGCGCGAAAGTACAAGATCGGCGCGTACAAGGGCGACGCCATCGCCACGACGCTGGCCAAGCAAGGTTTGAAACCGGTGGTTGTGCTGCGCGATCAGGACAACGCGAAGAAGCTGGTCAGCGGCCAGATCGATCTGTGGGCCACTGGTGATCCGGCCGGTCGCTATCTGGCGCGTCAGGAAGGTGTGAGCGGGCTCAAGACTGTGCTGCGCTTCAACAGTGCCGAACTTTACCTGGCACTGAACAAAGATGTACCGGACGAAACGGTGGCCAAGCTGCAAGCTGCACTGGATCAGCTGCGCAAGGAAGGCGTGGTGGATGACATCATGGCGAAGTATCTCTAGAGATCACGACGGCGCAAAACCAGTGTGGGAGCGAGCTTGCTCGCGATGACGGCATAACATTCAATATCTCCATTGACTGTTCCACAGCCATCGCGAGCAAGCTCGCTCCCACAGGTTTTTTATCGGTACAGGCCATCCTTGCCATGCGCCGCTGTCGCCCGATTGCTGCGCACGCTGATCATCTGCTTGATATCAATCCACTCAATCCCTTGAGCCTTCAGTTTAGGTAGCTCACGCTCCAGCACCGCCAGTGTTTGCGGATACGGATGCCCGATCATCACCGCTGAACCTTGTTTGTGCGCCAGGTTTATCGCCGTTTGCAGCTGCGTGAAGATGGCCGCTTCAGTGCGCTCGTCATCGAGAAACACATCACGCGAAACACTCGCCAGATCGATCTTCTGCGCTTGCTGCGCGGCCACGGTCTGCGCGCTGGTGCGGCTGTCGACGAAGAACTTGTGGCGACGCTGCAAGTCTGCCATCAACCAGGCCATGGCGGCGGGTTGCGCGGTCATGCGGCTGCCCATGTGGTTGTTGATGCCGGCGGTGTAGGGGACCATTTTGAATGCGGCGTTGAGGCGTTTCTCAAGCTCTTCGATGGAAAGCTCGGGATGCCAGGCGAACGGTCCGGTGGCCGGGTCCATGGGCATATGCAGGATGACGATCTTGCCGGCGCGATGGGCTTCGCGGGCGAACTCGGTGGCGTGGGGTGTGTCCGGCATGATCGCCGCAGTCACCGGGCCGGGTAGGGCGAGTACACGGCGATCCCGGGGCAGGCTCTGCCCCAGGTCATCGATGATCAGCGTCAGATACGCCTTTTGCGGCGGGGTTGCGGCGGGGGCAGCGTGAGCCACACCCGCCAGACAGCACAACAGACTCAAGGCTAGCCGTAGAAACATCTTAACGGCCGGACGTGATGCTCAGCCCTTTGAGCAGGCTCAGAGCCTGGGCCAGTTGGTAATCGTCGTCCTGTGGCATTGCCTTGGCTTTGCCGCCGGAACCGCTCGGCTTGTCGGCACCGCCATTGCCATTGCCCAGGTGACCTTGCAGATCGGCTTCCTTGAAGTAGTCGCCGTCCTGCTCGTTGGTGATCTTGGCCTTGCGCACTTCGATGTCCGGCACGATGCCCTGGGCCTGGATCGAGCGGCCGTTCGGCGTGTAGTACAGCGCAGTGGTGATCTTCAGTGCGCGGTCGTTGTTCAGCGGCAGCACGGTTTGCACCGAGCCTTTGCCGAAACTGGTGGTGCCCATGACCACGGCACGTTTCTGATCCTGCAAGGCGCCGGCAACAATTTCCGACGCCGAGGCGCTGCCGCCGTTGATCAAGACGACCATTGGAACGGCTTCGCTTTCGTCCTTGCCGGTGGCGGAGAAGCGCAATTCGGAGTTGGCGATCCGGCCCTTGGTGTAGACGATCAGGCCTTTGGTGATGAAGTGGTCGACCACTTCCACCGCCGATTGCAGCACGCCGCCCGGGTTGTTGCGCAGGTCGAGAATGACGCCGTTGAGCTTCTTGCCGTTGTCCTTGCGCAGCTTGGCCAGGGCCTTGGAAACTTCTTCGCCGGTCTTGACCTGGAACTGGGTGATGCGGATGTAGCCGTAGCCGGCCTCCAGCAACTGGCTCTTCACGCTCTTCACTTGAATGATGGCGCGGGCCAGGGTCACGTCGAACGGCGTGCCGCCGTCGCGAACCAGGGTCAGGGTGATTTTCTGGCCGATCTTGCCGCGCATCTTGTCCACGGCTTCGGTCATGCTCTGGCCGCGAGTCGGCTGGCCGTTGATCTTGACGATGAAGTCGCCCGCCTGAATGCCCGCCTTGGAGGCCGGGGTGTCATCGATTGGCGAGACCACCTTGATGAAGCCGTCTTCGGCGCCGACTTCGATGCCCAGGCCGCCGAACTCACCGCTGGTGCTTTCCTGCAATTCAGCGAAGTCTTCAGGCCCCAGGTAAGCGGAGTGCGGATCAAGGTTGCTGAGCATGCCCTTGATCGCGTTTTCCAGTAGGGTCTTGTCGTCTACCGGTTCGACATAGGCGGCCTTGATCCGGTCCATGACCTCGGCAAAGGTGCGCAACTCTTCCAGCGGCAATGGCGCCTTGGTGGTCGCAGCAGTGCCCGCAGGCGCAACCGCCGGGGCCGGTTGAGCGGCAAACGCCAGAGGCGCGCCGATCACCAGGGCGATCGTCAGGGCCAGCGAGGTAAGGCGGGACAAATGCAGCATGTCGAACTAACTCCTGAATTGGATGGCGCGCTTATCCTTGCGCGCGACACCATTGTGCCGGATCACTCGGGTGACCCTGCTGACGAATCGCGAAATACAATGCCGGCGTGTCCTGTCCGCCACTGTTACCGACAGTGGAGATGGACTCGCCGGCTTTTACCACGTCACCCGCAGACTTGAGCAGCGTCTGGTTGTGACCATAAAGACTCAAAAAACCGTTGCCGTGGTCGAGAATCACCAGCAACCCGGCGCCGCGCAACCAGTCGGCGAACACCACGCGACCGCCATGCACCGCATGCACTGCGCTGCCGGCCGACGCGCTGATCATCACGCCGTCCCACTTGGTCCGTGCATCGTCGCCACGGCTTTCACCGAAGCGTGCCAGCAGTCGACCATCGACTGGCCATGGAAGTTTGCCGCGAGTTGACGCAAACGGGCCGCCAAAGGTTTCGCCGGAGCTGGAAACCAGTGCGCCAGGTGTTGATTTAACCGGTTTGCGTGGGGCGTCAGTCTCATCTGCTTGAGCCTGGGCCTCACGTAAATGCTTTTTTTCGGCTTCCTGCTGGGCAATCAGCGCTTTCTGTCGCGCTTCTTCTGCCTCACGAGCCTGGCGGGCCAGGGTTTCCTCAATGGTTTTAAGGACTTTAGACAGGTCTGCCTGATCCTGCTCGCGGGCTGCCAGCTTCTGGTCGCGGGCTTTTACGTCATCACTGAGCTTGGCCAGGACTTGCTGGCGTTCCTGGCGGACTTTGTCGAGTTCGTCGCGCTGGGTGTCGAGGCTGCTTTTCTGTACCAGCAATTGCGCCTGCTGCAAGCCGATGTCTTTTTCGACATTGGCCAGTTGGCGCAGGGTTTCGTTGAAATTCTTCAGCTGCTCCAGACGGGCCTGGCTCAGGTAGTCGTAATAGGTGAGGGTGCGAGCGAATTTCTCGGGATTCTGCTGGTTGAGCAGCAGCTTCAGGTATTCCTGACGGCCGTTCTGGTAGGCGGCGCGGGCCTGGATGGCAATCAGTCGTTGCTGTTCAGTGCGCGCGCTCTGGAGTTTTTTTTTCTCCGCATCGAGACGCTGCAGCTCGGATTCGCTCTTCTTCAGCTCTTTTTGCAGGGCTTCGACCTGCTTCTCGAGCTTGCCCATTTCGGTCTCGGTGCCTTTGAGATCTTTTTGGATGCCGGATTTTTCTTCCTGCAACTTGCCCAGCAGTTTCTTCAGCTCGGCAATGTCCTGACGCGTGGCGTCCAACTGTTGTTGGGTTTGCGCGCGCTCGTCAGCGAAGGCCGGTTGGAGCAGGCAGGTCAGGGCAAGGGCGATCAGGACGCGAAGCATAGAGGCGGGCGACACCAGGGAAAGGGACGGCCTAGTATGCCCGCCCCACGCTGCAAAAAAAACGCCCAATTGGGACTGTGTGATAACTGGGCCGGAATACACCTGCAATTAGTCTTCAAAACCACCACAAACCACTGTGGGAGCTGGCTTGCCAGCGATGGCGGCCTGGCATTCAACATTGAAGTTGGCTGTCAGATCGCTATCGCGAGCAAGCCCGCTCCCACAGGGTTTTTCGGTGGTTAGACGAGAATCGAAGTCCCGCTCATTTCCGCCGGTTTTTCCAGGCCCAACAGTTTCAGCATGGTTGGCGCCACGTCGGCCAGCACGCCGCCTTCGCGGACCTTGAGGTCACGCTTGCCGACATAAATGAACGGCACCGGTTCGGTGGTATGCGCGGTGTGCGCCTGGCCGGTGGAGGCGTCGGACATTTGCTCGACGTTGCCGTGGTCAGCGGTGATCAGGGCTTCGCCGCCAACCTTTTCCAGTGCCTCGACGATACGGCCGACGCAGGTGTCCAGGCACTCAACGGCTTTGACTGCTGCCTCGAACACGCCGCTGTGACCGACCATGTCGCCGTTGGCGTAGTTGACCACGATCACGTCGTAGCGCTGGTTTTCAATGGCGTCGACGATGCGGTCGGTGACTTCCGGCGCGCTCATTTCCGGCTGCAAGTCATACGTGGCGACTTTCGGCGACGGGATCAGGATGCGCTCTTCGCCCGGGAACGGTTCTTCGCGGCCGCCGGAGAAGAAGAAGGTCACGTGGGCGTACTTCTCGGTTTCAGCGATGCGCAGTTGGGTCTTGCCGTTTTTCGCCAGGTAATCGCCCAGCACGTTTTCCAGGCTGCCGGCAGCGAAGGCCGATGGCGCAGGAATGCTGGCGGCGTATTGGGTCAGCATGACGTAGCCGGCCAGTTTTGGCTGGCGGGCACGCTCGAATTCCTTGAAATCGTCTTCGACGAACACGCGGGTCAGCTCGCGAGCGCGGTCGGCGCGGAAGTTCATGAAAATCACGGCATCGCCGTCTTCGACTTTCACCGGTTCGCCGATGGAGGTGGCTTTGACGAATTCGTCGCTCTCGCCACGCTCATAAGCAGCTTGCAGACCTTCCTGGGCGGTGGCTGCGTTGAATTCGCCGTTGCCGTCGACAATCAGGTTGTAAGCCTGGGACACGCGATCCCAACGGTTGTCGCGGTCCATGGCGAAGTAGCGGCCAATGATGCTGGCAATGCGGCCTTTGCCCAGCGCCTGGAACGTGGCATCGAGCAGTTCGATCGACGACTGAGCGCTTTTCGGCGGCGTGTCGCGACCGTCGAGGAAAGCGTGCAGGTAGATGTTCTGGGCGCCGCGCTTGAAGGCGAGTTCAGCCATGGCGACCAGGTGATCCTGGTGACTGTGCACGCCGCCATCGGACAGCAGGCCCATGAAGTGCACGGCTTTGCCGGCGGCGACGGCTTTATCCACGGCTGCGCAGATGGTCGGATTCTCGAAGAACTCACCGTCGCGGATCGATTTGGTCACGCGAGTGAAGTCCTGGTACACCACGCGGCCGGCGCCGAGGTTCATGTGGCCGACTTCGGAGTTGCCCATCTGGCCGTCCGGCAGACCGACGTCCATGCCGCTGCCCGAGATCAGGCCGTTGGGCACGGTGGCCCACAAACGGTCGAGCACAGGCTTCTTGGCCGCGTAGATGGCGTTGGCTTCCTGGCTTTCACTGTGACCGAAGCCGTCGAGAATCATCAGGACCAAAGGTTTAGGCGTGGTAGTCATGGAATCCACTCGTGGCTGAGGTAAAAAGGGGTAATGGAAAAAGGGAGTCGCAGTTTAAAGCGAAGTTCCGGCCACGTCACCGCCGGACGGGGTTTGGCCCACCATAGTGGCTGTGTATACTGGCCGACATTTTAACGCCCTGGAACCTCCTTCGATGGTTGCTCACCTGATTGAATTTGCCACTAACCACTACATTCTCGTCGGTATCTTCGTCGTACTGCTGGCCGCACTGATCGCGTATCAGATGCAAGGCGGCGGCCGTAGCCTGAGCACCGGTGAACTGACCGGCCTGGTCAATAAAGACGCGGGCGTGGTGATCGACATTCGTCCGGCCAAAGACTTTGCCGCCGGTCACATTGTTGGCGCGTTGAACATTCCTCACGACAAACTGACTGCCCGCGTAGGCGAGCTGGAAAAGCACAAGGCCAAGACCATCATCCTGGTCGACGCGATGGGCCAGACCGCCGGCACCCACGCTCGCGAACTGGTGAAGGCCGGCTTCACCGCTGCCAAGCTGTCCGGTGGCGTTTCCAGCTGGAAAGCCGACAATCTGCCGCTGGTGAAGTGATATGAGCAACGTCGTCGTCTACTCCAGCGATTACTGCCCTTATTGCTCCCGAGCCAAATACCTGCTCGAGAACAAAGGCGTGGCCTTCGAAGAGATCAAGGTCGATGGCAAGCCGCAGGTGCGCGCCGCAATGGCTCAGAAGGCCGGACGTACCTCCGTGCCGCAAATCTGGATCGGCAGCACCCACGTTGGCGGTTGTGATGATTTGTTTGCCTTGGAGCGCGCGGGTAAGCTCGACGCGCTGCTCAAGGCCTGAATTCCATACCCTATAAAAAGCCCAAGATCAGAAAGGATCTGAGATGACTGACCAACAGAACACTGCAGCTAGCGAAGAAGAAACCGCACCGCAATTCTCCTTGCAGCGCATCTACGTACGTGACCTGTCCTTCGAAGCCCCGAAAAGCCCGGCGATCTTCCGCCAGCAGTGGGAGCCGAGCGTCGGTCTGGACCTGAACACCCGTCAAAAGGCGTTGGAAAATGACTTCCACGAAGTCGTGCTGACCCTGTCGGTTACCGTGAAAAACGGTGACGAAGTGGCGTTCATCGCCGAAGTGCAACAGGCCGGTATCTTCCTGATCAAGAACCTGGACGACGCTTCGATGAGCCACACCCTGGGCGCCTTCTGCCCGAACATCCTGTTCCCGTACGCTCGCGAAGCGCTGGACAGCCTGGTGACCCGTGGTTCGTTCCCGGCACTGATGCTGGCTCCGGTGAACTTCGACGCGCTGTACGCGCAAGAGCTGCAACGTATGCAGGCTGCGGGCGAGACTCCGACCGTACAATAAGAGCTTCGTTTGCCCCATGAAAAAAGCGCCGTTAAAGGCGCTTTTTTCATGGGGCAAACGAAACCTCCAGG
Organism: Pseudomonas sp. NFX98; assembly: GCF_047784845.1. Classification (NCBI taxonomy): domain Bacteria; kingdom Pseudomonadati; phylum Pseudomonadota; class Gammaproteobacteria; order Pseudomonadales; family Pseudomonadaceae; genus Pseudomonas; species Pseudomonas sp. NFX98. The sequence continues at coordinate 162,680 of NZ_JBLNNF010000005.1, read as the reverse complement.
TAGGAGCTGCCGAAGGCTGCGATCTTTTGATCTTAAAGAATCAAAATCAAAAGATCGCAGCCTTCGGCAGCTCCTACAGAGCGGGCGGTGTTACTTGAAGTCGTTTTGACGCCAGGCCTCGTACACGGCCACCGCCACGGTGTTCGACAGATTCAGGCTGCGGCAGCCCTCACGCATCGGCAGGCGCAGGCGTTGGTCGCCGGGAAGGGCGTCGAGCACTTCGGCTGGCAGGCCACGGCTTTCCGGGCCGAACAGGAAGGCATCACCCTCCACGAAACTCGCATCGTGGAACGGCCGCGAGCCCTTGGTGGTGAAGGCAAACACGCGAGGATGACCGAGGCTTTCCAGGCAACTGGCCAAGTCCGCGTGGCGCTGCAGGGTGGCATACTCGTGGTAATCGAGGCCGGCCCGGCGCAGCCGCTTGTCGTCCATCTCGAAGCCTAGCGGTTCGATCAAATGCAGGTGGCAGCCACTGTTGGCGCACAGCCTGATAACGTTGCCGGTATTCGGCGGAATTTCTGGTTGGAAAAGGATGACGTGAAACATGCACGGCTCCGAAGGTAAAGATGAGCGGCATTCTACGCCGCAAGCCGACGCTCGTTCGAAACTATTCCCGCGCGTGATGATGTCGCTGGCCATTGTCGGGGTGATGCTGGGGCTGATGATCGGTCGCCTGACCACCCCCGACCCGACTGAGTTGCAACAAGTCGAGGTGACAAACGACGGCCTGGTGGTGTGGTTCAACAACGAACCCAAGACCTACGGCGAGATCGTCGACGGCAGCGTCGCGTTGCTGTTCGAGGCTGAGGGCAAGGCGCAGCAAGGCCAGCTCAAGCTCAACGATAAAGGCGTGAATTGGCGGGTGCGTTCGAGTGATGGGGGATTGTTGCTGACGGTGGTGGCGGCTCGGCCGCTGCAGGGCGAGTGGTCCGGTAGCGAGGTCGATGACCGCTGGCGGCTGGAGATCCATCTCCGGGAGCAATAAAAGAGGGAATCCCCGGCCTGCCTGTACCAAGGTCCCCAAAACGGGAGGGTTCGCGCATTGCGTCGTGAACCCGGTGTAAAGAAGGAATCCCGGCCTGCCTGTACCAAGGACCCCAAAACTGGGTGGGCTCGTCGCGTTGTGCGGTGTGAGCCCGGTGTAAAGAGGGGAATCCCCGGCCTGCCTGTACCAAGGTCCCCGAAACTGGGTAGTGAACTGAATCACTGATGAGACTATTGCAGGGGGCGTGCCAGTTTTTAACAAGCTAAAACAGAAAGGCGCGGAAATACGTCGAAAGCCCCGTAATCCGGGGCTTTCGTGTTTTTTCGGTAAGGGTTCGATTGCGAACTCAGGCGGGATTTCAGATCAGTTGTCGTGCGCGATTGCGGTTCACGGTGCATTCAGTCGGTGCATGGATTGTGATTTTCGGCCAAAAAAAGATCGCAGCCTTCGGCAGCTCCTACGAGGTTCTGCGTACACCTGTAGGAGCTGCCGAAGGTTGCGATCTTTTCGCTAACGACTAAATTCGAAAGCCGAAGTTAGCCCTCATCCCCCTCATCATCATCCCCGCCATCAACCTTCATCCCTAATTCCTTGATCTTGCGAGTCAGGGTATTACGCCCCCAGCCCAACAACACGGCAGCATCGCGGCGGCGACCGGCGGTGTGCTTGAGCGCGGTTTCGATCATGATCCGCTCGAAGGTCGGCACGGCGCTGTCCAGCAAGCTCGACTGACCGCGAGCCAGTGCCTGGTCGGCCCATTGACGCAGCGCCTGCTCCCAGTTGGTCACCGGCGCCGAATCCTGTGGCAGGCTCAGCAGTTCAGGTGGCAGGTCACCGATATGCACCTCGCGACCCGAAGCCATCACCGTGATCCAGCGGCAAGTGTTCTCCAGCTGACGCACGTTGCCCGGCCAAGGCAGGTTTTTCAGGTATTCCTCGGTTTCGCTTTTCAGCAGCTTTGGCTCGACGGCCAGCTCCTGCGCGGCGCGGCTGAGGAAGTGCTTGGCAAGGGTCGGGATGTCTTCGCGACGGTCCGACAGGCGCGGGATGTGGATGCGGATCACGTTGAGGCGGTGGAACAAGTCCTCACGGAATTTTCCGGCATGCACCAGTGTTTCCAGGTTCTGGTGGGTCGCAGCGATGATTCGCACATCAACCTTCACCGGGACATGACCGCCAACACGGTAGAACTCGCCATCGGCCAGGACTCGCAGCAAGCGAGTCTGGGTGTCAGCCGGCATGTCGCCAATTTCATCGAGGAACAACGTGCCGCCATCGGCCTGTTCAAACCGCCCGCGACGCAGGTTCGCTGCCCCGGTGAACGCGCCTTTCTCGTGACCGAACAGCTCGGATTCCATCAGGTCTTTGGGGATCGCCGCCATGTTCAGCGCGATGAACGGCGAAGCCGCGCGAGGGCTGTGGCGGTGCAGGGCGTGGGCAACCAGTTCTTTACCGGTACCGGATTCGCCGTTGATCAGCACGGTAATGTTGGAGTGACTCAAGCGCCCGATGGCGCGAAACACTTCCTGCATCGCCGGTGCTTCGCCGATGATTTCCGGGGTGCGGGTCAGGGTCGGGGCGACTTCCAGGCCTTGTTGTTCCTGGGCGTGCTGGTTGGCGCGTTTGACCAGAGAGACGGCTTCATCGACATCGAATGGCTTGGGCAGGTACTCGAAAGCGCCGCCCTGGTAGGACGCGACAGCGCTGTCCAGATCGGAGTGCGCCGTCATGATGATCACTGGCAGCCGTGGGTGCTGTTCGCGAATCCGCGCCAGAAGGTCAAGGCCGCTGGCACCGGGCATGCGGATGTCGGAGATGATCACGTCCGGCTGCTGGCGCGCCAGGCGGCTCATCACGCCATCGGCGCTGTCGAAGCTTTGCGTGGTCATGCCTTCCTGTTGCAAGGCTTTTTCCAGGACCCAACGGATAGAACGGTCGTCATCGACGATCCACACGGTTTCACTACGGCTCATGTCGATGTGGCTCCTTGTTCCAGTGGCAGAAAGATCGAGAACGTGGTGTGGCCGGGGTGGCTGTCACACTCGATCAGGCCCTGGTGCTGGCTGATGATGTTCTGGGTAATGGCCAGGCCCAGCCCGGTACCGTCCGGACGACCGCTGACCATGGGAAAGAAAATGGTTTCCTGGAGTTCCGCAGGAATGCCCGGACCGTTGTCGATGATTTCGATCTTGGTCACCAGGCGATGGCGCACGTGGCCGATGGTGAACTGGCGCATGGCGCGGGTGCGCAGGCTGATGCGACCCAGGCGCAGCTCGTTCTGGCTGCTGATGGCCTGCATCGCGTTGCGCACGATGTTGAGGACGGCCTGGATCATTTGTTCGCGATCGATCAGGACGTCGGGAATGCTTGGGTCGTAGTCGCGCACCAAAGTGATGCAGCCCTGGCTTTCCGCTTCAACCAAGTGGCAAACACGTTCCAGCACTTCATGGACATTGCACATGGCCAGCGACGGCAGCTTGTTGGAGCCCAGCATGCGGTCGACCAGATTGCGCAGGCGGTCGGCCTCTTCGATGATCACGTTGGTGTAGTCACGCAGGCTTTCTTCCGGCAGTTCACGGGCCAGCAACTGCGCCGCGCCGCGAATGCCGCCCAGCGGATTCTTGATTTCGTGAGCGAGACCGCGCACCAGCATTTTGCTGGTTTCCTGTTTCGAGAGCTGCGCTTCTTCCTTGGTGATCCGCAGCAAGCGATCCCGGGGATGGACTTCAAGCAGCAGCAGCGTGTCGCCGTTGCTGAGGATTGGCGTGACCGCGTAATCAACCGTCAGGGTCTGGCCGGTGAGGGCGGTGAGCATCGCTTCGCGCTTGGTAAACGGATGCGCCTGCTGGACCGCCTGGCGCAAGGAATTCAGCGCCTCGGTGGATTCGGTGAACAACTCGCTGATGAACTGACCATGGCTGCGCTGGCCGCTGATGGCCAGGAGCATCTCCGCCGCCGGGTTCATGTACTCGAGGCGCAATTCGGCATCGAGCAGGATGGTCGCGGTGGTGAGGTTGTCGAGTAGCAAACGGTGGAGTGCGTCGCTAATGGTCATCGGGACCTCTTTTAGGGCGGAGCATGCGCAAGAAAAAAGCGCTGACGCGAGGAAAATGCAAAAACCAAACCAAGGCTCCGAAAAGAAGCGCTCAACCCTGAAACGGGCGTTTGACGCTCGATTGCGTGGCGCTCTTTCAGCTTTTACGGGTACTTTCGAACCAAAATGGGATGCAATCGGCGCACGGTGCAACCAATCGCACCAATATAGTGCGCAAAGCTGAACGAGGTTAGAAGAACCGCAGGAATGGATTTTTTTCTTCGGCGGGTTTATCGCTGAGCGGGCATTCCGGCCGTTGGCCGTAGTCGTCGAGGGAGCAGGGTTTGATCTTGCGTTTTTGCGCGAGGGACATGCGTTGCATGTGGAATGGTTGGTTGGCGGTGCGTTCGACGGTCCGGCCCTGTTCGTCGAGGATTTCCACTGACAGTTGATGAGTGCCTCGGTCGACATTGCTCAGCGGAAATACCGGACTCGGTCCAGGCTCGGCAGTGGGTTGGCCATCAAGCAGCAATCGATAGCGATGACCTCGCTGCAGGCCCGGTTCGCTGGTGACGCTGACGATGATTTCTCCGGCGGTGCTGCGCACGGTGGCGTCAGGCTCCGGCACAAGAATGCGCAGCATGTCGTAGTGGAACAGTGGTTTTTTCTCGGCCTTCTTTGTGGCCATCGCCGCTGACGTACCTGGTGCGGCCATGCGATTGCCGGTTGCCAGCGGCACGCGTTTGGCGTTGCCGGTATTGGGTTGATCGGTGAAAACCCGATTGCCCTGTGCATCGATGTAAGTAAAAACCTCCGCCGATGCGGGTAAGGCGATAAGGCAGGCGATCAGCAGCCAACACTTCAAGGCTTGTGCACCCGTTGCACGGTAAAGCTCACGCTGGGGCTTTGCTGGACCACGGTTTCGCCGTCGATCACCTGCACGGCGAGGCTATGCATGCCGCGGTCGATGTTCACCAGTTGCAGGATCGGAACATTACTCGGCTGGCCGTAGGGTTGTTCGTCAAGTACCAGTCTGAGCAGATGCGGCCCTTGCAGGCGCGGCTTGATTAACACGTTGACGGTGAAGGTGCCGTTGTTGGCGCGCAGGGCTCCGGTGGTGGGCAGGCCGGTCAGTACCAGTACCTCGTAGGCGTTCTGGGGTTGTTCGTTGGTATTGGGTTGCGTGGGTGCTGCTGGAGGGGTTTGCGGCTCCACGCTGTTGAGCGGTGGCAACTCGACCGGTTGGGCCTTCACACCATCCGGCGGTTGATTGCTGTACGCGGTGTTGCCATCGGCGTCCGTGTACTTGTAGATCTGCGCTGCGGCGGGCAGGGCGATCAGCATCAGGATGAAGAGAAAAGCACGACCCATAAAATCAACCGCAAACGAAAGCATTGGGTTGCAGCATAGGTCAGGGGCGGCGGTTGGCCCAGCTTGTTCATGTTTGGGTACAGAAGATCAAAAGATCGCAGCCTTCGGCAGCTCCTACAGATGCATAACAATGTAGGAGCTGCCGAAGGCTGCGATCTTTTGATTTGTGATCATAAAAAAGGCCTCCCGAAGGAGGCCTCACTTTGTCACGCCGCTTGCGCTGGCGCTACCGGATCAGCAGCTGTAGTACAGCTCGTATTCCAGTGGGTGTACGAAGGTACGTACCTTGATTTCTTCTTCGCTTTTCAGAGCGATGTAGGCGTCGATGAAGTCGTCGGAGAACACGCCGCCTTTGGTCAGGAACGCACGACCTTTGTCCAGCTCTTCCAGGGCTTCTTTCAGGCTGCCGCAAACTTGTGGGATCTCTTTCGCCTCTTCAGGCGGCAGGTCGTACAGGTTTTTGTCAGCTGCGTCGCCAGGGTGAATCTTGTTCTGGATGCCGTCCAGGCCAGCCATCAGCAGTGCAGCGAAGCCCAGGTACGGGTTGGCTGCTGGATCCGGGAAGCGGGCTTCGATACGGCGAGCGCGAGGGCTGGACACGTAAGGAATACGGATCGAAGCGGAACGGTTGCGAGCCGAGTAGGCCAGCATTACCGGAGCTTCGAAGCCTGGAACCAGACGCTTGTAGGAGTTGGTCGACGGGTTGGTGAAGCCGTTCAGGGCCTTACCGTGCTTGATGATGCCGCCGATGAAGTACAGAGCGGTGTCGGACAGGCCGGCATAGCCTTCGCCTGCGAAGGTGTTCTTGCCATCTTTGGCGATGGACAGGTGAACGTGCATGCCCGAACCGTTGTCGCCGTACAGAGGCTTAGGCATGAAGGTCGCGGTGCGGCCGTATGCATCAGCAACGTTGTGTACGCAGTACTTCAGGGTTTGAACTTCGTCAGCCTTGGCAACCAGGGTGTTGAACTTCACGCCGATTTCGTTCTGGCCAGCAGTTGCCACTTCGTGGTGGTGAACTTCGATGACCAGGCCCATTTCTTCCATGGCGTTGCACATGGAGGTACGGATTTCGTGGTCGTGGTCGAACGGAGGAACCGGGAAGTAGCCGCCTTTGACGCCTGGACGGTGGCCTTTGTTGCCGCCTTCCACGTCCTGGTCGGACATCCACGAACCTTGTTCGGAGAAGATCTTGAACATCGAACCGGAGATGTCGGACTTGAACTTCACTTCGTCGAAGATGAAGAATTCTGGCTCCGGGCCAACGAATACGGTGTCACCGATACCGGTCGACTTCAGGTATTCCTCGGCACGCTTGGCGATCGCACGTGGGTCGCGGTCGTAGCCTTGCATGGTCGAAGGCTCGATCACGTCGCAGACCAGGATCAGGGTCGGCTCTTCGGTGAACGGGTCGAGAACGGCAGTGCTGTCGTCCGGCATCAGGATCATGTCGGAAGCTTCAATGCCTTTCCAGCCAGCGATGGAGGAACCGTCGAACATTTTGCCTTCTTCGAAGAAAGCGTCATCCAGCGCGTCGCGAGCCGGCATGGTCACGTGGTGCTGAGTGCCTTTGGTGTCCGTGAAGCGCAGATCAATCCACTTGACGTCATGATCTTTGATGAGTTGAACCGACTTCGACATACTGTCCTCCGGGTGGATTAGGGCTGGTAGTGGATGCCCTTAAATGTTTGTGATGCCGGCGCGAATACTCTGCCAAGGCAACCTGCCTCACAAGGGAGCAAATTGCATGCCAGTGCCCCACCATGGGTTTTTTGCCCCAAATTCACGCTTATAAAGGTGCAAAGCGCCTGAATGCGGAAAATCTCGCCCTACAATGTGGCGTTAAAATCGAAAAATGACCTGTTTTGGTGCGCGCAAAACCTTCTGCACATTAACTGGTTAAACCTTGAGCAATTTCCGCTATAATCCGCGCCCCCCTTTTTCGGCAGGCCCTGCGCGCGCTGTTTCCATGAAATTAATCGTAAAAGTCTTCCCCGAGATCACCATCAAGAGCCGCCCGGTACGGATGCGTTTCATCCGCCAATTGGCCAAGAACATCCGTGCCGTGCTCCGCGATCTGGACCCGGCCGTGGTGGTGAACGGCGTGTGGGACAACCTCGAGCTGGAAACCCGCGTCAGTGATGCCAAGGCCCTGAAGGAGATGGGCGAGCGCCTGAGCTGCATGCCGGGCATCGCGCATTTCCTGCAAATCGACGAATACCCGCTGGGCGATTTCGACGACATCGTTGCAAAGTGCAAGCAGCACTACGGCGATGCGCTGGCCGGGAAAATTTTCTCGGTGCGTTGCAAACGCGCCGGCAAGCACCCATTTAGCTCCATAGATATCGAAAAATATGTCGGCAGCCAGTTGCGCCGTCAGTGCGGTGCCGCCGGGATTGACCTGAAAAAGCCGGAAATCGAAGTCCGCATCGAAGTTCGCGACCAACGGTTGTTTGTGATCCACAGCCAGCACAACGGTATCGGCGGTTATCCGCTGGGTGCGCTGGAGCAGACGCTGGTGCTGATGTCCGGTGGTTTCGATTCCACCGTGGCGGCCTACCAGATCATGCGCCGCGGCCTGATGGCCCACTTCTGCTTCTTCAATCTGGGCGGACGTGCCCACGAACTGGGCGTCATGGAAGTCGCGCATTTCATCTGGAAGAAGTACGGCAGCTCCCAACGCGTGTTATTTGTCAGTGTGCCGTTCGAGGAAGTGCTGGGAGAAATTCTCGGTAAAGTCGATAACAGTCATATGGGCGTAGTTTTGAAGCGTATGATGTTGCGCGCTTCCTCGCAGATTGCCGATCGACTGCAGATTGAAGCGCTTGTCACCGGTGAAGCGATCTCCCAGGTTTCGAGCCAGACACTGCCAAACCTGAGCGTGATCGACTGCGTGACCGACAAACTGGTCTTGCGCCCACTGATCGTCGCACACAAGCAGGACATCATCGACACGGCCAACGAGATCGGCACCGCCGATTTCGCCCGGCACATGCCGGAATACTGCGGCGTCATCTCGGTCAATCCGAAGACCGCAGCCAAGCGCCATCGCGTCGAGCATGAAGAGAAAGAATTCGATATGGCGGTACTCGAGCGTGCGCTCGAAAACGCCAAACTGGTGCCGATCGATCGCGTGATCGACGAATTGGGCCAGGACGTTCAGATTGAAGAAGTCAGCGACGCGCTGGCCGGTCAGATCGTGATCGACATCCGCCACCCGGATGCCGCTGAGGATGATCCGCTGGAACTCGCTGGTATCGAGGTACAAACGATGCCGTTTTATGCACTGAACGCTCGTTTCAAGGAACTGGACCCTACTCGCCAGTACCTGCTGTATTGCGACAAAGGCGTGATGAGTCGCCTGCATGCCCACCATTTGCTCAGTGAGGGGCATGCCAATGTGCGCGTTTATCGACCGAGCTAAGAGCCCGGGGCTGTATGCCTGTGGCCTGCGTCACCGGCCCCCCGACTCTGCCGTCAAGCTGTAACGGCAAGGCCTGACTCTACTGTAATCGCTGCCAAGACTTGTCAGCACACCGAATCCTCTGATCGAGATACACAAGTGATCGAAAATCTACGCAACATCGCCATCATTGCTCACGTTGACCATGGTAAAACCACCCTGGTAGATAAACTCCTGCGTCAATCCGGCACTCTGGAGCGCAACGAGCTCAACGACGAGCGCGTGATGGACTCCAACGACCAGGAAAAAGAGCGCGGTATTACCATTCTGGCGAAAAACACCGCCATCAACTGGAACGGCTACCACATCAACATCGTGGACACCCCGGGCCACGCCGACTTCGGCGGCGAAGTTGAACGCGTAATGTCGATGGTCGACTCCGTTCTGCTGCTGGTTGACGCTCAAGACGGCCCTATGCCGCAAACCCGTTTCGTGACCAAGAAGGCTTTCGAAGCCGGCCTGCGTCCGATCGTGTGCATCAACAAGGTTGACCGTCCAGGCGCGCGTCCGGACTGGGTTCTGGACCAGATCTTCGACCTGTTCGACAACCTGGGTGCCACCGAAGAACAGCTGGACTTCAAGGTCGTCTACGCCTCGGCCCTGAACGGTATTGCCGGTCTGGACCACAACGAAATGGCTGAAGACATGACCCCGCTGTACCAGTCGATCGTCGACAACGTACCGGCGCCGGCTGTTGACCGTGACGGTCCGTTCCAGATGCAGATCTCCGCACTGGACTACAACAGCTTCCTGGGTGTTATCGGTGTTGGCCGTATCGCTCGTGGTCGCATCAAGCCGAACTCCCCGGTTGTTGCTATCGGCGCTGACGGCAAGAAGCGTAACGGTCGTATCCTGAAGCTGATGGGTCACCACGGTCTGCACCGTGTAGACGTTGAAGAAGCTGCTGCAGGCGACATCGTTTGCATCAGCGGTATGGACTCGCTGTTCATCTCCGACACCCTGTGCCACCCGGACACCGTTGAAGCGATGAAGCCGTTGACCGTCGACGAGCCAACCGTTTCCATGACCTTCCAGGTAAACGACTCGCCATTCTGCGGTAAAGAAGGCAAGTTCGTGACTTCCCGTAACATCAAGGAACGTCTGGACAAAGAGCTGCTGTACAACGTTGCACTGCGCGTTGAAGAAGGCGACTCGGCTGACAAGTTCAAGGTTTCCGGCCGTGGCGAACTGCACCTCTCGGTACTGATCGAAACCATGCGTCGCGAAGGCTTCGAAATGGCTGTAGGCCGTCCGGAAGTGATCATCCGTCTGGTTGACGGCGTGAAGCACGAACCGTTCGAAAACGTCACCATCGACCTGCCGGAAGAATCCCAGGGCAAGGTGATGGAAGAGATGGGCCTGCGTAAGGGCGACCTGACCAACATGGTGCCGGATGGCAAGGGCCGTGTACGTCTGGAATACAACATCCCTGCTCGTGGTCTGATCGGTTTCCGTAACCAGTTCCTGACCCTGACCAACGGCGCTGGCATCCTGACCTCAATCTTCGACCGTTACGACGTGATGAAGTCGGGCGACATGTCCGGCCGTCAGAACGGCGTTCTGGTTTCGGTTGAAACCGGCAAGGCACTGACCTACTCCCTGGAAACCCTCCAGGCACGTGGCAAGCTGTTCGTTGAACACGGTCAGGAAATCTACAACGGTCAGATCGTTGGTCTGAACAGCCGTGACAACGACCTGGGCGTTAACCCTACCAAGGGCAAGAAGCTCGACAACATGCGTGCTTCGGGTAAAGACGAAACCATCGCTCTGGTTCCACCTGTTCGCTTCACCCTGGAACAGGCTCTGGAATTCATCCAGGACGACGAGCTGTGTGAAGTGACTCCTAAGTCCATCCGTCTTCGCAAGAAGATCCTGGACGAAAGCGAGCGTACCCGCGCTGCCAAGAAAGCCAAGGCATAAGATTTAGCCCGGCTTAACGAAAACGCCCCCGGTCGAAAGGCCGGGGGCGTTTTTGTTTGTCTGGGATTTGTGCGGTGCTTGTACTGGCCTCATCGCTGGCAAGCCAGCTCCCACAGGGTTTGAGTCGTACATGAAATTTGTGGACGGCAACAATCACTGTGGGAGCTGGCTTGCCAGCGATGGCGGCCGGTCACCGCCGCAAATTTCAGGAGGAATTAGAACCGCTCAATCGCCCGAGAATTGCGCTCGCGCTCCACTTCCTTCGGCTTGTACGCGCAATACCCCGGCCGTGGGCCGATTTTCGGGTGGTTGCGGCAAGTATCCGGGCGCTTTTCATAAATAGTGCACAGACGGCTCTTACGATCCAGGTAGTAGCAATCGTTGTTGCTCATGCGCTGGAGGGTGAAGATTCCTGACTTCTGGTTGAAACGCTCGACCAAACCTTCCTTTTGCAGGCGCTTGGCGATGTTCTTCGGCGGGTCACCCAGCTCGAATTCATCGACCACGCCGATACGGACCAGATCCTTGATCTTGACCTCGACCGGCAAGGTGCAGCAGCTGGACATGCACGAGCCGCACATCGGGGCGGAGTACTTGGCCCAGGTATCGAGGCGGTCGATCTCCGCGGCGGCGATCAGGTTCGGCTTCATCATCGGTTGTTACCAGCGTGTGCATCAGGGCGCGCGATCATACCGGGACTGGTGGATTTTTGAACAACCTTTTGCAGATTTTTTCTTTGCTGCCTCACAACACCGTTAATCCGGCACGGCCCCTGCATTGATTCAGGCACATGACAATGTATTGCCGACCCGATTCGCACTAACAGGAAAAACTGCCGAACCAGAGCCTCTACCGCCTGTCAGACCGTCTAGGCTCAGACAACTCCAAGCTCGCTCGAGGTCCTATCGATGACTCAAGAACCACTTGTTCGCGAAGCAGAGGTGGCCGCATTCCGCGACGCCGTCTTGACCAAACTCACCTACGCGGTGGGCAAAGACCCGGATCACGCCTTCGACCATGACTGGTTCGAAGCCATTGCCCTGGCCGCGCGGGATCACATGGTCGAGCACTGGATGGACCATACGCGGCAGATCTACCGCAAAGGTCAGAAGCGCGTTTATTACCTCTCCCTGGAATTCCTCATCGGCCGATTGCTCTTCGACAGCCTGAGCAATCTCGGCCTGCTCGACGTAGCCCGCGAGGCCCTGACCGAGCTCGGCGTCGACCTTGAGCGCATCCGTCTGTTGGAACCCGATGCGGCGCTGGGCAACGGTGGCCTGGGGCGTCTGGCGGCGTGCTTTCTGGAAAGCATGTCGACCCTCGGCATCGCCGGTCACGGTTACGGTATTCGCTACGAACATGGCCTGTTCCGCCAGGCCATCGTCGACGGTTGGCAGCAGGAACAGACCGAACACTGGCTGGATTTCGGTAACCCCTGGGAGTTTGAGCGGCCGGAAGTGGTGTATCCGATCGGTTTCGGTGGCAGTGTCGAGACCGTCACCGATGAAAGCGGCAAGTCCAAGCAAGTCTGGCACCCGGCGGAAACGGTCCGGGCCATTGCCTACGACACGCCGGTGGTCGGCTGGCGCGGGGCGAGCGTGAACACCTTGCGTCTGTGGCGCGCACGAGCCATGGAAGATTTGCACCTGGAACGCTTCAACGCCGGTGACCACTTGGGCGCGGTCGCCGAAGTCGCCCGTGCCGAAAGTATTTCCCGCGTGCTCTACCCGGCGGACAGCACCGAAGCCGGGCAGGAACTTCGTCTGCGCCAGGAATACTTCTTCGTCGCCGCGTCCTTACAGGACTTGCTGCGTCGTCATCGCAACATGCACACCTCGGTGCTGACCCTGGGTGATCACGCCTCGATCCAGCTCAACGATACCCACCCCTCGATTGCCGTTGCCGAGCTGATGCGTCAGTTGGTCGACGTGTATGACGTGGCGTGGGATGCGGCGTGGCAGGTCACGGTCGATACGCTTTCCTATACCAACCACACGCTGTTGCCCGAAGCGTTGGAAACCTGGCCGGTCGGTTTGATGGAACGCATGCTGCCGCGACACATGCAGATCATCTACCTGATCAACGCCCAGCACATCGACTCGCTGCGCGCCAAAGGCATCCACGACTTCGACGTGCTGCGCGCGGTGTCGCTGATCGAAGAAGACAACGGCCGCCGCGTGCGCATGGGCAATCTGGCATTTCTCGGCTCCCACAGCGTCAACGGCGTGTCTGGACTGCACACGCAGTTGATGCGCAAAACGGTGTTCTCCGAGTTGCACAAGCTCTACCCGGAACGAATCAACAACAAGACCAACGGCATCACCTTCCGCCGCTGGCTTTATCAGGCCAACTCCGAGCTGACCTCGATGCTGGTCGATGCCCTCGGTCCGGAACTGTTGGACAATCCCGAAGAGCGGTTACTCGGTCTTGAGCCGTTCGCCGAGAAGACCGCGTTCCGCAAAGCTTTTGCCGAACAGCGGCTGCACAGTAAAAAAGCCTTGGCCTACCTGATTCACGAGCGGCTGGGGATTGCGGTCAATCCGGCGGCGATGTTCGACGTGCAGGTGAAGCGGATCCACGAGTACAAACGCCAGTTGCTCAACCTGATGCACACCGTGGCGTTGTACCAGGCGATTCGCGCCGAGCCGGAAATCGACTGGGTGCCGCGGGTGAAAATCTTCGCCGGTAAAGCGGCGGCCAGTTATCACCAGGCCAAGCTGATCATCAAGTTGACCAACGACATCGCCCGGGTGGTGAACAACGACCCGACCGTGCGCGGCTTGCTCAAAGTGGTGTTCCTGCCCAACTACAACGTCAGCCTGGCGGAGAGCATCATTCCGGCGGCGGATTTGTCCGAGCAGATTTCCACCGCCGGTTTCGAAGCCTCGGGCACCAGCAACATGAAATTCGGCCTCAACGGCGCGCTGACCATCGGCACCATGGACGGCGCCAACGTGGAAATGAGCGAGCGCATCGGCACCGAGCACATGTTCATTTTTGGTCTCAGCGCACAGCAGGTCGAGGCGCGCAAGCAGAACCACGAGTTCAACGCGGCGCCGGATATTGCCGCGTCCCATCGGCTTAACGATGTGTTGCAGGCCATTCGCGGCGGGGTGTTCTCGCCTGATGACCCGTCCCGCTATGCCGGCTTCATCGACTCGCTGGTGGACTACGACCGGTTCCTGGTCTGCGCCGATTTCGATTCCTACTGGAGCGCGCAGATGCGCGTCGAAGCCCACTGGCATGACTCGCAACAATGGTGGCGTTCAGCGGTGTTGAACACGGCGCGGATGGGCTGGTTCTCGTCGGACCGGACGATTCGTGAATATGCCACGGAGATCTGGAAGGCGTTGGAGTAAGTCTTCGGTCGGATCGATATACTGGCGCGCCGCAAAAGATCGCAGCCTTCGGCAGCTCCTACAGGATCGCGTATCAAAGCGCTTTTGTAGGAGCTGCCGAAGGCTGCGATCTTTTGTCTGTGGCTACGCTAATCTTTCTGGATTGCGCTCAAGGATATCGACCATGCAATGGATGTTGATGCTGATTGGCCTGGTGCTGGGCTGGATACTCGACGAGTCGTTCGGCGATGCGCTGCTGGGCGCTTTGCTCGGGTTGGCGATCGGTCAGGCCTTTCGTATCGGCAAATTGGCTTCGCAGGCCGACGAGCAACGCCGCTTGTTGGAGAGGGCGCAGGTTGCGTTGCATGGCGTGGAGCAGCGTTTGGCCGTATTGGAAGTACCCGGTTTCACTGCCCCTGAAACCCGTGAACCTGCTATCAGTGAATCCGCTCCGGCACCTGAGATCATCGTCGCGCAGTCCCCTATCGAAACGCCTGAACTGATCTGGGAACTGCCTCCCGAGCCCGTCGATGCCTGGAAACCCGAACCGGTCACCCGCGAGCCGCAACAACCTGCCATCCCGAGCGGCCCCAACTTCATCGAGCGCGCCATCAACGGCGCCCGCGCCTGGCTGTTCGGCGGCAACACGGTGTTGCGGGTTGGCGTGGTGTTGTTGTTCCTCGGCCTGGCCTTCTTGCTGCGCTATGCCACCGAAGGTGTGGTGGTGCCGATCGAGTTGCGTTACGCCGGTGTCGCGGCGGCGGCGCTGGGCCTGCTTGGCCTCGGTTGGTGGCTGCGATCGCGAAACAATAATTACGCGTTGATGCTGCAGGGCGCCGGGGTCGCGGTGTTGTACCTGACGGTGTTTGCGGCGATGCGCTTGCATCCGCTTATCGATCCTTCGGCGGCGTTTGGGCTGCTGGTCGCGGTGACGGTGTTTTCGGCAATTCTCGCCATTACTCAGGACTCCTTGGGACTGGCCTCAGTGGCAGCACTGGGTGGCTTCGCCGCGCCCATCCTGGCCTCCACGGGCAGCGGAAGCCATGTGGCGTTGTTCAGCTATTTCGCCTTGCTCAACGCCGGCATCCTCGGCATCGCCTGGTTCAAGGCTTGGCGAATGCTGAACGTGATCGGTTTCGTCGGCACGTTCGGCATCGGTTTCGCCTGGGGTGCACGGTCCTATACGCCGGAGCTATTGTGGAGCACCGAGCCGTTCCTGATTCTGTTCTTCCTGATGTATCTGGCCATCGGTCTGTTGTTCGCCCGACGCAAGCTGCTGGAAATGGGCGATGTACCTGAGGATGGTGGCCGCGAGGCGCTGCTGCACTGGTCGGCGCGCAAGGGTGACTACGTCGACGGCACGCTGCTGTTCGGTCCGCCCTTGGTGGGCTTCGGTTTGCAGTTCGCATTGGTGCAGCATCTGGAGTTCGGCGCCGCGTTCAGTGCCTTGGCGCTGGGCATCATTTACATGAGCCTGGCCCGTTTGCTGTTCGCCGGTCGTACGTTGCTGCTGGCGGAAACCTGCCTGGCCCTGGGCGTGATCTTCACCAGCCTGGCGATTCCCCTGGGGCTCGATGCGCGCTGGACCACCGCCGCATGGGCAGTGGAGGGCGCGGGGATCCTGTGGCTGGGCCTGCGTCAGCAACGACCGTTGGCCCGGGCCTTTGCCTTGCTGCTGCAACTGGGCTCGGCGCTGGCGTTTCTCAGTGAGTTGGGCGATGGCCAGAGCAGTCTGCTCGAAGGCGCACCGTTGGGTGCGCTGATGTTGGGTATCGCGCTGCTGTTCAGTTTCTATCAGTTGCATAAAGCGCAGCCCGAGCAGACGTCGTCGTGGGAGCGCAAAGGCTTGCCGGTACTGGCGTGTCTCGGCCTGTCGTTCCTCTACCTGCTGGCGCCGCTGTTTTTCTTCGCCCATGGCACGGCGATCAGTTGGGCAGTGGCCGGGTTGGTCACGTTGCTGGTCGGTTTGCGCCTGCCTTCGCGGACATTTGTCTTCACAGCTTTCGCGGTGCAGTGGCTGGGTGGTGCGTTGTTCCTGGTCGCCGAACCCATGCTCGACGAAGGCTTGCGTCCATTGGCCCATGGCGAATTCTGGACGCCGTTGGTGCTCGGTGTGGCGGGGTTGGTCGGGGCGTGGCGCTTGCAGCTCGCCAGCCTTGCCGGTCTGAGTGCGCAACGCTTGTCCCAGGCATTGCTGGTGTGGGGCGCAGGCTGGTGGGCGCTGGCGTGGGTCAGTGAAGTGCTGCGCTTTGCCCCGTTGTCCTTGCAGGCGACGCTGCTGCTGGCTGTCGCGACCTTGAGTGTTGCGTTGTGGACCGTGCTGGCGCTGCGCCTGAAATGGCCATCACTGGGGCTGCTTTGCACCGTGCTGATCCCGGCGGCCGGGCTGGTGTTGCTCGCTGCCTGGCATTCGCGCTATCACCCGGCGGCCAGCTTCGGCTGGTTGGCGTGGATAGCGGTGTTCGTCGTGCATTTCATCTCACTGCGACGCTTGGCACCGATGCTCCCTGCACGGGTGCTCAGCAGCGCCCATGTGCTCGGTTGCTGGCTGCTGATCGGCGTACTGGCCCTTGAGTTGCGATACGGCTTGCTGCTGTTGTCCGAGCAATACAATGCCTGGCGCTGGCTGGGTTGGGCGATTTTGCCGAGCCTGTATCTGGTGTTGATGGCCGCGCCGCGTGCCTGGCCATGGCCGATATCGGAGTATTCGCGCGAATACCGCGTGTATGCCGCCGCGCCGTTGGCGTTGTTGATGCTGGGCTGGTTCTGGCTGGCCAATGTCTTCAGTGACGGCTTGGCCGAGCCGCTGCCCTACGTGCCGCTGATCAACCCGCTGGAGCTGGGTTTGCTGTTTGCACTATTCGGCGTTTACGTCTGGTCTCGCAGCGCCGTGTCGCAAGTCGAGCTGCGTCAGGATTTCGCCGCGTCCGCCACACAACTGGTCGCTGGCGTCTCGCTATTCGTGTTCTTTACTGCACTGGTGATGCGCACGACTCATCACTGGAGCGGCGTGCCGTACGAACTCGATGCGCTGCTTGAATCGATGCGGGTGCAGGCCGGTCTGTCGATCGTCTGGACCTTGATGGCCTTGAGCTTGATGATCGGCGGCCATTTGCGTCATCGCCGCGAAGTCTGGCTGATCGGCGCGGCGCTGATCGGTGTGGTGGTGGCCAAATTGTTCTTTGTCGAATTGAGTAACCGCGGCGGGCTGGCGCGGATAGTGTCGTTTATCGGCGTCGGCGTGTTGCTGCTGGTGGTGGGCTACTTCGCCCCGTTGCCGCCCAAGCGCGTCGAGGCTGTGCCGGAAGCTGAAAGACCGGCCCCGGAAACCGAAGGAGTGTCGTCTTGAGTCAGAAGCTGAACCTGGGCTGGTTGGGCGCTGTTGCGATGGGCATGGCGCTGACAGCCGTTGCTCAGGAAAAACCGGCGGACTTCGCCACGCAGGTAGCGTTGTCGGTGAGTGGCGAAGGCCCGTGGTATCGCCTCGAATTACCGCTGGCAGTGCAACTGAATGCACGGCAGAGCGACCTCAGCGATGTGCGCGTCTTCAATGCTGCCGGCGACCAGCAGGCCTACGCCCTGGCCCGTGAAACTGCGCAAACCGACGACAACCGCACACTGACCGACGTCAAATGGTTCCCGCTTTACAACTCGGCGGATGCCACCGAGCACGCCCCGAGTGTGCGGGTGCAATCGAGCGCCAACGGCACACTGGTCGAAGTGCAGCCCTCCAGTCAACTGGAGGCGGGTGAAGAGGAGTTACGAGGCTGGCTGCTCGACGCCAGCGGAATCAAAGCACCGTTGCAGCAGTTGATCCTCGACTGGACCAGCGAGCGCGACGGTTTCCAGCGATTTACCATCGAGGCCAGCGACGATTTGCAGCATTGGCAATCGTGGGGCGAAGGGCAGGTGGCGCGGCTGACCTTTGCCGATGAGCGGGTCGAGCAGCATGAAGTCAGCCTGCCGGGGCAGTCGGCGCGTTACTTGCGTTTGTTGTGGGAAGCGCCGCAATCGGCGCCGACTCTGACGTCGGCGCAACTGCAAAGCGCCAGCCCCCGCAACCTGCCGCTGCCGTTGGTCTGGTCGCAAGCGTTGGCCGGCAGCAGTGCGAAGGCCGGTGAGTACATCTGGCAATTGCCGATGGGCCTGAACGTCGAGCGCGTGCGGGTCGAGTTGGAACAGCCTAACAGCCTGGCGCCTGTGACCTTGTCGGGTCGCCGCGACAGCAGTCTGCCATGGCAGCCGTTGAGCAGTGGTTTGCTCTATCGCCTGACCCAGAACGGCCAGGACGTGGTGCAGAACGAATTGCAGTTGTCGGGGCAAATCGTGCAACAAATGAAGCTGACCGTGGACGAACGCGGCGGCGGTCTTGGAGCGCAAACGCCAACGCTGAAGTTCGCGGTGCGTGCCACGCAATTGGTGTTTCTGGCCCGCGGTCCGGGGCCTTATACGCTGGCGCTGGGCAATTCGACGGTCAAGGCGGCGAACTTACCGTTGTCGACGCTGATTCCGGACTATAGCGCTGCGAAGCTGACGACGCTGGGCAGGGCTTCAGTCGATGGCGGGGTGGTGACGGCCTCGACGGCGGCGCCAGTACCGGTTGCCGTGGGCACCGACTGGAAGAGGTTCGGCCTGTGGGCCGTGTTGCTGCTTAGCGTGTTGTTCCTGGCGGCGATGGCGTTCAGTCTGCTGCGCAAGCCGCCGGTCAAACCGTGACAGCAGGTGCTTCGCACCCTATCGCTGGCAAGCCAGCTCCCACAGGTATTGCGGCGTCCCTGTGGGAGCTGGCTTGCCAGCGATGGCGTCGGAACTGACATTAGATTATCGAAATTGCCATTTATCGGCGCCTCACATCCAGCCCATTTCCTACTACGCTGAACCCCGCGCATGAACTCTCTTCAGCCGATCACGTCTGATAGGAGGAAATGCGCCCCGACTCGCGTTAAACTGCGCGGGTTTTTAGCCCCCCATTCCACCGGAGCCTTCCATGTCCCGCGTTACCTTGAGTCGCTATTTGATTGAGCAGACCCGCAGCAACAACACTCCTGCCGATCTGCGCTTCCTGATCGAAGTGGTGGCGCGTGCTTGCAAGGAGATCAACCACGCCGTGTCCAAAGGCGCCCTCGGCGGCGTTCTGGGCAGCATGGGCACTGAAAACGTTCAAGGCGAAGTGCAAAAGAAACTCGACGTGATCTCCAATGAGATCCTGCTCGAAGCCAACGAATGGGGCGGTCATCTGGCCGGTATGGCGTCCGAAGAAATGGACAACGCCTACCAGATCCCGGGCAAATACCCGAAAGGCGCGTACCTGCTGGTATTCGACCCGCTGGACGGTTCGTCGAACATCGACATCAACGCCCCGGTCGGCACGATCTTCTCGGTACTGCGTTGCCCGAACGAGTACCTGAGCCAGAACGAACCTTTGAATGAAAAGGCCTTCCTGCAGCCAGGCACCCAGCAAGTCGCCGCCGGTTACGCGATCTATGGTCCACAGACCATGCTGATCCTGACCTTGGGCGATGGCGTGAAAGGCTTCACCCTGGACCGTGAAATGGGCAGCTTCGTACTGACCCACGAAAACATCACCATTCCTGAAGCCACCCAGGAATTTGCCATCAACGCCTCCAACCAGCGTCACTGGGAAGCACCGGTGCAGCGCTACGTCGGCGAATTGCTGGCAGGCGATGAAGGCCCGCTGAAAAAGAACTACAACATGCGTTGGGTTGCCGCGATGGTTGCGGACGTGCATCGCATCCTGACCCGTGGTGGTCTGTTCATGTACCCACGTGACAGCCGCGAGCCATCGAAGCCGGGCAAACTGCGCCTGATGTACGAAGCCAACCCGATGTCGTTCCTGGTGGAACAAGCGGGCGGCGCGTCCACCGACGGCCACCAGCGCATCCTCGACATCCAGCCAGAAGGCCTGCACCAGCGCGTAGCGGTGTTCCTCGGTTCGAAAGAAGAAGTTGCACGCGTCACGGCTTACCACAAGGAATAAACCATGACCGCGCCCTGGCAGCCGTTGCTCGATTGGTGGTTCGGTACAGCCGAAACTTCCAAGGCAATCGCGGCTGACAAGGGCAAGTTATGGTTCGGCAAGCGCGACAGCCAGGACCTCGAAGCGCGTGAGCGTTTCGGGGACCAGGTCGAGCAGGCACTGGCCGGCGGATTGACCGAGTGGGCGCAACGCCCCGAAGGTTGGCTGGCACTGGTGCTGTTGCTCGACCAGCTCCCGCGAATGATCTTTCGCGACTCTCCCAAATCATTTTCCGGCGATCTCAGGGCGCAAGCGCTGGTGGCGCAAGGCATTGCTGCGGATTTTGATCGGCAGTTAAGGCCGATTCAGCGAGTGTTCATCTATCTGGTGCTGGAGCACTGCGAGCACTTGGCCGTGCAGAACGAATGCATCTCGCGCTACATCGAACTGGTGGCGCAACAGCCTGAAGCTGATCGGACTCTGTTTGCCGATTACCTGGATTACGCCGAGAAGCATCAGAAAGTGATTGCGCAGTTTGGACGATTTCCGCATCGCAATGCGGTGTTGGGGCGGGAGTCTACGGCTGAAGAGTTGGTGTTTCTGTCGAAGCCGGGTTCACGGTTTTAGATCTTCGTTGCGGCTGATGCCGTCATCGCGGGCAAGCCCGCTCCCACAGTGATCGGGTCGGACACAAAATTTGTATTCACCGTAGATTCCTGTGGGAGCTGGCTTGCCAGCGATGAGGCCGGGGAGTGCAGCTTAAATTCTGAAACTACCCACCAACTGCTTCAGCCGCGCCGCCTGCTGCTCAAGATCCGCACACGCACGCAACGTCGACTGCAGGTTCTCCACGCCTTCCTGGTTTAGCGTATTGATCTCGGTGATGTCGACGTTGATCGACTCCACCACCGCCGTTTGTTCTTCGGTCGCAGTCGCCACCGACTGGTTCATGCCATCGATTTCGCCGATACGCTGGGTCACGCTGCCCAGGCGTTCGCCCGCCTGATTGGCGATGCCCACGCTGCTTTCGCTCTGGCGTTGACTGTCGGTCATGGTACTCACCGCTTCGCGGGCGCCGACTTGCAGTTCTTCGATCATCTTCTGCACTTGCTGCGCCGAATCCTGGGTGCGGTGGGCGAGGTTGCGCACTTCATCGGCAACCACCGCAAAACCACGTCCGGCTTCACCGGCGCGCGCGGCTTCGATGGCGGCATTGAGGGCCAGCAGGTTGGTCTGCTGGGAGATGCTGGTGATCACTTCCAGAATCTGCCCGATGTTGACCGTGTTGCTGTTGAGCGTTTCGATGTTGCCGCACGAATCGCTGATCTTCGCCGAGAGCTGTTGCATCGCCGCGATGGTTTTATCCACTACCTGCTGACCGTCTTCAGCGAGGCTGCGCGCATCGCTGGAGTGTTGCGAGGCGAGCGCGGCGTTCTGCGCGATTTCCTGGGCGGCGGCGCCGAGCTGGTTGATTGCGGCGGCCACGCTGCTGGTGCGCGAGGCTTGCTGGTCGGAGTTGAACATCGACGAGTTGGAGGCGGCTACAACGCGCAGCGCCACTTCGTTGACCTGGCCGGTGGCCGAGGACACTTCAATGATGGAGGTGTGAATACGCTCGACGAAACGGTTGAACGACAAGCCCAGCGCGCCGAATTCATCGTGGCCGTGAATGGTCAGGCGTTTGGTCAGATCGCCTTCGCCTTCGGCAATGTCATGCATGGCGCGGCCCATGGTCAGCAATGGCTGCATCAACAAGTTGATCAGCATGCCCAGCAACGCAATGATGATCACCACCGCAATCACCATGGCAATGATCGCCGAGGTGCGGAATTCGCTGAGCATCGAGAACGCGGTGTCCTGGTCGAGCACCAGTGCCACATACCAATCCGCCGACGGCACGCCGTTGACGTGGGTGAAGGAGATGAACTGGCGCTTGCCGTCGATCTCGACTTCTTTCATGCCCGGGCTGACTTTCGGCGCACCGCTGGAATAGGCCTCGGTCAGGTTCTTGAGGACCAGTTTGCTGTCCGGGTGAATCAGGATCTTGCCATCGGCGCTGACAATGAAGGCATGGCCGTGACCGCCGAAGTTCAGCGAGTTGATGATCGCGCTGACGCTGGTCAGGTCGATGTCAGCACCGGCCACCCCGATCATCTGACCCTGACGCTGTACCGGGGTCGCTACGGTGATCACTAGTTTGCCGGACGAAGCGGCGATGTACGGTTCGGTAACAATGGTCTGTTGCGCGTTGTTGGCCGCTTTGTACCAGCCACGGGCGCGTGGGTCGTAGTCCGGTGCGCGGTTGCCCGCCGGGATCGAGAACATCACGCCGTCCGCGCCACCGAAGTAGCTCAACTGGAAATTGCCGGTGTAGGCGGGCAAGTCGATGATCCGCTTCAGGCTGGCAGGGGCATTGCCGTCGGCGCTGACTTGCTGGGCCATCGATTGCAGCAACTGCATGCGGCTTTCCAGCCAGGTCTGGATGTTGCTGGTGGTCAGGCTGCCGAGTTCCTGCATCGAGGCCTGGGTGCTGCTGCGCAGGGTCTGGCGCTGGCGATAGTCGTTGAACAGGATGAAACAAGCGAATGCGACGGCCACCACGAGGGCGGCAGCCAACAAGATCTTGTGGCTGAATTTCATGTTTCTGGTCATTGGATGAGCTACCGCAGGGGATCTGGTCAACAAAGAGGGGCAAACGCCACGGGCGTGGCTTCGCGTTGCATTTTATGTCGACTGAGCGGCGCCAAAGATTAGACACTTTTGACGAAAACCGACGAAATGCCCGATAGCCGAACAAAGTGGCTGATTCTTGGGGAAATGGCAGACGAGCGGCCCAACAAATAGCGGGTCGGCGAGGGAACCAGATGGGGGTTTTCTCTTCTAAGGTTCTGCTTGGCAGCCATGCCAATCCCCTTCGCCCCTGGAGTTACACCATGTCGCTGCGATCCATCGCCCTGCTTTCGTTCTGCGTGTTGTTGGCTGCATGCAGCAAGGTCAATCAGGAAAACTACTCGAAGCTCTCGGCCGGCATGGCCAAGGCCGACGTGGAAACCTTATTGGGCAAACCCGCCGATTGTTCAGGCGCGCTCGGCATGTCCAGTTGCACCTGGGGCGACAAGAACAGCTTTATCAGCGTGCAGTATGCCGGTGACAAAGTGCTGATGTTTTCCGGCCAAGGCCTGAAGTAAACCGGGGCTACGCGCCCACGGGAGAAAAACAATGAAGCGGTTATTGATGATTCTTTTTGCCGGCCTGGTATTGGCCGGCTGTGCCAGTTCTGGCCAGGATCCGTTGGCGCCGAAAACGGCCAACAGCGTCAACCTCAAGCGCTACCAGGGCACCTGGTACGAATTGGCGCGCTTGCCGATGTATTTCCAGCGCGACTGCGCGCAATCCGAAGCTCATTACAGCCTGTTGCCCGACGGTAACGTCGCGGTGCTGAACCGCTGCCTGACAGCGCAGTGGCAATGGGAAGAGGTCAAGGGCACGGCTTATCCACAGGTGCCGGGCAAGACCGACAAATTGTGGGTCGAGTTCGATACCTGGTTTTCCCGGCTGATTCCGGGCATTGCGAAGGGTGAGTACTGGGTGCTGTACGTCAGCGATGACTACAAGACGGCCATCGTCGGCGACCCGAGCCGCAAGTACCTTTGGTTGCTGTCGCGCACGCCGACCGTCAACGGTGTGGTGCGTGAAGAGTTGCTGAGCAAGGCGCGTCAGCAGGGTTACGACACCACGCGGCTGATCTGGCGGGCGTCGGATACGCAGATGGCGAAAACCTCGAACTAGCGGTGAGACTCAAAAAAAGATCGCAGCCTTCGGCAGCTCCTACAGGGATCGAGTGATTCTGTAGGAGCTGCCGAAGGCTGCGATCTTTTGCTTTTAAGGTTTAACCAAGCAAGTCGCGCAGGACCTGGGTGAACGCTCGGTTGCTCTCTTCTTCATCAGCATGCCGGCCATCACGCACGACCCACTGACCGTTCACCAGCACATCCCGCACCTGCCGATCACCACCGGCAAACAACCAGCGATTCAAAATTCCGTCGCCACTGGCCGTTGTCAGATATGGATCGTTGCCGTCCAGCACCAGCCAATCCGCACGCTTGCCCACTTCCAATGCGCCAATCGGCTGACCCAACGCCTGCGCGCCGCCATCGAGTGCGGCATCAAACAATGTGCGTCCGACCATCGGCTGATCCGCGCCATACAAACGGTTGCGCCGCTGGTCGCGTAGACGTTGGCCGTATTCCAGCCAACGCAGTTCTTCCACCACGCTCAATGACACATGGCTGTCGGAACCGATGCCCATGCGCCCGCCCTGAGCGAGGAAGTCCACCGCCGGGAAAATCCCGTCACCCAGGTTGGCTTCGGTCGTCAGGCACAGACCGGCGATGGCGCGACTCTTGGCCATCAGCGTGACTTCTTCCGGGTTGGCGTGGGTCGCGTGGACCAGGCACCAGCGCTGATCAACGTCGACATTTTCGTACAGCCATTGCAGCGGACGGCGACCGCTCCAGGTCAGGCAGTCGTCGACTTCTTTTTGCTGTTCGGCGATGTGGATGTGCACCGGGCACTGTTTATCGCTGGCTGCCAGCACCTCGCTGATCTGCTGCGGAGTGACCGCGCGTAGCGAGTGGAAGCAAAGCCCCAGAGCCTGCGCCGGTTGCTGCGCGAGGATTGGCTGCAAGCGCGATTGCAGCTTGAGGTAGTTTTCGGTGCAGTTGATGAAGCGGCGCTGGCCTTCGTTCGGCGTCTGGCCACCGAAGCCGGAGTGGCTGTAGAGCACCGGCAGCAAGGTCAACCCGATACCGGCGGAACTGGCGGCCTGGCTGATGCGCAGGGCCAGTTCGGCGGGGTCTGCGTAAGGTTGACCATTGAGGTCGTGGTGCACGTAGTGAAATTCCGCGACCGAGGTGTAACCGGCCTTGAGCATTTCGATGTACAGCTGACGGGCGATGACGCCGAGTTGTTCCGGGCTGATTTTTCCGACGAGGCGATACATCAAGTCGCGCCAGGTCCAGAAACTGTCGTTCGGATTGCCCGCCACTTCCGCCAGCCCGGCCATGGCCCGCTGGAAGGCGTGGGAGTGCAGATTCGGCATGCCCGGCAACAGCGGACCGCTCAACCGTTCGGCGTCATCTGCATGGGAATCGGCCTGGATATGGGTCAATACGCCGTCGGCGCTGACCTCAAGACGTACATTGTTGGCCCATCCACTAGGCAGCAGCGCGCGTTCGGCAAAGAAGGCGGACATGGTTCAGCACCCCATCGTGTGTTATTTGTATATACATATACAGACGTTTGCCTGCCCGGTAAACTCCGGCAAGCTAGCAACCCTATCCAAACGAACAAGGATTAACCGTGCCGACTCCGCCTCCAGTCTCTCCGTTGGCCGCGAACATGGGCGACAGTCCGGCGCCCTTGTACGCCCGCGTCAAACAAATGATCACCCAGCAAATCGACAGTGGAAACTGGCCGCCGCACTACCGCGTTCCGTCGGAAAGCGAGCTGGTCAGTCAACTGGGCTTCAGTCGCATGACCATCAACCGGGCCCTACGCGAGATGACCGCCGATGGCCTGCTGGTGCGCATGCAAGGCGTCGGCACGTTCGTCGCTGAACCGAAAAGCCAGTCCGCCCTGTTCGAAGTGCACAACATCGCCGACGAAATCGCCTCTCGCGGCCATCGCCACACCTGCAAGGTCATCACCCTTGAGGAAGAGGCTGCCGGCTCCGAGCGCGCCCTGGCCCTGGACATGCGCGAAGGGCAGAAGGTATTCCACTCGCTGATCGTGCATTTCGAAAACGACATTCCGGTGCAAATCGAAGACCGTTTCGTCAACGCGCTGGTGGCACCGGATTACCTCAAGCAGGATTTCACCCTGCAAACGCCATACGCCTACCTGAACCAGGTTGCGCCGCTGACCGAGGGCGAGCACGTGGTCGAGGCGATCCTCGCCGAGCCGTCCGAATGCAAATTGCTGCAAATTGAAAAGGGCGAGCCGTGCCTGCTGATCCGTCGCCGCACCTGGTCCGGGCGTCAGCCGGTGACAGCCGCTCGCTTGATCCACCCCGGTTCCCGTCATCGCCTGGAAGGTCGCTTTCATAAATGAGCAGTCTGAAAGTTTTACGCGCCAAAGATTACCCACGCATGCCGTGGAAAAATGGCGGCGGCAGCACCGAAGAAATCACCCGCGACGCCGGCACCGGTCTGGACGGGTTTGGCTGGCGCCTGTCGATTGCCGACATTGGTGAGTCGGGCGGGTTTTCCACCTTCGCCGGATACGAGCGGGTGATTACCGTGTTGCAAGGCGACGGCATGACGCTGACAGTGGATGGTCACAGCACCCGGCCACTGTTACCGCTGGACCCATTTGCCTTCAGTGGTGAGAGCAAGGTTTCCTGCGCGTTGCTTGGCGGTCCGATTCGCGACTTCAATCTGATTTATGCGCCGCAGCGTTATGACGCGCGGTTGCAGTGGTTGAGTGGCGAACAGCGGTTCTTCAGCTCGGCGGGGACAGTGTTGGTGTTTAGTGTCAGCGAAACGCTGGAAGTGAAAGTCGGTAACAGTGTTTCGCAGCTTGGTCGGCATGATTGTTTGCAACTGGGCGGTAACACCGGTCTGCTGGACGTCTCCGTCAATGGCGCATGCTGTGTGATTGAACTGGCTGCACGCTGATTCAAAAATCCTTAAAAGATCGCAGCCTTCGGCAGCTCCTACAGAATGTACGCATTCCAATGTAGGAGCTGCCGAAGGCTGCGATCTTTTGCTTTTCAGCGTTCCCCAAAGCGCACCACTTTGTTACCGAACGCCCCAGCGTGGCGCAAAGCTCCGCTCAAGTAACAACGTTCCCGTCCTCCCCAAAATCCCTCCGAAAAATTTCATCTACGTCAGAACCCTTGTTTCAGGCGCTCTCCAGCCGTTTCAGTATTTTTCTTGAATGCGCATCCAACAAGTTGGCCGCTTGATTGCATATGCTTGTATGTACAAGTAAAGACGTATGCGTATGAGTCACGAAGACTCAACCGTCGTCCACTGATTCGCCGGTGTGCACTGATGCCCATCGGCTTGCTCGCCCACTGCCTGGGCTGGTTTTGGATTGATTGCTGAGGAGTTCTTTTCGTGACTAAATTTCGTGACGTTGAAATCCGCGCTGCCCGCGGTAACAAGCTGACCGCCAAGAGCTGGCTGACCGAAGCGCCGCTGCGCATGCTGATGAACAACCTCGACCCGGAAGTCGCCGAGAACCCTAAAGAACTGGTGGTTTACGGTGGTATCGGTCGTGCGGCACGTAACTGGGAATGCTACGACAAGATCGTTGAAAGCCTGACCAACCTGAACGACGACGAGACCCTGCTGGTGCAATCCGGCAAGCCGGTCGGCGTGTTCAAGACCCACACCAACGCACCACGCGTACTGATCGCCAACTCCAACCTGGTTCCACACTGGGCGAGCTGGGAACACTTCAACGAACTCGACGCCAAAGGCCTGGCCATGTACGGCCAGATGACCGCCGGCAGCTGGATCTACATCGGCAGCCAGGGCATCGTCCAGGGCACTTACGAAACCTTCGTCGAAGCCGGCCGCCAACACTACAACGATGACCTGAAAGGCAAGTGGGTGCTGACTGCTGGCCTGGGCGGCATGGGTGGCGCTCAGCCTCTGGCCGCAACCCTGGCCGGCGCTTGCTCGCTGAACATCGAATGCCAGCAGGTCAGCATCGATTTCCGCCTGAAAAGCCGCTATGTCGACGAGCAAGCCACTGACCTCGACGACGCGCTGGCCCGCATCGCCAAGTACACCGCCGAAGGCAAAGCGATCTCCATCGCCCTGCTGGGCAACGCGGCTGAAATCCTGCCGGAACTGGTCAAGCGCGGGGTGCGCCCGGACATGGTCACCGACCAGACCAGCGCCCACGACCCGCTCAACGGCTACCTGCCGGCCGGCTGGACCTGGGATCAGTACCGCGAACGCGCCAAGACTGAACCGGCCGCTGTAATCAAAGCCGCCAAGCAATCGATGGCCGTGCACGTTAAAGCGATGCTGGACTTCCAGAAAATGGGCGTGCCGACCTTCGACTACGGCAACAACATCCGTCAGATGGCCCAGGAAGAAGGCGTGGAAAACGCATTCGATTTCCCTGGCTTCGTACCGGCTTACATCCGTCCGCTGTTCTGCCGTGGCATCGGCCCGTTCCGTTGGGCTGCACTGTCGGGCAACGCTGAAGACATCTACAAGACCGACGCCAAAGTCAAAGAGCTGATCCCGGACGACGCCCACCTGCACAACTGGCTGGACATGGCTCGCGAGCGCATCAGCTTCCAGGGTCTGCCGGCACGTATCTGCTGGGTTGGCCTGGGTCTGCGCGCCAAGCTCGGTCTGGCGTTCAACGAAATGGTGCGCAGCGGCGAATTGTCGGCGCCAATCGTGATCGGTCGCGACCACCTGGACTCCGGTTCGGTCGCCAGCCCGAACCGTGAAACCGAATCGATGCAGGACGGTTCCGACGCTGTGTCCGACTGGCCACTGCTCAACGCCTTGCTGAACACTGCAAGCGGCGCGACCTGGGTTTCCCTGCACCACGGCGGCGGCGTCGGCATGGGCTTCTCCCAGCACTCGGGCATGGTGATCGTCTGCGACGGTACTGACGAAGCGGCCGAGCGTATCGCTCGCGTTCTGCACAACGACCCGGCGACCGGCGTCATGCGTCACGCCGATGCCGGTTACCAGATCGCGATCGACTGCGCCAAGGAACAAGGGCTGAACCTGCCGATGATTACCGGCAAATAAAGAAAGCGGGCCTTGGCCCAATGCAAACCTGTAGGAGCTGCCGAAGGCTGCGATCTTTTGATCTTGATCCTTTGAAGGCAAAAGATCGCAGCCTCGTTTCACTCGACAGCTCCTACAAAGATCACACCAACCCAGAATAACAATCCACAGAGGTTGAACCATGGCTGTTAACAGCGAGCGTGCAGGCAACAAACCGTTGATCGAGAAGCGCTCGATCGACTACATCCCGGAAGCGGAAAGACACGGTCGTCTGTTCAGCCAGTTCACCCTGTGGATGGGTGCCAACCTGCAAATCACCGCGATTGTCACCGGGGCCCTGGCCGTGGTGCTGGGCGGTGATGTGTTCTGGTCGTTGATCGGTCTGCTGATCGGGCAACTGCTCGGCGGTGGCGTGATGGCGCTGCATGCCGCGCAAGGGCCAAAGCTTGGCCTGCCACAGATGATCTCCAGCCGCGTGCAGTTTGGGGTTTATGGCGCGGCCATCCCGATCGTGCTGGTGTGCCTGATGTACCTCGGTTTCACCGCAACGGGCACGGTACTTTCCGGCCAGGCACTGGGCCAGTTGTTTGGCGTCAGCGACAGCGTCGGTATCCTTATTTTCGCCAGTGTCATCGTGCTGGTCACGGTGCTTGGCTATCGGGTGATCCATTGGATCGGCCGTATCGCCAGTGTCATTGGTGTGATTGCCTTCGTTTACCTGTTCGCTCGCCTAATGAGCCAGACAGACGTTGGCGCACTCCTGCAAATCCGTCACTTCAGCTGGAGCAGCTTCCTGCTCGCGGTGTCGCTCGCGGCATCCTGGCAGATCGCCTTCGGCCCTTACGTGGCTGACTATTCGCGTTACCTGCCGAGCAAGGTGTCCTCGGTGAAAACCTTTTTCGCCGCTGGCGCAGGTTCGGTGATTGGCGCACAGGTGGCGATGGTCCTCGGCGTGTTTGCCGCAGCTTCTGCCAATGGGCAGTTCGCCGGGCACGAAGTGGCTTATATCGTTGGTTTGGGCGGTACCGGTGCCACCGCCGCGCTGCTGTACTTCAGCATCGCGTTCGGCAAGGTCACCATCTCCACGCTGAACTCCTACGGCAGCTTCATGTGCATTGCGACCATCATCAGCGGTTTCCGTGGTGATCTGAAGGTCACGCGCTTGCAGCGTCTGGTCTTCGTGCTGGTCATCGTCGGTGCCGCGACCCTGATGGCGTTGCTCGGTCAGCACTCGTTCCTCGGTGCGTTCAAGTCCTTCATCCTGTTCTTGCTGGCGTTCTTCACGCCCTGGAGCGCGATCAATCTGGTGGACTACTACTGCATCACCCGCGAGCGCTATGACGTGCCGGCGCTGGCCGATCCGAACGGTCGCTACGGCCGTTGGAACGCCCTCGGTATCAGCGTCTATGTTTTCGGTGTGCTGGTGCAGTTGCCGTTCATTTCCACCAAGTTCTACACCGGTTCAATGGTGGCGGCCCTGGGTGATGTGGATATTTCCTGGATCATCGGCCTGGTACTGCCTGCCGCCGTGTATTACGTGTGCGCAAAAAAATGGCACGGCAGCGTGCCCGATCAATTGATTCTGCCGGTCGAGCAGGACAGCGTTGAACAACCAAAAACAAGCGGGGCCGGTCGCGCTGCGGCGCAGGCCTGACTGGACGTGGACAGGGCTGGATGCCTCTTGACTGCCGTAAGCCCATTCATGATTAGGAGCGTCAATACAATGAAATCGAACAAGACCCTGCTGACCACATTGCTTTCCATGGGCCTGCTGGCCAGCGCCGGCGCCACTCAGGCGGCGGGTTGGTGCGAGTCGGGCAAACCGGTGAAGTTCGCCGGCCTGAACTGGGAAAGCGCCATGCTCCTGACCGACGTGATGCAAGTCGTGCTGGAGAAAGGCTACGACTGCAAGACCGACAGCCTGCCGGGCAACTCCATCACCATGGAAAACGCCCTGGGCAGCAACGATATTCAAGTGTTTGCCGAAGAATGGGTCGGCCGTAGCGAAGTCTGGAACAAGGCTGAGAAGGCCGGCAAAGTCGTCGGCGTTGGCGCACCGGTAGTGGGCGCAATCGAAGGCTGGTACGTGCCGCGTTACGTGATCGAAGGCGACGCCAAGCGCAAGCTGGAACCTAAAGCGCCGGACCTGAAAAACATTGCTGACCTGGGCAAATACTCCGCCGTGTTCAAGGACGCCGAAGAGCCATCCAAGGGCCGTTTCTACAACTGCCCGGCCGGCTGGACCTGTGAGCTCGACAACAGCGAAATGCTGAAAAGCTACGGCCTGGAAAGCACCTACACCAACTTCCGCCCAGGCACTGGCCCGGCGCTGGATGCCGCCGTGCTGTCGAGCTACAAGCGCGGCGAGCCGATCTTGTTCTACTACTGGTCGCCAACTCCGCTGATGGGCCAGGTCGATGTAGTGAAACTCGAAGAGAAGCCAGGCGTGAACAAGACCGTGACCATCAAGGTCGGTCTGTCCAAGACGTTCCACGACGAAGCACCAGAACTGGTGGCGGTGCTGGAAAAGGTCAACGTACCAATCGACATCCTGAACCAGAACCTTGGTCGCATGACCAAGGAGCGGATCGAGTCGCCAAAACTGGCCAAGATCTTCCTGAAGGAACATCCTGAAGTCTGGCACGCATGGGTGAGCGAAGACGCAGCCAAGAAAATCGACGCGGCCTTGTAGGTTGAGCTTCTCCGACTGTCGGCAACGGCAGTCGGATGCTTGATCGCAACCCCTTGATTGAGAGTCTCTTATGTTTCCCGAAAGCTTTACCTTTTCCATCGCCGACTGGGTCAACGGTTGGGTCGATTCGCTGGTCACCAACTACGGCGACGTGTTCCGGCACATCTCCGACACCCTGTTGTGGGCCATCGTCAATCTTGAAAGCCTGTTGCGTGCGGCACCGTGGTGGTTGATGTTGGCCATCGTCGCCGGCGTGGCCTGGCACGCGACCCGCAAGGTCGTGACCACCGCCGTGATCGTCGGTTTGTTATTCCTGGTGGGCGCGGTCGGCCTCTGGGACAAGCTGATGCAGACCCTCGCGCTGATGATGGTGGCGACGGTCATTTCGGTACTCATCGGCATTCCGCTGGGCATCCTTTCGGCGCGCAGCAATCGCCTGCGTTCGGTGCTGATGCCGCTGCTGGACATCATGCAGACCATGCCGAGTTTCGTGTACCTGATCCCGGTGCTGATGCTGTTCGGTCTGGGTAAGGTTCCGGCGATTTTCGCCACCGTTATCTACGCCGCACCGCCGCTGATCCGCCTGACCGATCTGGGCATTCGCCAGGTCGATGGTGAAGTGATGGAAGCGATCAACGCCTTTGGTGCCAATCGCTGGCAGCAACTGTTCGGCGTGCAACTGCCGTTGGCCCTGCCAAGCATCATGGCCGGGATCAACCAGACCACCATGATGGCCCTGTCGATGGTAGTAATTGCCTCGATGATCGGTGCCCGTGGCCTGGGTGAAGACGTGCTGGTGGGGATTCAGACCCTCAACGTCGGACGCGGCCTCGAAGCCGGTCTGGCGATCGTGATTCTGGCAGTGGTGATCGACCGCATTACTCAGGCGTATGGTCGGCCACGGCATGAGGTGAGCAAATGAACAACGCAACCGTGAGCAAGATCGAAGTCAAAAACGTCTTCAAGATTTTCGGCAACCGTTCCAAGGAAGCGCTGGCCATGGTTGGCCAGGGCAAAACCAAAGAGCAGGTGCTGAACGATACTGGCTGCGTGGTCGGTGTGAACGATTTGTCCCTGAGCATCGGCAGCGGCGAGATCTTTGTGATCATGGGCCTGTCGGGTTCCGGCAAATCGACGCTGGTACGCCACTTCAATCGCCTGATCGACCCGACCAGCGGCGCGATCCTGGTGGACGGCGTGGACATCCTGCAATACGACATGGAAGCCCTGCGCGAATTTCGTCGACGCAAGATCAGCATGGTGTTCCAGAGCTTCGGCCTGCTGCCGCACAAGAGCGTGCTGGACAACGTTGCCTACGGCTTGAAAGTGCGTGGCGAAAGCAAAGCCATGTGCAGCGAACGTGCGCTGCACTGGATCAACACCGTGGGCCTCAAGGGCTACGAAAACAAATACCCGCATCAGCTCTCGGGCGGCATGCGTCAGCGTGTGGGCCTGGCTCGCGCCTTGGCGGCGGACACTGACATCATCCTGATGGACGAAGCGTTCAGCGCCCTCGACCCACTGATCCGCGCGGAAATGCAGGACCAGTTGCTGGAGCTGCAAAAGACCCTGCACAAGACCATCGTCTTCATCACCCACGACCTCGACGAGGCCGTGCGCATCGGCAACCGCATCGCGATCCTCAAGGACGGCCGCCTGATCCAGGTCGGCACGCCACGGGAGATCCTGCACTCGCCGGCGGATGAGTATGTCGACCGGTTCGTGCAGCGTCGGGCGGCGGTGGTTTAAAGGTTTTGTGGCGGCTGTTTCGGCCCAATCGCTGGCAAGCCAGCGATGGGGCCGGTAAAGCTGCATCAATATTTGGATGAGGTTGAAGATGTCCCAGGCTGAAAAAATCGTTATCACCCAAGCGCAAGTCACTTGGCAAGACGTGGTCGCCGTGGCCCGCGATGGCGCACAGCTTGAGCTGTCGGCGCCGATCTGGGCGCGCATCGAAAATGCTCAGGCCATCGTGCAGCGCATCGTCTCCAGCGGCGAACGCGCCTACGGCATCAACACCGGCCTGGGCGCCTTGTGCAACGTCTCGCTGCAGGACGAACAACTCAGCCAGTTGTCGCGCAACACCTTGCTCAGCCACGCCTGTGGCGTCGGCGCGCCGCTGAGCGACGAACAGACCCGCGCGATCATGTGCGCCGCCGTCGTCAACTACAGCCACGGCAAATCCGGCCTGCACCGTCAGGTGGTTGAAGCGCTGCTGGCGCTGCTCAATCGCGGCATCATTCCGCAAGTGCCGTCCCAGGGTTCCGTGGGTTACCTGACCCACATGGCGCACATCGGCATCGCGCTGCTGGGCGTGGGCAATGTCAGCTATCGCGGGCAAATCGTATCGGCTCAGCAAGCGCTGGCTGAAGAAGGCCTGCAACCGGTCAAACTCGGCGCCAAAGACGGTTTGTGCCTGGTCAACGGCACGCCGTGCATGAGCGGCCTGAGCTGCCTGGCCATCGCCGACGCTACGCGCCTGCTGCACTGGGCCGACGTGATCGGCGCCATGAGCTTCGAAGCCCAGCGCGGGCAGATTGACGCGTTCGATGCCGAGATCATCGCGCTCAAACCGCACCCGGGCATGCAACAGGTCGGGATCAACCTGCGCGCCTTGCTCGACGGCAGCGAAGTGATTGCGAAGAGCAAAGGTATTCGTACCCAGGACGCGCTGAGCATTCGTTCGATCCCGCAGGTGCACGGCGCCGCGCGTGATCAACTGGTGCACGCGATCAAGCAGATCGAAACCGAGCTCAATGGCGCTACCGACAACCCGCTGGTGCTGGGCACTGCGGACAATTACCGCGTGGTTTCCCAAGCCAACCCGCACGGTCAATCCGTGGCGTTGGCGGCGGACCTGCTGGCGATCGCCATGGCGGAAATCGGCTCCATCGCCGAGCGTCGTCTGGACCGCTTGATCAATCCGCACGTCAGCGGCCTGCCGGCATTTTTGGTGGCCAATCCGGGGGTGAACTCCGGGATGATGATCGTGCAATACGTCGCCGCTTCGCTGTGTGCGGAAAACCGCCAATTGGCGCAACCGGCGGTGCTCGACAACTTCGTGACTTCGGGTCTGCAGGAAGATCACCTGAGCATGGGCACCAACGCCGCACTCAAGCTGCATCGCGCGCTGGAAAACTGCACGCAGATCCTCGCCATCGAGTACCTGTTGGCGGCCCAGGCGTTTGAATTTTTGAAAGAGCAGCGCTTCGGCGCGGGCACCGATGCTGCGTGGCGTCTGCTGCGTGAGCGGGTTCCGGCTTACGATCAGGATCGTTGGCTGGCGCCGGACATTGCCGCCGCTGCCGGCGTGTTGAAAGAAGCGAATTTGCTGCACAAGACTCTGCCGAACCTGAACTGATTTCTACATAAGCCAGCGTGCCAAGGCGCCAGCCCCCCAAAAGGTGGGAAGCGACGGACAACGGACATCTCCGGAGCGTCTGGTTAGTTAATAAAAACTCTCAAAAGGAGAATGAACGTGACTGCGCTTAATTTGATCCCTGGCCAACTGACCCTCGCCCAACTGCGTGAGGTGTATCAGCAACCGGTGAAACTGACCCTCGACAACAGCGCCTCGGCGCAGATCGAAGCCAGCGTCGCCTGCGTGGAACAGATCCTCGCCGAGAACCGCACCGCTTACGGCATCAACACCGGTTTCGGCCTGCTGGCTTCGACCCGCATCGCCAGCGAAGACCTGGAAAACCTGCAGCGTTCGCTGGTGCTGTCCCACGCTGCCGGTGTCGGCCAGCCGATCAGCGACGAGCTGGTGCGCTTGGTCATGGTGCTCAAGGTCAACAGCCTGAGCCGTGGTTTCTCCGGCATCCGCCGCGTGGTGATCGATGCGCTGATCGCCCTGATCAATGCCGAGGTATACCCGCACATCCCGCTGAAAGGTTCGGTCGGTGCATCGGGTGACCTGGCGCCTCTGGCCCACATGTCGCTGGTGCTCCTGGGTGAAGGCAAGGCGCGCTACAAAGGCGAGTGGATGGAAGCCACAGAAGCCCTGAAAGTCGCCGGTCTGGCGCCGCTGACCCTGGCCGCGAAAGAAGGCCTGGCGCTGCTCAACGGCACGCAAGTGTCCACCGCGTTTGCCCTGCGTGGCCTGTTCGAAGGCGAAGACCTGTTCGCCGGTGCCTTGGCCCTCGGTGGCCTGACCGTTGAAGCGGTATTGGGCTCGCGCTCGCCATTCGACGCACGCATCCACGCTGCCCGTGGCCAGAAAGGCCAGATCGACGCTGCTGCCGCTTACCGCGATCTGCTGGGCGAGCGCAGTGAAGTGTCCGACTCCCATGAAAACTGCGAGAAGGTACAAGATCCGTATTCCCTGCGCTGCCAGCCGCAAGTCATGGGCGCCTGCCTGACTCAGTTCCGTCAGGCCGCCGAAGTGCTGGCCGTCGAGGCCAACGCGGTCTCCGATAACCCATTGGTTTTCGCTGCCGAAGGCGACGTGATTTCCGGCGGCAACTTCCACGCCGAGCCGGTGGCCATGGCCGCTGACAACATGGCGTTGGCCATCGCCGAAATCGGCTCCCTGAGCGAGCGCCGCATCTCGCTGATGATGGACAAGCACATGTCGCAACTGCCGCCATTCCTGGTGGCCAACGGCGGCGTGAACTCCGGCTTCATGATCGCCCAGGTGACGGCTGCTGCACTGGCCAGCGAAAACAAGGCACTGTCCCATCCACATTCGGTGGACAGCCTGCCGACCTCCGCCAACCAGGAAGACCATGTGTCGATGGCCCCGGCTGCGGGCAAGCGTCTGTGGGAAATGGCCGAGAACACTCGCGGGATTCTCGCGGTGGAATGGTTGGCGGCGGTGCAGGGGCTGGACCTGCGCAACGGTCTGAAGACGTCGACGAAGCTGGAAAAGGCTCGCGCCATCCTGCGTAAAGAAGTGGCGTTTTATGAGAAGGACCGGTTCTTTGCGCCGGACATCAATGCGGCGACTGAACTGTTGGCTTCGCGTTGCCTGACTGAACTGGTTCCGGCCAAGTTGCTGCCTAGCCTTTAATGGATCCCCTGTAGGAGCTGCCGTAGGCTGCGATCTTTTGATCTTGCATTTAAAAGATCGCAGCCTCGTTGCACTCGACAGCTCCTACAGAGGAATGCATACCTTGTGGGAGCGCGATCAGATTTTGAATTTTGTGGAGACTAGGGATGAAAACCCTCTGGCAACACTGCCACGTCGCAACCATGGCGCAAGGCGTCTACTCGATCATCGAGGATGCGGCCATCGTGACGTCCGGTGCGCTCATAGAGTGGATCGGCCCGCGCGCTGAACTGCCGGCGGGCGAGTACCCGGCGGTCAACGATTTGAACGGGGCCTGGGTTACGCCGGGCCTGATCGACTGCCACACCCACACGGTGTTCGGCGGTAACCGTAGCGGTGAATTCGAACAGCGTCTGCAAGGCGTCAGCTACGCGGAAATTGCCGCTGCCGGCGGCGGCATCGCCAGCACCGTGCGCGCCACCCGCGCCGCCAGCGAAGACGAGTTGTTCGCCAGCGCCGCCAAGCGCCTGAAAAGCCTGATGCACGATGGCGTCACCAGCATCGAGATCAAGTCCGGCTACGGTCTGGACCTGGCCAACGAACGCAAGATGTTGCGCGTGGCCCGTCGCCTCGGCGCCGAACTGCCGGTCAGCGTGCGCAGCACTTGTCTGGCGGCTCACGCCTTGCCGCCGGAGTACAAGGATCGCGCCGACGACTACATCGATCACATCTGCACCGACATGCTCCCGGCCCTCGCCGCCGAAGGGCTGGTGGATGCAGTGGATGCATTCTGTGAATACCTGGCGTTCTCACCTGCTCAAGTCGAGCGCGTCTTCATCACCGCCCAGGAACTGGGTTTGCCGGTGAAGCTGCACGCCGAGCAATTGTCGTCGTTGCACGGTTCGAGCCTGGCGGCGCGTTACCACGCATTGTCCGCCGATCACCTGGAATTCATGACCGAAGACGACGCCATTGCCATGGCCGAATCCGGCACTGTCGCCGTGCTGTTGCCCGGTGCTTTCTACTTCCTGCGTGAAACCCAATTGCCGCCGATGGATGCCCTGCGCAAACACGGCGTGAAAATCGCCATCGCCAGCGACCTCAACCCCGGCACCTCGCCAGCGCTGTCGTTGCGCCTGATGCTGAACATGGCTTGCACCTGTTTCCGCATGACCCCGGAAGAAAGCCTGGCGGGCGCAACGATTCATGCCGCCACTGCTCTGGGCATTGCCGACACCCACGGTTCGCTTGAGACGGGCAAGTTTGCGGACTTCGTCGCCTGGCAAATCGATCGACCGGCCGACCTGTGTTACTGGCTGGGCGGCGACCTGGAAAAACGCGTCGTGCGCCACGGCGTCGAAACGAGTCTGTAGGAGATCTGTTGTGGATAAGGTTCTGAACTTCAAACAAGGCCGCGTGCCGCTGCTGATCAGCATGCCACACGCCGGTGTGCGCCTGACGCCTGCGGTCGAAGCCGGGCTGATCCCCGACGCGAAAAGCCTGCCGGACACCGACTGGCACATCCCGCAGCTTTATGACTTCGCCGCCGAACTGGGCGCCAGCACCCTGGCCGCCGAGTACTCGCGGTTCGTCATCGACCTGAACCGGCCGTCCGACGACAAGCCTTTGTACGTGGGCGCCACCACCGGCCTGTATCCGGCGACATTGTTTGACGGTATTCCATTGTTCCGCGAAGGACTGGAGCCTTCAAAAAAAGAACGCGCGACGTATCTGGAAAAGGTCTGGACGCCGTATCACAGCACCCTGCAAAACGAACTGGCGCGCCTCAAGGCTGAGTTCGGCTATGCGCTGCTGTTCGATGCGCACTCGATCCGCTCGATCATTCCGCATCTGTTCGACGGCAAGCTGCCGGACTTCAACCTCGGCACCTTCAACGGCGCCAGTTGTGATCCTCAGCTTGCCACTCAACTGGAAGCGATCTGCGCCGGGCATCCGGATTACAGCCATGTGCTGAACGGGCGCTTCAAGGGCGGGCACATCACCCGGCACTACGGTAATCCGGCCGAGAACATCCATGCGGTGCAACTGGAGTTGGGGCAGTGCACGTATATGGAAGAGTTTGAGCCGTTCCGCTATCGGCCGGATCTGGCGGAGCCGACGAGGGTGGTTTTGAAGGAGTTGCTGAAAGGGTTGTTGGCTTGGGGCCAACAGCACTACAAGAGCTGAAGATCAAAAGATCGCAGCCTGCGGCAGCTCCTACAGGGGGGATTCGCGTTTCCCTGTAGAAGCTGCCGAAGGCTGCAATCTTTTTTGTCGCCTCCGTGCAAAACACGGTCGCCACAGTTCGCTTTTACCGCTCGTCTGCTGCGTAATGTTCTGGCCACGGTGCACAAAGACACCGGCCTCACAATAATCCGCTGCCGCACGAGACTCATCCCGATGAAAAGACTGTTTACCCGCTGTCTCTCAATCCTCTGCGGCACCGCTCTGTTGAGCGCCGGCGCCATGGCCGCTGACGACGCCTCCTGTAAAGCCGTGCGCATGGGTGTGGTCAACTGGACCGATGTGATCGCCACCAGCGGCATGGCCGATGTGCTGCTCAATGGCCTCGGCTACGAAAGCAAGCAGACCAGCGCCGTGCAGCAAATCATCTTCGCCGGTATTCGCGACAAGCGCCTGGACATCTTCCTCGGTTACTGGAAACCGGCGATGGACAAGAACATCGCGCCGTTCCTGGCCGCCAATCAGGTGAAGGTCCTGGACAAGCCAAGCCTGGCCGACGCCCAGGCCACCCTCGCGGTTCCTGACTACGTGGCGGCTGCGGGTTTGAAAACCTTCGCCGACATCGCCAAATTCAAAGACCAGCTCGGCGGCAAGATCTACGGCATCGAGCCGGGCAGCGGCGCCAACACCACGATCAAGACCATGATCGAAACCAATCACTTCGGCCTCAAGGACTTCAAGCTGATCGAGTCCGGTGAGGCCGGCATGCTCGCCGCCGTTCAGCGCGCGGTGAATCGCAAGGAGTTCGTGGTGTTCGTCGGCTGGACCCCGCACCCGATGAACATCAACATGAAGATCGCCTACCTGACCGGCAGCGAAGACGTCTACGGGCCGAACGAAGGGGCGGCGACCGTCTCCACCGTGACCGCGCCGGATTACGCCCAGCGGTGCCCGAACGTCAATCGCCTGCTGGAAAACCTGACCTTCACCGCCGCTCAGGAAAGCCAGCTGATGGTGCCGATCATGGAGCGCCAGACGCCCCAGGACGTCGCCAGAAAATGGCTGAGTGACCATCCAGAGGATTTGCAGCGCTGGCTGGCCGGTGTCAGCAGTTTTGATGGCAAGGACGGCGTGGCCACGGTTCAGGCCAGCCTGAAAAACTGATGACGACCTATCCTCTGTCAGAACAGCTGTCGGCGTTCGTCGACAAAACCCTGAGTTTCAACAGCACCGAAATCAGCCTGAACGGGTTGCGCCAGGCTTACAGCGAGATGTGCCGGGCATTCACCCCGCCACGTCCCGCCGGGCTGTATGTCGTCGATTTCGAGTTGGCCGGTGTGGCGGTGCGGTCTTACCAGCCGCCGGCTTCATCGTCGACCGATGCTGTTGCGTGCATCGTTTATCTGCACGGCGGCGGGTGGGTGGTTGGCGACCTGGATTCCCACGACTTCATTTGCGCCGAGCTGGCCTCGACACTGGGCGTGTTGGTGATCGCCGTCGATTATCGTCTGGCGCCGGAGCATCCTTTTCCGGCGGCGTTCGATGACTGTCTCAGCGTCTGGCGTGCTCTGCGCACCGGTCCGTTTCGAATCGACCCCGAACGCACGCTGGTGGCCGGTGACAGTGCAGGCGGCAATCTTGCTGCGGCGCTATGTCTGGCGTTGCGCGACGCGGGTGAGCCGTTGCCGGCTGCGCAGGTGCTGATCTATCCGGGGCTGGGGGGCGATCAACGGTTAGCGTCGCGCAGTGAATGCGTTGATGCGCCATTGCTCAGCAGCAGTGATGTGGATTGCTATCACGCGTTGTATTTGCGCGGCACGGCAAAACCGGGCGCCTATGCGATGCCGCTGCTCGCAGCGGATTTCAGCGGACTGCCCCCGGCACTGATTGCCGTGGCGCAGTTCGACCCGCTGCGCGATGACGGCGTGCTGTACGCCGAACGGTTGAACGCCGCCGGTGTGACCGCGACGCTGTATTACGGCAACGGGCTGGTCCATGGTTGTTTGCGGGCGCGGGGGCAGGCCGTCGAGGTGGATGCGCTGTATGAAACCCTGCTGCGGTATCTCGCGGAAAAACTCTGACCCTGCAAGGGCATGCTCATTGATGTAAATCGGGTTTATGATGCCCAACGGCAGAATAATAGAAGTCCCCCCAGGGATGACCTCGACCCCTTACGGAGCGCGCAATGCAGACTTTGTACCCGCAGATCAAACCCCACGCCCGGCACGATCTGGCCGTCGACGAAACTCACACGCTGTATGTCGACGAAAGCGGTTCACCGGAAGGTTTGCCGGTGGTGTTCATCCACGGCGGCCCCGGTGCCGGTTGTGATGCCCAGAGTCGTTGCTACTTCGATCCCAACCTGTACCGGATTGTCACCTTCGATCAGCGCGGTTGCGGTCGTTCGACCCCTCACGCCAGTCTGGAAAACAACACCACCTGGGATCTGGTCGCCGACCTCGAGAAGATTCGCCAGCACCTGGGTATCGACAAGTGGGTGCTGTTCGGCGGCTCGTGGGGTTCGACCCTGGCGCTGGCCTACGCGCAAACCCACCCGGAGCGTGTGCATGGCTTGATTGTGCGCGGGATCTTTCTCTGCCGTCCGCAGGAAATCGAATGGTTCTATCAGGCGGGCGCCAGCCGTCTGTTCCCGGATTACTGGCAGGACTACATCGCACCGATTCCGCTGGAAGAGCGCGACGACCTGCTGACAGCGTTCCATAAACGCTTGGTGGGCAACGATCAGATCGCCCAGATGCACGCGGCCAAGGCCTGGTCCCTGTGGGAAGGTCGCACGGCGACCCTGCGCCCGAATCCGTTGGTGGTGGATCGCTTCTCCGAACCTCAGCGCGCGTTGTCCATCGCTCGCATCGAATGCCACTACTTCAGCAACAATGCATTCCTGGAACCGAACCAGTTGATTCGCGACATGGGCAAGATCGCTCACTTGCCGGGCGTGATCGTCCATGGCCGCTACGACGTGATCTGCCCGCTGGACAACGCCTGGGAACTGCACCAGGCCT
This sequence comes from Pseudomonas sp. NFX98, assembly GCF_047784845.1. Classification (NCBI taxonomy): domain Bacteria; kingdom Pseudomonadati; phylum Pseudomonadota; class Gammaproteobacteria; order Pseudomonadales; family Pseudomonadaceae; genus Pseudomonas; species Pseudomonas sp. NFX98. The sequence continues at coordinate 120,935 of NZ_JBLNNF010000005.1, read as the reverse complement.
GGCCGAACAGTGAGCTGCAAGTCATTCGCGATGCCGGCCATGCCGCTTCCGAACCGGGCATCACCGATGCACTGGTGCGCGCCGCTGATCAGATGGCACGACGTCTGCTCGACCTGGCTCCCGACGAAGCATGAAAGGCCTGCTGCAACGCGTGCGCGGTGCGCGAGTCGAGGTAGCGGGGGAGGTGGTCGGCGCCATCGATCAGGGATTGCTGGTGCTGGTGGCCGTCGAGCCCGACGACACGCGGGCCAGCGCCGACAAACTTCTCAATAAGCTGCTTAACTATCGAGTGTTCAGTGACGCCGAGGGCAAGATGAATTTGTCCCTGGCGGATGTAGGCGGCGGGTTGCTGCTGGTCTCGCAGTTCACCCTGGCCGCCGACACCAAAAGCGGGTTGCGCCCGAGTTTTTCGACCGCGGCGCCTCCGGCCTTGGGTGAGGAGCTGTTCGACTATCTATTAGGCAAAGCGAAACAGGTGCATGGCACTGTGGCATCAGGTAGATTCGGCGCGGATATGCAGGTGCACCTGGTCAATGATGGCCCGGTAACCTTCCTGTTACAGACCTGAAAGCGCTTGAAACATCTTTTTAAGCGCTTTTCGACTGAAAACAGGCGTTTTTACCGATAAATACTTTGTTACCCCTGATGCGTTGTAACGCGGCCTACTAGATAATCGCGCGCTACGGGGATCAGCGTTCGTTGGTCCATTTTGACTTAGGTAGAGACTTGTACGGATCCGATTGGGGAATCATTTCGCCCCAGCGGAGTCGGAACAATGCTCGCCAACTTGGCAAGAGTGGTCTGCAAGGTCGGCTTTTTCATGCCGCGCACCGTGCAGACCCTTTAACTGGCCGTTGGTTTTTTGATCTGTTTTCGGCGAGGGTTGCTCGTGATTGTTAGTCCCTGTAACGCACCAAAATTGTCTGCCAAACGGTTACGTAGCGCTCTGGTAGCGGGCTCGGCAATGCTCTGCCTGCTCAGCGCCGGCCAGCTTTGGGCATTCAATCTGGATGATGTGTCGGTCAAGGCAAAAGAGCTGGCCGGTCAGAAGTACGAGGCGCCGCGCAGTAACCTGCCGACCGAGTTCCGCGAGATGAAATTCGCGGACTATCAGAAAATTCGTTTCCTGACGGAAAAAGCCGAGTGGGCTGATCAGAAAACCCCGTTCAAGCTGTCGTTCTATCACCAGGGCATGCACTTCGATACGCCGGTGAAAATCAACGAAATCACAGCGAACAACGTCGAAGAGATCAAGTACGACCCAAGTCGTTTCGATTTCGGCGACCTCAAGTTCGATCCTAAAGCCACGGAACAACTGGGCTACGCCGGTTTCCGTGTGCTGTACCCGGTCAACAAGGCTGACAAGCAAGACGAAATCATGACCATGCTCGGCGCGAGTTACTTCCGCGTTGTCGGCAAGGGCCACGTCTACGGTTTGTCTGCTCGCGGCATGGCGATCGATACCGCATTACCGTCCGGCGAAGAATTCCCGCGTTTTCGCGAGTTCTGGATTCAGCAGCCAAAACCGGGCGACAAGCACCTGGTGATCTTCGCGCTGCTGGATTCGCCACGTGCGACCGGCGCCTATCGGCTGACCCTGCGTCCGGGCAGCGACACGATTGTCGACGTCAAGGCGCAGATGTTCCTGCGTGACAAGGTCGGCAAACTGGGCATCGCACCACTGACCAGCATGTTCCTGTTCGGCGCCAACCAGCCGTCGAAAGTCCTGAACTACCGTCGCGAACTGCACGATTCCAGCGGCCTGGCGATCCATGCCGGCAACGGCGAGTGGATCTGGCGTCCGCTGAACAACCCGAAACACCTTGCCGTGAGCAACTTCTCGGTCGAGAACCCGCGTGGTTTCGGCTTGCTGCAACGTGGCCGTGACTTCAGCCACTACGAAGACCTCGACGACCGCTACGACAAACGCCCAAGTGCGTGGATCGAACCGAAGGGCGACTGGGGCAAGGGCTCCGTCGATCTGGTAGAGATTCCGACCGCCGACGAAACCAACGACAATATCGTGGCTTTCTGGAGCCCGGAAACGATGCCTGAGCCAGGCCAGCCGCTGGACTTCGCCTATCGCATGCACTGGACCATGGACGAAGCCGCGTTGCACGCACCGGACAGCGCCTGGGTCAGCCAGACACTGAAATCCACCGGTGACGTCAAACAGTCCAACCTGATTCGTCAGCCGGACGGCAGCGTTGCCTACCTGGTGGACTTCGAAGGTCCATCCCTGGCGGCATTGCCACCGGACACCGATGTGCGCAGCCAGGTCAGCGTCGGCGACAACGCCGAACTGGTCGAGAACAGCGTGCGCTACAACCCTGAAACCAAGGGCTGGCGCCTGACCCTGCGCATGAAGATCAAGGACGCCGGCAAGTCCACCGAGATGCGTGCGGCCCTGGTGCAGAACATCATGCCTGCCGACCTGAAAACTTCGATTCCAGCGTCCACCTCTTCCGTTGCCAAGGCCGACAAAGTCGCTGCCAAGCAAGCCGAGAAAGTCGAGAAGGACGCGAAGGCCACCGAGGCCAACAAGGCCGAAGCCAAGCCGGTTGCAGATGCCAAGGACAAGGCGAACAACAATGACGCCAAGCAGCCTGCTGCTGCCGACGCGGCCCCAGCCACACCGGAATCGGCGCCGACTGAAGAAGTCCTGACCGAGACCTGGAGCTACCAGTTGCCTGCCGATGAGTAATTCTCAAGTACAGCCAGAGACTCTTTCCGAGTATCTGGCGCATCTGCCGATGACCGACCAGCAGCGCGCGGAACTCGCGGGTTGCCAGTCCTTCAGCGAACTGCACGAACGACTGTCGTCTTCGACGTTCGACGCCCCGACCGAGGCCGCCCAGGCTTCAGTCGGCAAGCGCCTGACCCTGAGCACCGCCGAAGAATTGCAGGACGCCGAAATGCTGGCGCTGGACGCCAGCGGTCGGGTCTGCCTCAAGGCCACGCCTCCGATTCGTCGGACCAAAGTCGTGCCGGAGCCATGGCGCACCAACATTCTGGTGCGCGGCTGGCGTCGCCTGACCGGTCGCACCAACCCGCCGAAGCCGCCGAAGGACGAGAACGTGCTGCCGGCGGCGCGCTGGCGCACCGTCGGTTCGATCCGTCGCTACATTTTGCTGGTATTGATGCTGGGTCAGACTATCGTCGCCGGCTGGTACATGAAAGGCATCATGCCGTACCAAGGCTGGTCCTTCGTCGACCTCGAAGAAGTCCTGCACCAGCCGTTGCTGCAAACCGCCACGCAAGTGCTGCCGTATGCCTTGCAGACCAGCATCCTGATCCTGTTCGGGATTCTGTTTTGCTGGGTCTCGGCCGGTTTCTGGACCGCGCTGATGGGCTTCCTTGAGTTGCTCACCGGTCACGACAAATACCGTATCTCCGGTAAAAGCGCCGGTAATGAGCCGATTCCGAAAGACGCGCGCACGGCGCTGGTGATGCCGATCTGCAATGAAGACGTGCCGCGTGTATTTGCCGGTCTGCGTGCAACGTTCGAATCGGTCGCGGCCACGGGTGATCTGGATCGCTTCGACTTCTTCGTCCTCAGTGACAGTAACGACGCCGACATCTGCGTTGCCGAGCAACAGGCCTGGCTGGACGTCTGCCGCGAAGCCGGTGGCTTCGGCAAGATCTTCTATCGCCGCCGTCGTCGTCGCGTAAAACGTAAAAGCGGCAACCTCGACGACTTCTGCCGTCGCTGGGGCGGTGACTACAAGTACATGGTCGTACTCGACGCGGACTCCGTAATGAGTGGCGAGTGTCTGACCAGTCTGGTGCGCTTGATGGAAGCCACGCCGGACGCCGGGATCATCCAGACCGCGCCGCGAGCGTCGGGCATGGACACCCTGTATGCGCGCATGCAGCAGTTCGCCACCCGTGTGTACGGTCCACTGTTCACCGCCGGTCTGCACTTCTGGCAGTTGGGCGAATCGCACTATTGGGGTCACAACGCGATCATCCGCATGAAGCCGTTCATCGAGCACTGCGCCCTGGCGCCGCTGCCTGGTAAAGGCGCGTTCGCCGGTGCGATCCTGTCCCACGACTTCGTTGAAGCCGCGCTGATGCGCCGTGCCGGTTGGGGCGTGTGGATTGCTTACGACTTGCCGGGCAGCTACGAAGAACTGCCGCCGAACCTGCTGGACGAACTCAAGCGTGACCGTCGCTGGTGCCACGGCAACCTGATGAACTTCCGCCTGTTCCTGGTCAAGGGCATGCACCCGGTACACCGCGCGGTGTTCCTGACCGGTGTAATGTCCTACCTGTCGGCGCCGTTGTGGTTCTTCTTCCTCGTGCTGTCGACGGCGCTGCTGGCGGTCAACACGCTGATGGAGCCGCAGTACTTCCTCGAACCGCGCCAGCTCTATCCGTTGTGGCCACAATGGCACCCGGACAAGGCGATCGCGCTGTTCTCGACGACGATCGTGCTGCTGTTCCTGCCGAAGCTGTTGAGCATCATCCTGATCTGGGCCAAGGGCGCGAAAGAGTTCGGCGGCAAGTTCAAGGTGACGCTGTCGATGCTGCTGGAGATGTTGTTCTCCATGTTGCTGGCGCCGGTGCGGATGATCTTCCACACCCGTTTCGTCCTCGCCGCGTTCCTCGGCTGGGCCGCGACCTGGAACTCGCCGCAGCGTGACGACGACTCCACGCCGTGGAGCGAAGCGGTCAAACGCCACGGTCCGCAGACCTTGCTGGGCTTCTTCTGGGCCTTGCTGGTGATCTGGCTGAACCCGAGCTTCCTGTGGTGGCTGGTGCCGATCGTCGGTTCGTTGATGCTGTCGATCCCGGTCTCGGTGATCTCCAGCCGTGTGGGGCTGGGCCTGAAGTCCCGTGACGAGAGCCTGTTTCTCATTCCTGAGGAATACAATCCGCCACAGGCATTGCTGGCCACCGACCAGTACACCCACGAGAACCGTTACCACGCATTGAACGACGGCTTCGTCCGTTCGGTGGTTGACCCGCAGCAGAACGCCCTGGCGTGCTCGCTGGCGACCTCCCGTCACAATCAGGCCGAGCCGATTGAATGGCTGCGGGTCGAGCGGGTGCGGCACGCTATGAAGGTCGGCCCTGAAGGCCTGACCAACAATGAGCGTGTACAACTGCTGAGCGATCCGGTGGCGCTGGCTCGCTTGCATGAGCAGGTCTGGAGCGAAGGGCATGCTGAGTGGCTGGGCGCATGGCGCAAGTCGGTCAATGCCGACCCCCATGCACCGTTGTTGCCGCTCAAGCCGATGAGCGTTCAACCTCAAATGGCGTAGTGAAAAAACCCGCGAAAGCGGGTTTTTTTTGGGACGTGCGCCAGCCATGGCGCGTTGCGTAGGAGCACGATCAGATTGGCTGCATCCATCGAAGGTGGCATCGAAGTGAATCTAATGAATGACAACCGGTGTAATGTAATTGCCACTTCGTTTTTGAGTATCTGAAGAGCGGTCTGCAACAGCATGGTGGATTGAGCGGGGCCGATAACCATGTTAACGAGTTGCCCTCTTTCTTGTCGCCCGGAATTACGTATGTTTCTTAAGGCGCATTAGCACGTCGGCCATTTCGGATGTCAGTGGCAGTTGTAACTGCCTCCGATTCGCGGGCCGCGTTAAATGATGTCTGGGATAAATCAGGAGTATTCGAATTGCCGAACGGGACAGGACTTTCGACCGCCTCTGAAATAGTGGACAGACGGCGGGTTCGATATCTCGCGAGGAGGGGGGCTCCCGTTTCCGCCCCCTTTCGAGCTATTTTGTGCAGCGTCGAAGCAGCCGCACTGATAGTGCTAAAAGTAGAAACCGCCAAATAACCGGCGAAGAGTTTGTTATAGAGTTCTTCTTCATATAAGTAGGCATCATAACGATTCAAAGACAAGTAATACCCTCCCGCAAGAACACCGCCAATTTTGCTAGCTCTTTTGGCAACTCGTCCGAACGTGCGATTTCCCACTCCGGGAATCCATGCTACCGCTCGTTTGGGGATGTAAGGGACCACGTAGTCACCGACAACCTCCAAGAGAGCGTTCGCAAACCAGCCATGTACATTCCATTTGCCAGTGGGATCCCTATAGTTGATGGGGTCTCCCTCGCAATACGCATAACAGTTCAGGCCACCTTCTCCAAAGGGGCTCAAGCTGTCAGGGCTGTTGAAGCGCATGAGAACTGGATTGAAAGCGCGGTGCCCGTTTCCTAGCAAGTAATATCCAGTGATTGTTTCGCGACGTTCACCGTTGAAACCCAGACGGCCGAAAACGTCCTTCGCCTCATTGCGATGACCATAAGGTGTATAGGCTATGTTTGTGGCATCGCTCATCAACACAGAGCGTTGGTTATCAACTGCTAGCAAACACATATGATCAGTTGGGCCACTATGTGTCTCTGCTAACAAGATGCCGGAATGTTGAAGAATTTGGTGAGTAACGACGCCTTGGATTTCTGTCGTCAGCTTTTTGGATTGATAAAACCGATCTTGTTGAAACTGCCTTGCAGGCGCGCAGCGGGTTAATCGATCAAGTGCATCATATGCATAGTATGTGAGAATGTTTCGTTTGGAGTCGTTCATGGAGTGGGTTTCCAACGTCGGGCCGATTCAAAGTATTGGACCGTGTATCGATACCGTCAACCTAGCAGAACTGATAGTGACGTCCGTTACCAATCCCGGATGATGCCTCGTATTTTTTGAGAAACGCTACGAGGCTGTTACAAAGTTATCCGCTGTTGGTGTTGCTAATGCACTGGTTATCCCAACGAATAGCCTGGCCGAAAAAGCAATGAGATGTTTCAGCGCTTAGATGACATGAGAAATTTAGACGCTAATTCGTGAGCTTTTATATTTGATTTTCCTAGGGTTTGTCGTCCCGGGAGACGAGGTGAAACATAAAGCAGCTTGGTGATGGGCAAAGACGTTTATATCTGCTTAGTGCGGAAACTGGAAGTTACATCGCCGTAATTTCATAAAACAGAGTGTGAAATATCCAGAAAGGAGTAATCGGTTTTCAGGTGGTTTACAGATGGAAAGCAGATGAATAGCCTTTGAAAGGAGTATTTGGACACCTGTCTGAATGCAATTGTCTGCAGAGGTGATCCTCGATGAAAATTCTTGCTGGTAAAAATAATAATCTGACGGAACTCGAGGTATTTGGCTTGTCGGCGCAATATAACCTAGCGGATGGCCATAGTTATGTTTCAGCGAAGACCCATTACAGTTCAGTATTGTGTGGTCTGCCAGGATTATGGGATTCAGCGGCCGAGACTCCAGTTCAACAGATGGAGACGGCCTTTAAGGAAATATTTGCGGAATACTTCACCCTGGATGGGTTGAAGCATCACGAGTATTGTTCTATTTGTCCGACTGCTTCTAATAGCATTGACATAATAGGTGCCTGGGCGCGCTCAAAGAGTCTGAAAATCGGTCTCGTTGAGCCGACATTTGACAACCTTGCTCTATTGCTTCGACGTAGAGAGGTTACACTCGAGGCCGTTCCGGAAACTGCACTGGCTGATCTGACTTTATTGAAAGAGTTGATACAACTTAAAAATTTGGATGCTTTATTTTTGGTTAATCCAAATAACCCAACTGGCGTCGTAATCGATTCCGTTATGATGACGGACATAATTGATATATGCTGCCGACTCAATGTTGTGCTGATAATAGATGCATCTTTTCGATTCTGCCATCAGGTTCAATTCGATGAATACGCGCTTCTTAAAGAAAAAGATGCGTCATTTATAATACTGGAAGATACCGGTAAGCAGTGGCCGACATTGGACGCTAAGGCTAGCCTGCTTTCTTATAGCCAAGACTTGGCAGATGACATAAGACAGATTTACGAGGAGGTCTATCTTTGCTGTTCGAATTTCACACTAAGGTTGATCATTGCATTTGTAGATGAGACCTTGAAAAAAGGCGGGATTTCTTATATACGTACAATCATTGATGAAAATACGGAAATCGCCCGGGCTGCGCTTGCTGGTACTCTGGTAAGTATCGAGTCTCTCCAATCAGACGCGGCAATGTCTGTCATGTGGCTTAATATCGAGAGGACAGGGCTCACTGACCTCGAGTTAACTGAGTATCTTGCAGGATATGGCGTGGCCGTTCTTCCGGGTCGGTACTTTTACTGGAATAGCCATCATGTAGCAGGGCATTACCGCATCAGGATTGCCCTAATGAAGCCGGATGATCAGTTTCGACTATCTATAATGCGGCTGAAACAAGCGCTTGTAGAACTTGAAGGTTCATCAGTTATAAAAGAAAAATATCTGGTAGAGGCCCTGTAAATGAGGAAGCTACTTGTCACAGGGGACTTCGAAATACCTAAAGACGTTCTTCCGGATAACGTAGAGCTTCACCACATACGATGCCCTAAGGATGAGCAGCAAATTATGGAGATCTTACCGGGTATTCATGACTATATCCTTGGTGGGCCCGAGTACATGTCTGCCCCGTTAATCGATGTTGCTAGTAGTTTAGAAAATATAGTTGTAATGGGCACAGGAATACCAAGTTTCGTGGATGTCGAACACGCGACCAACAAAGGTATTCGTTTGACTAACACTCCGTATATGAATGTTCGTGCGGTTGCAGAGTTTACGCTGGCAATGATAACTGTCAGTTTGTCAAATATATTTGAAAGCATTGAAGGCGTAAAAAAGGGTACCCACTGGACTCAAACACCGAGACGTACATTGTCGAGCTTGAATATCGGTATTGTGGGCATGGGCGCTATTGGCTCTGAAATGGCGCGTCAGCTACACCTGCAAGAGTGTACGAATCTTTACTACTGGTCTAGAACCAGGAAGTTAGAGCTTGAAAAAAATTTGAATTTGAAATACAGCTCCTTGATAAACCTTGTTGGTGATGTTGATATATTGTGTATTCATCTATCAGGTGGTTCCAAAACACGCAGCCTAATTGATAAGTTTGTATTGGCAAGGGCAAATCCAAAACTGATGATTTTTAATATGTCCAATCCTCGCATCATTTGCCCGTCCGCACTAAAAACCCATCTCCAGTATAATTTGGAATCGTTGTGTTTCATTGATGGATATTATAATGAGTGGGCAGAAAATAAAGGTCAATATAATGACCCATACGACTTGCTTTGCTTACCCAACCTAATTGCAACCTCTCATCTAGCAGGACAAGAGCAACAAACCATAGACAGCATTTTTTCTTGCGCAATGAGGCAAGTTATAAGGCTCACGTCTAGCATTCATACAGCTTAATAAGCCGCATCAAACACTGGCAATTGAGCAAGTACCTAAAGGTATATGTTATGAGGAGAATACCGCGAGTGACAAAAAATCCAGAATCCATAATTTTGCAAGAGCCAATTTCCTTAGGCGTAAGTCGTTCATGGGAAATATATAGAACCTATTATCAATGCAAAACTGAATTTCAGGAGTTGTTAATAGCGGAAACCGCTCACGGTAGAACCTTGTTCTGTAATAATGAAAGGCAAAGCTCTGAACTCAGTCAACTGGCTTATCATGAAGGTCAAGTGATGCCTGCTCTTCTGAGTATGCCTGATTTTCCCAAAAGGGCTCTAGTAATTGGTTCATCCGAAGGTGTGGCTGTAAAAATATTACAAGCGGCCGGTGTAGAGCGTATAACACATGTAGATATTGATAAAGAGTGTATGAGTGCCTGTGCGAAATATTTACCTTACGGGTATACATTAGATGAAGTAAATAATTATATTGACGCCTCAAGTAATGATCCTCTAAGAATCATAATTGGCGATGGAAAAGCGTACATTGAAAGCCTGCTAGACAGTGCTGTTCGATACGATCTCATAGTGATGGATATTCCAGATGAGGGCCCTGAAACAGAAGCTCTTTATGATGAGTCATTTTGGAATAAAGTGAAACTTTCACTCACTCCTGGTGGCGCGTATATTACACAAGCAGGAAATTCGTGCCTGTGGCGCTGTAAGTCACTTAAAAACGCGTACGACAGAATGAACAAAATTTTTCATCATGTAACTTATTTTGAAGTTGATGAGCAGGACTGGGTTTGGTTGGTAGGTCACGCCGGGGAGGTTGAATTATCAATTGAGCAGATGCAAGATAAATTAACGGCAAGTAAATACAATCCCCGACATATCGATGAGTTGTCGCTAGCAAGATCCGTGATCGCTCCTAAAGTGATACGTATGCAGGATTCAATTTGACTTCATATCGCCACAAAAATTAGCGCATACAAAAATCTTTTACGTTGATATTAGCCAGATACCGACTTTTGAACGCGTATCATCAACGAATTCAGAAGTCGGTGAATCTTTGAAATTGTTATTCAGTCTAGATATTTCGCTAAGGCATCAGAGTTCATCACGAACCATATCTTTGGAGCCTAAATCCTGAGCAAAGCGAAGCAGGTAACCGTCTGGATCCTGTACCAGGAAATTACTTTCGCCCAAGAGGCTATCGTTTTCCTTATACCAGAATTCCTCTATTGGCTTTTGCAGCGCATACCCCGATTTTTTCAGTGTTCTTGCCAGTACAGATACATTCGGGCACTCGATAGATAAGTTTATCCCGCGTCCGAAGGGTTGTTCCAGAGGTTCTATGCGCCAAGGTGATGTCTTGAAACGATCCTGCTCCAACATCAACTGGCTACCGTGATATGAAATGAATGCAAAGCCATCATTATGTCTTTCATATTCGATATGAAACCCTATCACTTTGCAATAAAATTTCAGACTGCGTTTAATATCTGAAACGATAAGTTCTGGAACTAGCTTGTTGAAATCAACCATGAAATCACCTTCATCCGTGAAGTAGTAAGATTTGTATTTGAAGCATAATCAGTATCACATGGATTTAGAGAGGAAGATAATCTAGATGTTAAATGTATGGCCACATTCTGTCAGGCATCATTGTTCGGGTATTTGAATAAATTTTATTGTTTCAATATTTGGCTGACATATTCATTATTCTATTCCTGCTTTACATATTTTTAACGGTTTCGTAAAGTTATTCCAAGTCGAGAAAGTTTATAGTTAACGACGTTTTTTGTTGTTGCTGTTTGCGTGGGTGTTAACTTAGTAAGCACATATTTATAAGACGTCACGGTATTCGAGCTGGAAGATAGCATTAAGTTTATCCCGGCATAGGAGAGCTCTCATGGAAAACATTCTTACTTCTGAAACAATTTATGCCTCCCAGATGCAATGCGGTAATTTAACTCAAATTAAAAATCTGGCACGACAGGCTATTAGGCCTCGAACCGATAATTATGATCTCCAATGCACGGCACTTCGGTCATGGTCAGTAAACAGTGGGCCTATGAATGAATTTTTACGCCAGTCGGCCGCTGATATAAAGAAGTTTCAATTATCGAGAATAAAAAATCTGGTTGACAATGCTTATAAAAACGTTCCGTTTTACCGAGACTTTTATGGCGCGTGCGGGTACGAAGAAGGAAGCATTTCTAGCTTTTCCGATTTTGAGACGCTGCCCATCGTAACAAAAACCCTTTTGAATGATTTCTGCCCTAGCATCAGAGTAAATTCTCCAGACGTTCTGGAGTTTGCTAATACTTTCAGAACATCAGGCTCAAGCGGAAAGCCGTTTACAGTATATACCGACGACGAAGATATAGTTCTGGATCACCTTGAAGTACTGCGGTTTTATAATTCATGTTTGCAATATCCGCTGCAAGAGTCAGATTGGATCTATGTCATTCACCACTCTGGATTGGCTTTTTCGTCGCTTCAAGGCAAATATAAAACGTTTCAATTGCCGGATTTACTAGCGGATACGCCGCTGGGCGAGCACTTACTTCACTTAAGGCCTCGACTGTTAATTACTCTGCCAAGTTATTTGCCTTTAATACTTAAGCATAAGGCGGAGCTACAGTTGAGCGGGGTTGAGGCAATTTTAACTAACTCTGAGAGTAGCACACAGTTTGAACGAACTTATTACTCAAAGGCGTTAGGTATCCCAGTTTTTGACGAGTATAGCTCTGAGGAAATTGGATTGATTGCGACTCAATGCTCTTATGGTACGTATCACGCCGTTGAGGATGGCGTATATCTTGAGATTGTGAACGCAGATAAGGGCGGTTTTGGCAGCGTTATTTGTACTGATCTAAATAATGAATTAATGCCATTAATCAGATTTGATCATGGCGATATTGCAAGAAAAAGACCAGATTTGAAACGCTGTGATTGCGGTAGTCCTTGTACAGCTCTACTTGAGATAAATGGTAGGCGAGATGATGCATTCAGAACTTATGACCATCAACTTGTTCCGAGTGCGTCCATTCTTGCAGCTATTGACGATATATTGGTTACCCCTGATAAAACATTGGGAGCTTTTCGTATGATTCAGAAAAGCGCGGATGAGTTGGAGTTGGTTACTCACTATAAGGGCCAACCTCACATGCCTATGGTTGAAATACTCGCCCAGTTAACGACGCGGCTCTCTGTCCTGTTTGGTTATTCTATTACATTGTCACACCAAGCAGTTGAAGCTTTACCGGAGCTAAAGTCGTATAAGCGTAGAAGTATTGTAAGGGAGTGGAGGGTGGAGTAATTGTCTCTTGTAAAGATGGAGGATGTTTCTTTGCGTCTTAACTCGAGGTCGCTTTTCTCAAATCTGAATCTATCCATAAATAGTGGGGATAAAATAGGGGTTGTGGGTGATAACGGTTCTGGAAAAAGTTCCTTGTTACGTACAATTGCAAAAAACCTGAATGAGCATGAAGGAAACATTATTCACTCCCGCGGAATGCACTGTTTTTATGTTGAGCAAGGGTTTCCCGACGCATGGAAGGGGGTCACCGCATTTCGGATGCTGGAGAATACCTTATCCGATCCGGAGTGTGACAAATGGAAGGTGGACTATGTATTTGAATTTTGTGGGTTTCCAAAGAAGTACCGATCATTATTTTTTAACCAGTTGAGTGGCGGCTGGAAAAAAATATTGTTGATTTGCAGAGCCGTTCTTTCAGAGCCAGATCTGTTGTTATTGGATGAGCCTACAAACCATTTAGATCAGATCCACATTGCGAATCTGATTCGTTTGCTTAACGATAGCAACTTATCATCTACACATGTTGTGGTTAGCCATAATCGAGACTTTTTAGACTCGGTTACGAGCAGTACATTAATTCTTCATGATAGAAAGTTTTCTTACTTCAATTTTTCTTTTTCAAGATCTCGTGATATTTTTTTGGAGAAAGAACAGGCGATATTTAGTTCTAGAATTGAAACTGTAAATGAAATAGAACGCTTAAAGAAAGGCGCTCATTTCCAACGCCAATTAGGGGTGAATAACCATAGTGATAAGGCGTTGCAGAAAGCCAAGAGAATCGAAAAAAGAATCAAGATACTTGAAGCCGTACTGCCCGCTCGAAAAATCTCCAGAAAAAAAGAGATCGCCTTGGATGTAGAAGAGTTTCATGCAAGGAAGATCTTGGAAATAGACAATTTGAAGTTGTATTCAACTGATGGCTTCTTATTACTCCATATTAAACACCTGGTGATAAATAGAGGTGACCGAGTTGTGATTTCAGGAGCAAACGGCTCAGGCAAAAGTACTTTGCTCAAAGCCATTATCGATAATACTGATCCTGGAATCAAAATTGGACCTTCTGTCAAATTAGGCATTCTGGATCAAGAACTTTCCTTATTGCCGCTCGACGCTGAGATTGTGGAGTTTATCGCTACTCGATTTAAACTCGATCAGCATCAAGCTGTAAACAAACTCGCATCTGCAGGATTTTCCTTTCTAGATACCAGAAAAACAGTCACACAAATTAGTCAAGGTGAACGCACACGACTTGCATTGTTGGTTCTACGTTTGACCAATCCGAATTTTTTGATTTTGGACGAGCCAACCAACCATTTGGATATAACTTCTCAAGAGGCATTGGAAGATGAAATACTGCGCTTGAATCCTGCGGCGATAATAGTTTCTCATGACACTCGGTTTGTCAAGAATACGGCAAGTCGCTTTTTTGAAATAGGTGGCGGATTACTGAAAGAGTTTGGCTCCTAAATTGATGTTCTTGTTTATTATATCGGTTGAATAGTGGCGCAGCAGTATCATGAGGGAATTTTAGATTTTTATGGGTACTTTGATTAGTTTGAAATCGGTCAGTAAAAACTATTATCTAGCAAGAGGGACAACGGGGGCGGTGGACTGGTGTAAGCAACTAATCAATCCGCAATATGATACTTTTCAGGCCTTGGATTCGATATGTTTTACTGTCCCCAAGGGCGCAGCGGTTGGATTTATCGGGCCTAATGGGGCTGGTAAGTCGAGCTTGATAAAAATTTTATGTGGAATTCAAAAGCCTACTTCAGGCAGCGTAAGAGTTCTTGGATATGATCCCAGTCTTCGGGAAAAAGGATTTTTGAAGAAAATCGGAGTTGTGTTTGGACATAAAACATCGCTGTGGTGGGATCTCCCAGTAAAGACTAGTTTTGATACATATCAAAAAATTTACGGTATTTCAGATCGCGATTATCAAGAACGGTTGTGCGAGCTGTCTGGGGCATTGAATCTTGGCAAGGTACTCCATAAGCCCGTACGTAATCTTAGCTTGGGTGAACGGGTAAAATGTGAGCTTACATTAAATCTTTTGCACTCCCCTAGTCTCATTTTTCTAGATGAGCCGACTGTAGGTCTGGATGTTACGTCAAAGTATGAGATACGGAAGTACCTGAACTTCAAAAGAAAGTCGGATGACCTTTCAGTGTTTCTCACGAGTCATGATCTGGGTGATATTGAATCTTGCTGTGATGACGCTATTATTATTGATAGAGGAAAAATTCGATTTGATGGTTCCATGCGCGAATTGAGTGAACGTTTCACATCCAACGTGAAATTGTCTGTCAGCGTAAAAAATCCAACTCTAAGTGAGCTCAGTCTTCTAGCTTTCAAAAATGCCATGTTCGGTGTTGAGGATGTAAATATTCTGAACGATGGGAGCAATTATCTTACCTATCTTTTGCCCAAAGCGTCGTTGCGTTCGGTTTTTAATCTATTTCCAGAGGGTGTGTACAATTTAGAGGTGTCGCCCGTAGATTTTGAAAATAATGTCGTAAACCTTTTCAAAAACTGGTCCGGTGAAAACTTGTGATGATCGCTGGATATTTTAAGCTTATACAAACCGGGTTGCTCTCGGTTTACAAGGATCGGTCTATGCTGATCACGGATCTGGTGATCGCGACGGGCGTACCTTTTATCATCCAGTTTGTTATCTGGCGCTTTGTTTATGGGCACGCCGGAACAGGGGGGTTGTTAGAGTATACTCTTGAAGAGACCTATCTTTATTATGTTGCGGTGTTAGCACTAAATCGTTTAAATAACGCCTACGACCTTATATCAAGGGTCTCCACCAATGTTCACGAGGGTCAGTTGGAGGGGATTTTTATTAAGCCGATAGGATATTTTAAATACAATTTATTCATTTTTTTTGGAGAGAGTGCGCTCTATTACATTCCTGTATTATGCATTGCGCTTTTTGTGGTGGTTTCAGGAGGAAGTTGGGTCGGTGTTTCGGGTTTTATAGTGTTGAGTGTGGCAAATTTGCTTTTTTGTTTTTTGTTGGGCTTTTTGATGTCGTTATCAACGTTCTGGCTCACGCGGCCCGATATGATCCTTAGTTTCCAAGTTGTTTTGGCAAGCGTTATGGGAGGTACCCTTTTACCTATTGCTTACTGGCCGGAGTACCTTCAGCCTTTAATGAAATATAATCCATTTCGATTGATTATCAGTGGCCCTGCTGAGTTTTTGCTGCGTCCAAGTAGTGTGTTGCTGATGGAGTTATTGTGTTTGTATTTTGTTTGGTTTTTTATCATGTTGGTTGCTTGCAGAAATGTATTTAAGGTCGCAACTAATAAATATTCTGGGGTAGGCGGTTAATATGCATATATTTGAACTGTTTGTTAATGCGGTTAAAGAGGAGGCTCGATACAAGATTAATTTGATAGGCGGGATATTGGCGTTGCTAATTCTTTACAGTCTGCAGTTGGTTTTTTTTGATGTTATAAGCTTGCTGGTTACCAGTGACGATATCAACACCAATTGGCTTGTGATCTTTTTTATGACATATGCATTGGGTGGCTTGATTGTAAATTTTTTTAGCTCGGCGATCGCAGGATTCTTTCGGCACTTGACTCAGGGCAAACTAGACACCCTACTGGTACGTCCAATTAATTTTTTTGTGTTGGTTTTATTCAGATGGTGCCAAACATACTATCTTCTGGTTGCCTTGTTCTTGATAGCTATCTGTATGATTTTAAATACAATTGATTTAGAACCGTTTCTCGCCAGTCCAGTCAATGCTTTTCTTTATTTGCTCGTATTGATAGCTGGAGTGATGGCAAACGTTGCATTTATTTTGGTTTTTAATTCGTTTTCTTTCATTACCCAGCGTCAGATGCCTGTGGATTATATTTATTCATCCATTTCTACCTTCTCACTACTGCCAGCAACTTTTTACTCAAAAACTGTGTTGTATTTTTTACTCACGGCTTTTCCGATGATAGTGTTTGCGTCGGTCGCGTTGGATGCATTGCATAACGGACTGACTCAGTTAGTTTTTATTTTTCTTCTTGTCGTAAGCATTACGTCCTTTTTTGTCATCAAAATTGTTCGTGGTCAGTTCAACCGCTTCGACAGTATTGGCGGTTGAACTGTACTTGGAATTTTGTTTGAGCTGATATCTGGCGCTTGAGAGTTTAAATATCAGCAATCCCTCCAACCAGTATTTCTACGAGTGGTTCTTAAATTTTCCACCCCATAATTTCAATTGGTTTTTTAAACTTTAAATTTCCTCACCAGCGTCTGAAGATGCGTCCCCAGCCGCGCCAGCTCAACGCTGGAAGCCGCGGTTTCTTCACTGGCTGCCGAAGTCTGATCCGATACATCCCGCACGTTCAGCACGCTACGGTTGATCTCTTCAGCCACGGCGCTTTGCTGTTCGGCGGCGGCGGCGATCTGCTGGTTCATCGCCTGGATCGCCGACACTGTGCGAGTGATGCTCGCCAGTGAGCCACCGGCACGGCGGGTTAGTTCGACGCTGCTGTCGGTCAGGCTGCGGCTGTTGTCCATGATGGTCGCGACTTGCTGGGTGCCGTTTTGCAGACCGACGATCAGCTCTTCGATCTCTTCCGTGGACTTCTGGGTGCGCTGGGCCAGGCTGCGGACTTCATCGGCGACCACGGCAAAACCGCGACCGGCTTCACCGGCACGGGCCGCTTCAATTGCCGCATTGAGCGCCAGCAGGTTGGTTTGCTGGGCCACGGACTTGATCACGTCGAGGACGCTGCCGATCTTGTCGCTTTCGCGCTTGAGTTCGCCCATGGCTTCGGTAGAGTTGCCGACTTCCTTGGCCAGGCGTTCGATCTGGGCAATGGCTTCGCCGACCACTTTGTCGCCCTCGCGGGCCTGCTGGTCGGCGGCGACCGCGGCTTCGGAGGCTTCTTCCGCGTTGCGCGCGACTTCCTGCACGGTGGCGGTCATTTCGTTCATGGCGGTGGCCACCTGGTCGGTCTCGACCTTCTGGCTGTTGACCCCGGCGCTGGTCTGTTCGGTGACTGCCGACAGCTCTTCGGCGGCGCTGGCGATTTGCGTGACGCCATCGCTGATGCCGCCGATTAGTTCTCGCAGGCCCTGGGTCATGCTCTGAATGGCACGTTGCAACTGGCCCAACTCATCCTGGCGATTGGAAGTCAGGTTGTGGGTCAAGTCGCCGGCAGCAATGCGCTCGGCGACTTTAAGCGTCTGGTTCAACGGGATCACGATCTGCCGGGTGATGGCCCATGCGGCAAATAGACCGAAGGTCAGCGCAAGGACGGTGGCCAGCAACAGCATGTTCTTGGCGTGCGCCACGTCGGTATCGCGCACGAGGGTTTGCGAGATGGTGAGCTTGGAGCTGACGTCGAGCAGGATTTCCCCTTGGGCGGCCATGCGTTTGAGGGCTTCGGCGCTGGCGACCTGGGAATCGCGGTACTGACTGACCGCAGCGCGGTAGGCTTTGAGCGAGTCGGACGCCTGTTGCAGGTTGGCTATGTGTTCTTCAGGCAGTTTGGCCGACAGGCTTTCGAGGTTTTTCAGGGCGTTGTCGATCGCGTCGAGGGCCGGTTGTTCGGCCTCACTTTTACCGCTGTAGGTGTAGCCACGCACCTGGAAGCGCGCTTGCTGAAGCAGTTTGCTCAGGTCGATCACGCTGTTGAACGCGGTCACGCTGTCGCCTTGCAGCATCGATTTTTCGACTTCAGCGACCTTGGCCACGGCGTTGTCGGCGGTGGCACCCAGTTTACTGCGGGCATCTTCACGGTTGGCGCCGGCCTGGGTCATGGCGGCGAAGGCTTGCTTATATTGGCTGACGGCAGCCAGTTGCTGGTCGATTTTGGCCACGTCGGCGGGCTGCTCGAGCATCTGGCGAGCGGCTTGCAAACCAGTGTCGAGCTTGCCCAACAGGTCGTTGACCGCACCGGGGCCTTGTTCGCCGCGACGCATTTCGTAGTCCAGGCGGGCGATGCGCAGGTCTTTGGTCAGCCCGTTGATTTCGGAAATGACACCCAGTTTATCGCCGCGGCTGGTGACATCGCTCAGGCCGGTCCAGCCTGTGACGGTGATCAGCAATGTCAGCAGCAACACCAGTCCGAAACCGACGCCCAGTTTGCGGTTTACACCTACGTTTCCCAGCTTATCGGCCAGCCATTGGTACATGCTGAAACTCCCTCGGACCACAC
This sequence comes from Pseudomonas sp. NFX98, assembly GCF_047784845.1. Classification (NCBI taxonomy): domain Bacteria; kingdom Pseudomonadati; phylum Pseudomonadota; class Gammaproteobacteria; order Pseudomonadales; family Pseudomonadaceae; genus Pseudomonas; species Pseudomonas sp. NFX98. Next base: position 102,229 of record NZ_JBLNNF010000005.1, on the reverse strand, counting down.
ATTGGTTTTATGGGAGTTGTATCGGCCGTGGGCAGGCAATCTATAGGTGCGGTCTGACAAGCGGGTCGGAGCGGGTTTAGAAAAGTCGAGCCAACAGCGCAGTAACGGCGGTTTCGACGCGCAGGATGCGCTCGCCAAGTTGCACCGGTTGCAGGCCGGATTTGCCGAGCAAATCGATTTCGTAAGGAATCCAGCCACCTTCGGGGCCGATCGCCAGGGTCACCGGTTCGCTCAGCGCACGGGGGCAGGGCGGGTAGTTGCCTGGATGGCCAACGAGACCGAGGGTGCCCTCGGTGATGGCAGGCAGGCGGTCTTCGACGAAGGGCTTGAAGCGCTTCTCGATCACCACTTCCGGCAGCACGCTGTCCCGGGCCTGTTCGAGGCCGAGGATCAGTTGCTCGCGAATTGCTTCCGGTTCAAGGAATGGTGTTTGCCAGAAGCTCTTCTCGACGCGATAGCTGTTCACCAGCACAACGCGCGGCACACCCATGGCCGCCACGGTCTGGAATACCCTACGGAGCATTTTGGGCCGTGGCAGGGCCAATACCAGGGTCAGTGGCAGCTTGGCCGGTGGAGTCTGGTCGAGGGTGACGCGCAATTCAGCTTCAGCAGCGTCCAGGCGCAGCACCTCGGCCGCACCCATCAATCCGCCAATCCGCCCGACGCGCATGTTGTCGCCGACTTCGCAGCGGTGGACTTCCTGCATGTGCGTCAACCGGCGATCACGCAGGATCACCCGGTCGGCCGCAATGAAATCGGCCTCTTCGAGGAGCAGCAGGTTCACGCTTGGGTCGCTGGCGGCTGGTCGTTGTGATCGTCAGCCGGTTGGTCGTCCGGGTGCTCGCCACGTTTGCTGATCAGGCTGCCGAACAGGATGCCGATTTCGAACAGCAACCACATCGGCACGGCGAGCAGGGTCTGCGAGAAGATGTCCGGCGGGGTCAGGATCATGCCGACCACGAAGCAGCCGATGATCACGTACGGGCGGATTTTCTTCAGATATTTGACGTCGACCACGCCGATCCACACCAGCAGTACCACGGCTACCGGGATTTCGAACGCTACGCCGAAGGCGAAGAACAGCGTCATGACGAAGTCGAGGTAGCTGGTGATGTCGGTCATCATTTCCACGCCGGCCGGAGTGGCGGCGGCGAAGAACTTGAAGATCAGCGGGAACACCAGGAAATAGGCGAACGCCATGCCGGCATAGAACAGCACGATGCTGGAGCACAGCAAAGGCACGGCGATGCGCTTTTCATGCTTGTACAGGCCTGGCGCGATGAAACCCCAGATCTGATGCAGGATCACCGGGATCGCCAGGAACAGCGAGACCATCATCGTCAGCTTCAACGGCGTCAGGAACGGCGACGAAACGTCGGTGGCGATCATCGTCGCCCCGGCCGGCAGGTACGCGCGCAACGGCGTCGAGACGAAGGTGTAGATCTGCTGGGTGAAAGCGAACAACCCGGCAAAAATGATGAAGATCGCCGCTACGCAGCGCAGCAGTCGGGTACGCAACTCGGTGAGGTGCGAAACCAGCGGCATGTGCTGGTCGTTTTCAGGGAGATCGCTCATGGGGCTCGCGGCGGCAAAGTGGTGTCATTGGGCGCTGGCGTGGTCGGCGCGGCGGCTGGAGCAACGGGTTCAACCGGAGTTGCTGCCACAACGGGCGCTGGCTCCGTAGCCGCTACGGCAGGTGCAGTGGTGGTTGCGACTGGAGCGGCAGGTGCATCAATGGTCTGCGCTCCCACATGCTCCACCGGCGTCGGCTCCTGCTGGGTCGGCGTGAAGATCTTCCGCGCCTCCTGCTCAAGCGACAGGATGTGTTCGTTGTGCAGTTGCCGACGAATTTCGTCGGCACCGATTTCACGTTCAACTTCCTGTTTGATCGCGTTGAAGCTGCGCTTCAAGCGCCCGACCCACAGGCCGGCGGTGCGCGCAGCGCCCGGCAAGCGCTCGGGGCCCAGCACCAGCAGGGCGACGAGGCCGACGAGCAGCAGTTCAGAGAAGCTGATACCAAACATTAGTCAGTGCTCACACGTCTTTGCGGATCGGCTCTTCGACTTTCTGCGCCTGCACGTCGATGGTGTGCGGCTGGTTTACAGAGGCCTGCGGCTGGACCGGTGGCACCGGTTGGGCCGGGGTCGCAGTCGGGTCGGCCGGTTTTTCGTCGTCGTTCATGGCTTTCTTGAAGCCCTTGATCGATTCGCCGACGTCGGTGCCGAGGTTTTTCAGTTTCTTGGTGCCGAATACCAGCACGACAACAACCAGGATGACGATCCAGTGTTTCCAGTCAAAAATGCCCATGTTGCTGCTCCTCTCTAATCGTTATTCAGGCGGACGGGCGCGAGGCTTTCTCGGCGTGTCCGGAGAGACCGAAACGACGGTCCAGTTCATCGAGTACAGCCTGTGGATGCTGCCCCAATTGGGCGAGCATGACCATGCTGTGGAACCACAAATCGGCGGTTTCGTAGATCACATCGCTGCAGTCACCGCTGACGGCGGCATCCTTGGCGGCAATGATGGTTTCGACCGACTCTTCGCCGACTTTTTCCAGAATCTTGTTCAAGCCCTTGTGGTACAGGCTGGCGACATACGAGCTATCGGCGGCGGCGCCTTTGCGCTCTTCCAGCACTGCGGCCAGACGGGTCAGAGTGTCACTCATGTTTGTGTCCTGCGGAATAGATGGCGTGCGGATCTTTCAGAACCGGGTCGACGGTTGTCCAGTCGCCGTTCTCATAGACACGATAGAAGCAGCTTTGGCGGCCGGTATGGCAAGCGATGTCGCCGATCTGCTCGACCATCAGGATGATCACGTCGGCGTCGCAGTCCAGGCGCATCTCATGCAAGGTTTGCACGTGGCCGGACTCTTCGCCCTTGCGCCACAGCTTGCCACGCGAGCGGGACCAGTAGATCGCGCGATTCTCGGCTGCGGTCAGTTCCAGCGCTTCACGGTTCATCCAGGCCATCATCAGGACGCGCCCGGTCTTGTGATCCTGGGCAATCGCCGGCACCAGGCCGTCGGCATCCCATTTGATCTCGTCCAGCCAGTTTTTCATCTTCGACTCCGACAGCGGGCTCGACACTTCAATAGTCGAGCTCAAGCGTTGAAACAGTGTGCCAGTCGTTCGCACAACTGGCTATCGGCGCACGACCAGATACAAACCGACGGCCATCATGATACCCGCTGGCCAATAGGCCAACTGATTCAGCGGCCCACCCGCGGCGAGGATCGCGCCACCGGCCAGATGAGCCGTTCCGAGCAGGCGCAGGAACCAGTCGTCACGGCGTCGGTGCCACGGTGGCGGCGGGTCGTAGGCATGAGGCTGGGACATGCGTTCGAGCAGGTCGCGGGCCATGTTGGCCAGGTGCGGGAGCTGTTCGAACTGGCTCTGCACGTTGCCGATCAAGGCTTTGGGGCTGACGCGTTCACGCATCCAGCGCTCGAGGAACGGCTGAGCGGTGTTCCACAAGTCGAGGTCCGGGTACAGCTGACGGCCCAGGCCTTCGATGTTCAGCAGGGTTTTCTGCAACAGAACCAGCTGCGGCTGTACTTCCATGTTGAAGCGGCGTGCGGTCTGGAACAGGCGCATCAGAACCTGGCCAAATGAAATATCTTTTAACGGTTTTTCGAAGATCGGCTCGCACACGGTACGAATCGCCGCTTCGAATTCGTTGAGCTTGGTTTCCGCCGGCACCCAGCCCGAATCGATGTGCAACTGCGCCACACGACGGTAATCACGCTTGAAGAACGCGAAGAGGTTGCGCGCCAGATAATCCTGGTCTTCCGGGGTCAGGCTGCCGACGATGCCGCAGTCGATCGCGATGTATTGCGGACTCCACGGGTTCACGGTGCTGACGAAGATGTTGCCGGGGTGCATGTCGGCGTGGAAAAAGCTGTCGCGGAACACTTGGGTGAAGAAAATCTCCACGCCGCGTTCGGCGAGCATTTTCATGTCGGTGCGCTGGTCGGCCAGGGTCGCGAGATCCGTGACCTGGATGCCGTAGATGCGCTCCATCACCAGCACTTTCGGCCGGCACCAGTCCCAATAGACTTGCGGCACATACAGTAGCTGCGAGCCTTCGAAGTTGCGCTTCAGCTGGCTGGCGTTGGCCGCCTCGCGCAGCAGGTCGAGTTCGTCATAGATGGTTTTTTCGTAGTCGCTGACCACGTCCACCGGATGCAGCAGGCGCGCATCGGCCGAAAGTTTTTCGGCGGCGCGGGCCAGGATGAACAGCCACGCGAGGTCTTGGGCGATGATCGGCTTGAGGCCCGGGCGGATCACTTTGACGACGACTTCTTCACCGGTTTTCAACTGTGCGGCGTGCACCTGCGCCACCGAGGCCGAGGCCAGCGGTTCGACGTCGAAACGGCTGAACACTTCGCTGATTTTCTTGCCGAGCTGTTCTTCGATCAGCTTGACCGACACTTGCGAATCGAACGGCGGCACGCGGTCCTGCAACTTCATCAACTCATCGGCGATGTCTTCCGGCAGCAAATCGCGGCGAGTAGACAGGATCTGTCCGAACTTGATGAAAATCGGTCCCAGGTCCTGCAACGCCAGGCGCAATCGTGCGCCACGGCTCAGGTCGAGGGTCTTGCGCGGGAACCAGCGCCACGGCAAGGCATAGCGCAGCGCCCGCAAGAACCAGGGCAGCGGCAGGGCGAAGAGCAGGTCATCGAGGCGGTAGCGGATCACGACGCGCTGGATGCGCAACAGACGGCGGACGGCAAGCAGCTTCATGCGTTATCGCTTGGGTCGAGGGATCGGGAAAGGCGCTCGAAACGCGCCTCAAGACGTTCCAGATCGAGTTTGATCTGGTCCAGTTCACTGAATCGGGCTTCGGCTTCACGCTGACCGACGAGGGTGCGCGATTCTTCGGCCAGGTATTCGCCCAGGTTCTGGCCCAGGCTGGCAAATCCTTGCTGATACCAGCGTGCGCGGCTGCGCACGTGACCGCCGACCAGTTGCGTTGCGACGGGGCCGAGCCAGCGCGAGAGTTCGTACTCCCAGTCCAGTTCGAGGTCCTGAAGGATCGCCGCCAGTTCCAGCAGCACGCCGCTGTCGCCATCGAGTTCGACTTCAGGACCATGCAGAACGGAAGTCTTGTCCTTGCTCATCGCCAGTTTCAACAGGCTCGAGGCCGGTGCACGCAAGGTGCAATCGGCGCCGGTTTCCCACTGGGAGGCGAGCATCAGGCCTTCATTGCTGGGCAGGATGAACAGTTGCAGCGCCGGGCTGCGGCAGTCGACGGCGATCACTCTGCCGCTCAAATGCGCGAGCCGCGGCAGCGCCGTGCTGTCGAGGCGCAGCACCCGGTTCAGGCCGAGTTCAACGCTGGCGAGCAGTCCGGCGAGCAGCATCAGGGCTTGATGCCGCGGTGCAGGGCAACGATGCCTGCGGTCATGTTGTGATAGGTCACGCGGTCAAAACCGGCCTCGACCATCATCGACTTCAGGGTTTCCTGATTCGGGTGCATGCGGATCGATTCGGCCAGGTAGCGATAGCTTTCCGAGTCGTTGGTGATCAGCTTGCCCATCAGCGGCATGAAGGCGAACGAGTAGGCGTCATAGGCCTTGGACATCAGCGCGTTGGTCGGCTTGGAAAATTCCAGTACCAGCAGACGGCCGCCGGGCTTGAGCACGCGCAACATGGAACGCAGGGCGTCTTCCTTGTGCGTCACGTTGCGCAGGCCGAAGGCGATGGTCACGCAGTCGAAATGGTTGTCCGGGAACGGCAGCTTTTCCGCATCGGCCTGGACGAATTCGACGTTGCCGGCCACACCCAGGTCCAGCAGGCGGTCACGACCGACCTTGAGCATGGATTCGTTGATGTCGGCCAGCACGACCTGGCCGGTAGGGCCGACGAGGTGCGAGAATTTTTTGGTCAGGTCACCGGTGCCGCCGGCAATGTCGAGCACGCGGTTGCCGGTGCGAACGCCCGACAGCTCGATCGCGAAACGCTTCCACAGACGGTGCATGCCGCCCGACAGGAGGTCGTTCATCAAGTCGTACTTGGCGGCTACCGAGTGGAAAACTTCAGCGACTTTTTCCGCTTTCTGGCTTTCCGGAACGTTTTTGAAGCCGAAGTGAGTGGTGGGTTCGGCATCGCTGCCTTTGCGCTGATCAGTCATATCGCTGTCACCAAAAGAGAATGCGCGACATTCTAATCCCCAAGGGATGCTTTGTCTTGGCAAGGCTGAAGGTAAGATGGATCACCGTCGGGACGTTTTGCCGCAGCAGCGGTCAAGATTCACCGAACAAGCATTCATGGCTGTATTCAAAAAGCAGGAGTCAATCGATGGCCCATATCAGTGTTGAGCGTACCCACGGCCTGGGTAAGGAAGCGGCGCGGGAGAAGGCCGACAAGCTGGCGCAGAAACTTTCCGAGCAATATGGCCTGGAGCCGCAGTGGTCCGGCGACACCTTGAACCTCAAGCGTTCGGGTGTGAAAGGCGCCGTGCATGTCAGTGACGATTCGATCAAGGTCGATGTGGAGCTGGGCCTGATGATGTCGGCCATGAGCGGCATGATCAAAGCGGAAATCGAGAAGGCGCTGGATAAAGCGCTGGTGTGATCCCGAAAAGATCGCAGCCTCGTTTCACTCGACAGCTCCTACAGGTGTACGCCGCCGCTTCTGTAGGAGCTGTCGAGTGAAACGAGGCTGCGATCTCTTCCAGGCACCACCGGTTTATGTCATTTGTTAGGGTGCCGTTTCTAATTTTTCTCCCTACTTTGTGCCAGTGCCCGACACTTTCGCGGGCAGTTCCTCAAACCTTCTGCGCGTGAGGTGGACCATGGCCAAAGTGATTCTGAAGAAAAAAATCGACGCATCGACCAGTGCTCTGGGCGACGTCAAATCCTATGCCCGCAAAGTCTGGCTGGCAGGCCTGGGCGCCTACGCCAAGGTCGGGCAAGAGGGCAGCGAGTACTTTCAAGAGTTGGTAAAAGCCGGTCAAACTGTTGAAAAGAAAGGCAAAAAAGTAGTCGCTGAGAGACTCGAAGCGGCGAATGCCGAGATCGACGAAGCCAAGAACGAAGTGAGCACTTTCAAGGGTAAGGTCGAGCTTCAACTCGACAAGGTCGAGAAGGCGTTCGACACGCGTGTCGCAAGTGCCTTGAATCGTATCGGCATTCCGTCTAAACATGACGTTGAGACACTCTCTGCTAAGCTCGATGAGCTGACGGCATTGCTCGAACGTGTCGCGCGTAAATCTTAAGGAGAACGGGATGGCTGTTAAAAAGAACACCGAGAAAGAAGGCAGCTCGTGGATCGGGAAGGTCGAAGACTACTCCCGGAAAATCTGGCTGGCTGGTTTAGGCGTGTACTCGAAGATCGACACTGACGGCAGCAAACTCTTCGATGCATTGGTTAAGGACGGCGAGAAAGCCGAGAAGCTCACCAAGAGCGCCGTTGGCAAGAAAGTCGACGCCGCCAAGGACTCCGCTTCTTCGGCCAAGTCGCGCATCAGCGGCGTGAAAGATCGCGCACTGGGCAAGTGGGATGAGCTCGAAGGCGCTTTCGACAAGCGTCTGAACAGCGCCATTTCGCGTCTGGGCGTACCGAGCCGCAATGAAGTAAAAGCATTGCACAGCAAGGTCGATACCCTGACCAAGCAAATCGAAAAACTGACCGGTGCCAAGGTTGCGCCTGTTGCGGCGAAAACCGCAGCGGCCAAACCTGCTGCCAAACCGGCCGCAAAAACTGCGGCTAAACCACTGGTAAAAGCGGCAGCCAAACCTGCTGCTAAACCAGCCGCCAAAACTGCAGCAGCGAAACCTGCTGCCGCCAAGGCAGCGGCCAAACCGGTTGCCGCTAAAGCAGCCGCCAAGCCGGCAGCCAAACCAGCGGCTAAGCCAGCCGCCAAACCTGCTGCAAAAACCGCCGCAGCAAAACCTGCCGCCAAGCCAGCAGCAAAACCTGCTGCTGCGAAGAAGCCAGCGGTGAAAAAACCGGCCGCTCCAAAAGCCGCCGCGAAGCCAGCGGTGGCAGCTGCAAAGCCGGCAGCCCCGGCAGCAGCACCGGTGAGCGCATCGAACTCCGCGACCGCGCCGACCCCTGCTGTCACCCCGACTGTCGCGCCAGCTCCATCGACGCCAACCAGTCAGTCCTGATTCTTCAGGGCTCAAGAAAACGCCCGGCCTGCCAAGGTCGGGCGTTTTTGTTTGTGCAGGAATCTTTGGACACCAAACCACTGTGGGAGCGAGCTTGCTCGCGATGGCGGCGTGTCAGCCGGCATCGATGTTGAATGTGATGGCCTCATCGCGAGCAAGCTCGCTCCCACAGGTTTACTCGTGATCTTCCAGATACTGCATCGCCATCTGCTCGGTCGCAGCCTTGATCGGCGGCAGCAGATGCGGCGCCACCAGCATCATGATCTGGTACACCACCAGGCGCACCTCACCCTCACGGTCGAGAATCCGCTGATAGTCCAGCGAGAACAGCAGGGTCATGGTGATCTGCTCCACCAATTGCCCCAACGCTTGCGTATCGCTGACCAATAAACCCTGCGCCTGCAATCGGGCCAACAACGAAGCCAGCGTGCGCTTGAGGGCATTGAGCAGGTTGCGAATGCCCTTGGCCAGTTTCGGCAGGCGCCCGGCCAGGTTCGACAGGTCCTGGAACAGAAACCGGTAGTGGGCCAGGCGTTCGACGATCAGGTGCAGGAACAGCCAGTAGTCTTCAGGAGCCAGTTCGACGTCGGCCGGTGGATCGAGCAACGGGGCCAGTTCGGCCTGAAAGCGCTCGAACAGCCCGAGTATCAGCGGTTCCTTGCCGTGGAAGTGGTAGTAGAGGTTGCCCGGGCTGATCCCCATTTCGTTGGCAACTTCCATGGTGGAGACGTTCGGTTCGCCCTTCTGATTGAACAACTGCAGGGCACATTCGAGGATGCGGTCGCGGGTTTTCATCCAGTCTTCTTAGTGATCGAGTCATGCCACGGCCGGCAGCGGCCGTGGGTCGTTTGAGCGTCAGCGCACACGCACGTAAGTACCGGGCGCCGCCTCCATCGGTGGATAGTTCTGGTTGCCGAGGGTCATCAGGGTTTCCTTCTGCGCGCCCGAGCGTTCCTGAATCCAGCTCAGCCATTGCGTCCACCAACTGCCGTCGACCTGCTTGGCGTCGTAATACCAGGCACGTGGGTCGCTACTCAGTTTTGCACCTTCCACGTAGTTGGCTTTCGGGTTGCTCGGCGGATTGAGAATGCTCTGCACGTGCCCGCTGTTGGACAGCACAAAGCGCCGCTCGCCACCCAGCAGCAGCGTCGAGCGATACACCGCATCCCATGGCGTGATGTGATCATTGATGCCGGCGACGCTGAAGCTGTCGACGGTGACCTTCTGCAAGTCGATGGGTGTGCCGCACACTTCGAGGCCGCCCGGATGGCTCAGCGGGTTGTGCTTGAAGAAGTCCAGCAAGTCACCATGCAGGGCGGCCGGCAGACGCGTGTTGTCGTTGTTCCAGTAGAGGATGTCGAACGCGGGCGGCTCCTTGCCCAGCAGGTAGTTGTTGACGAAGTAGCTCCAGACCAAATCGTTGGGGCGCATCCAGGCGAAGACTTTGGCCATGTCGCGGCCGTCCAGCACGCCCTTTTGATAGGAACGACGCTTGGCGGCTTCCAGAGTCTGTTCGTCGGCGAAGAGGGTGGCCGGCGAATCCAGTTGGCTGTCGAGCAGGCTCACCAGATAAGTCGCACTGGAGACGCGGCGCAGTTGTCGCTTGGCTTGCAGGTGACCTTGCAGCGCAGCGATGGTCAGGCCGCCGGCGCAGGCGCCCATCAGGTTGACCTCGCGCGCGCCGGTGATCGCCCGGCAGACGTTCATGGCTTCTTCCACCGCTTCGACGTAGGTCGACAGGCCCCATTCGCGGTGGCGCACATCCGGGTTGCGCCAGCTGATCATGAAGGTTTGCAGGCCATTCTTGAGCGCGAACTGAACGAAGCTGTTGTGCGGGCTCAGGTCGAAAATGTAGTACTTGTTGATCTGCGGCGGCACCACCAGCAGCGGTTTTGAATACTGCCTTTCGCTCATCGGCTTGTACTGGATCAGCTCCAGCAGTTCGTTGCGAAACACCACCGCACCGGTGGTGGTGGCGACGGTCTTGCCGACCTCGAATGCCTGTTTGGTGACTTGCCGGGGCAGGCCATCGTTGTGCAGCAGGTCGTCCACCAGGTGGCTGATCCCGCGCACCAGGCTGTTGCCGCCGGAGTTGAAGATTTCCTTGATCGCCAGCGGATTGAGCAAACTGTTGGACGGCGACACGGCATCGTTGAGCAAGGCGAACGCAAAGTGCGCGCGGGCGCGATCGTCCGGGCTCATGTTGCTGTCGTCGATCCAGCTTTTGATCTGCTTCTGCCAGCTCAGGTAGGCCTGCAGGCTGCGACGATAAAACGGGTTGAGGGCCCACGCCGGGTCGGCGAAACGACTGTCTTGCGGGTTGGTCGGGTGCAGGGTGTCGCCCAGCAGCACGCGACCCAATTGGCCGCCCAGTTTCAAGGCATGTTTGGCGGTGTGCACGGGGTTGCGCAGGCCATGGGCGGCAACGCTGCGCAAAGTCGAAATCAGATCCCGGCCGCGCAGGCCGGTAATCGCACTTTGTGCGTTGATGAACGCGGCGGGAGTGGGTAGTGACTCCCTCGCTGGTTTATCGCGCATGACTCAACACTCCTTCGTCTTCAGGCCAAAAACAAACTCACCGAACCAGAACACCATAGACGCTGTAACGGGTTGTTGCGCGGCGCGGCATCCTGCCCACCCCTTTTTACCTATACAAAAAACGGGCCGGTCAGCCGCCCTGTGGTGCCGGATGCGGATGCATCACCGCACGCTGCCGTTCTTCCTCGAGGAATTTCATGATGATCGGCGCCACCGCTTCGGCGCGGGTAATCAGGAACAGGTGCCCGTCATCGATAATGTGCAGCTGGGCGTTGGGAATCCGCCAGGCCAGCAAGCGCATGTTGACCAGCGGGATCAGCGGATCGTCATCGCCGGCCAGCACCAGGGTTGGCTGGTTGATCTTGTGCAGCCAGTGAATGCTGGTCCAGCCGAGGCCGGCGAACAGTTGCCAGTAGTAACCGAGCTTGCCCGCCGAACGCACCTTTGCCGCGTGGCTGGCGGCCAGCGTCGGGTCGCGACGGAACGAGCCGCCGTAGATCATCGGCGCAATGCGGATCACGTGTGACGGCTGGATATAGCGTCTGGGACTGGCCATCATCCACAGCACTTTCGGCTTGCCCGGCACCATCACTGCGCCCGCCGCCGTGGCCGCCAGCACCAGTTTCTTGCAGCGTTCCGGATAGTCATAAGCGAACTGCTGGGCAAGCGCGCCACCCCAGGACACACCGATCACATTGACCTGCCCGTAATCGAGGTAGTCGAGCATGCGTGCCGTGAGTTTCGCCAGGCCTGGAAATCGATACGGACGATTCGGCGTCGACGAACCGCCGACACCGGGCACGTCGAAGGCGATGACTTCCAGGTCCGGGTCCAGCGCCGCGACAAACGGAAACACCAACTCAAGGTTGGCGCCGATGCCGTTGAAAATCAGCAAGGGCGTCAAGTGAGGCTTGCCGGGGCGCACCGCCGTGCGGAGGGTCTGGCCATCCAGGTCGACGGTGCGGAATATGAACGGTTGCGGCATGCTCAAGCCCTGTTTATGAATTCATCCCCGATCCTTGTAGGAGCCGAGCTTGCTCGCGATGGCGGTGGTACAGCCAACATTGGTGTCGACTGACCTGCCGCCATCGCGAGCAAGCTCGGCTCCTACAAGGGGGCGGGGTGTGTCAGTTACCGCTCATGTACATACGTGCCCGGCGCTGCTTCGCCCGCCGGATATGCCTTGTTGCCCAGTTTCGCCGGGGCCTTCTTCAGCTCGCCGGAACGCTGGGCCTGCCAGGCCTGCCAGTGCAGCCACCAGGAATCAGTGTGCTTGGTGGAGTTCTCTTGCCACTCCTCGGCACTGGTCGCCATTTTTTCAGTGCTGGTCATGTAACGGGATTTAGGGTTGCCCGGCGGGTTCAGGATGCTCTGGATATGCCCGCTGCTGGACAGCACGAATTCAACGTTGCCACCGAACAGTTGCGCCGACTTGTAGCAGGACTTCCACGGGGTGATGTGGTCGTTGGTGCCGGCCAGGGAAAAGATGTCGGCAGTCACCTGCTTGAGGTCAATCGGCGTGCCGCACACTTCCAGTGCATTCGAGCGGATCAGTGGATTGTTTTTGAACATCTCGATCAGATCGCCGTGGAACGCTGCCGGCAGTCGTGTGGTGTCGTTGTTCCAGAACAGGATGTCGAACACCGGCGGCTCGTTGCCCAGCAGGTAGTTGTTGACCCAGTAGTTCCAGATCAGGTCGTTGGGGCGCATCCAGGCGAAGACTTTCGCCATGTCGCGGCCTTCCAGCACGCCGGCCTGGTACGAATGACGCTTGGCGGTCTCCAGGGTCTGCTCGTCGACGAACAGGGCTACGTCGCTGTCCAGAGTGGTGTCCAGCACGCTCACCAGCAGGGTGAGGGCATTGACCTTTTTCTCGCCGATCGCGGCGTAGTGGCCTAGCAGCGCGGTGCAGGTGATGCCGCCGGAGCAGGCGCCGAGCATGTTCACGTCTTTGCTGCCGGTGATGGCGGTGACCACGTCGACCGCTTCCTTGAGCGCCTCGATGTAAGTCGACAGGCCCCACTCGCGCTGTTCCTTGGTCGGGTTGCGCCAGCTGACGATGAAAGTCTGCACATTGTTGCGCAGGCAGAACCGCGCCAGGCTCTTGTCCGGGCTCAGGTCGAAAACGTAGAACTTGTTGATCTGCGGCGGTACCACCAGCAACGGGCGCTCGTGGACCTGCTCGGTGATCGGCTTGTACTGGATCAGCTCCAGCACATCGTTGCGGAACACCACCGCGCCTTCGGTCACGCCCAGGCTCTTGCCGACCTCGAACGCGCCCATGTTGACCTGGCTCGGCATGCCGCCGTTGTGCACCATGTCCTTGGCCAGATGCGAAAGACCGTCGAGCAGGCTTTTGCCGCCGGTTTCGAAAAAGCGTTTGACTGCCGCCGGGTTGGCCGCCGTGTTGGTCGGGGCGAAGGCTTCGGTCATCAGGTTGATCACGAAGTGCCCGCGGGCGATATCCTTGGGCCCAAGGTTACTGTCGTCGATCCATTCGTGGAGTTCCTTGCGCCACGCCAGATAAGTTTGCAGATAACGTTTGTAGAGCGGGTTCTGGCTCCAGGCCGGATCCGCGAAGCGACGGTCATCGCTGGTCGGTTGCAGCCCGGATTTGCCGAACAGCACGTTCTTGAGTTCAAGGCCGAAATGCGCCACATGCTTCGCGCTGTGCACCGGTTGCCTGATGGCCTGCCTGAGTACCATGCGAGCAGAAGCCAGTAGATCCTTTCCACGCAGCCCAACGACAGGATTCAGACCCAAGGTGTTTTCCGAGGCCTGATACTTCAAGTCATCGTTATTCTGTTTACTCATCTACGACGCTCCATTGTCCTGAGACGAGTACCCGGTCCTGCTGTGTAGTCACACAGCAAATGCCAGGTACTACTGCTCGGGTGACCGTTAATTCTGCATCGATGCTTTTTGTTCAGAGAGCACTGCAGGGAACTTGCCAGCTCCATTGGTTACCCGACTTTAATTTTTTTCGCAAGCAGGCCAATAACCGACCCAGAAGCCGAGCATTCAAACAGATGGAATTAGAAAATGCCCTCTAAAGAGCAAGAAGCTCGGACTAGAGCATCAGCTTGACGACGGACTCGTTCGGGTCGCGGGTCTTTCCGGCGGCTTTGAGCTCGGCAAGATAATCCTCCCAGAGTGCGTCATGACGTCGCCCCAGTTCGTAGAGGTATTCCCAAGTGAACAGGCCGCTGTCGTGGCCGTCGTCGAAGGTCAGTTTCAGTGCGTAGTGACCGGCCGGCTCCAGCTTGCTCAGGCCTACGTTGATCTTGCCAAATTGCAGGATGGGTTTGCCGTGGCCCTGGACCTCGGCGGAAGGAGAGTGCACGCGCAGGAATTCGGCGGGCAGGGTGTATTCCTCGCCGGACGCGTATTTGAGCGTCAGGGTTTTCGAGGCTTTGTGCAGCTTGATGTCGGTGGGGATTTGGGTCATGGCTGGTCGTCCGTCTATGTGGAACGATCTGTAGGAGCTGCCGCAGGCTGCGATCTTTTGATCTTCGGCGTGGCCGGAAAAGATCGCAGCCTGCGGCAGTTCCTACAGGTGTTACGTTCTCACAGGAGAGTAGGTGACCTACAGGATATAACGGGACAGGTCTTCGTTCTGCGCCAATTCACCGAGGTGGCTGTTGACGTAGTCGGCGTCGATCTGGATGACCTTGCCGTCATGGGTGCTGGCCAGGTCACCGGCGCTGAACGACACCTCTTCGAGCAGACGCTCGAGCAGGGTGTGCAGGCGACGGGCACCGATGTTCTCGGTTTTCTCGTTGACCTGCCAGGCGATCTCGGCGATGCGCTTGATGCCGCTTGGCTGGAACTCGATACCCAGGCCTTCGGTTTTCAGCAGTGCGCAATATTGCTCGGTGAGCGAAGCGTGCGGTTCGCTGAGAATGCGTTCGAAGTCCTGTGGCGACAGCGCCTTGAGCTCGACACGAATCGGCAGACGACCTTGCAGTTCCGGCACCAGATCGCTCGGCTTGCTCAGGTGGAAAGCACCGGAGGCGATGAACAGGATGTGGTCGGTTTTGACCATGCCCAGCTTGGTGTTGACGGTGCAGCCTTCGATCAGCGGCAGCAAGTCGCGCTGCACACCTTCGCGGGACACATCGGCGCCACCGACATTGCCGCGTTTGGCGACCTTGTCGATTTCGTCGATGAACACGATACCGTGCTGCTCGACCGCTTCCAGCGCCTTGGCCTTCAACTCTTCATCGTTGACCAGACGGCCGGCTTCTTCGTCGCGCACCAGTTTCAGCGCTTCTTTGACCTTGAGTTTGCGGGCCTTCTTTTTGCCCTTGCCCATGTTGGCAAACAGGCTCTGCAACTGGTTGGTCATTTCTTCCATGCCCGGCGGCGCGGAGATATCGACGCCGGACATTTCGGCCACTTCGATCTCGATTTCCTTGTCGTCCAGCTGGCCTTCACGCAGGCGCTTGCGGAACAGCTGACGGGTGTTGGAATCGGAGCTCGGGGCGTCGTCGTTGCTGAAGCCCATGCGGGCCGGAGGCAGCAGTGCGTCGAGGATGCGCTCTTCGGCCGCGTCTTCGGCGCGGTGGCGAACCTTGGTGATTTCCTGTTCGCGCAGCAACTTGATCGCGGCATCGGCCAGGTCACGAATGATCGATTCGACGTCGCGGCCGACGTAGCCGACTTCGGTGAACTTGGTCGCTTCGACCTTGATGAACGGTGCGTTGGCCAGTTTGGCCAGGCGACGGGCGATCTCGGTTTTACCGACACCGGTAGGGCCGATCATCAGGATGTTCTTCGGGGTTACTTCAACGCGCAGCTCTTCAGGCAGCTGCATCCGGCGCCAGCGATTGCGCAGGGCAATGGCGACGGCGCGCTTGGCATCGTCCTGGCCGATTATATGGCGATTGAGTTCGTGGACGATTTCACGGGGAGTCATGGACATAATATTTGACGGACCTTAAACAAGTGAGTCGTGGCGTGCGGCCGAAACAGACTTACTCGTCGCCTTTGGCGCAGTCCTGCTCCTCAATGGTCTGGGTGTGGTTGGTGAATACGCAGATGTCGCCGGCGATGCCGAGAGCGGTCTCGACGATTTCCCGGGCCGACAGGTCGGTTTTTTTCAGCAGCGCGCTGGCGGCAGCCTGGGCATAGGCGCCACCGGAGCCCATGGCGATCAGACCGTTCTCAGGCTCTACCACGTCGCCGTTGCCGGTGATGATCAGCGAGGCGTCTTTGTTGGCCACCGCCAGCATGGCTTCGAGGCGGCTCAGGGAGCGGTCGGTGCGCCATTCTTTGGCGAGTTCGACGGCGGCGCGAACCAGATGGCCCTGGTGTTTTTCCAGCTGGCCTTCGAAACGTTCGAAAAGGGTAAAGGCGTCAGCCGTGGCACCGGCAAAACCGGCGAGGACTTCGCCGTGGTACAGGCGACGGACTTTCTTGGCGTTGCCTTTCATCACGGTATTGCCGAGAGAAACCTGGCCGTCGCCGCCCATGACGACTTTGCCGTGGCGACGAACTGAAACGATGGTGGTCAAGGGAAGAGTCTCCACGCAGCGGGGCGAAAGTGCCTTATGCCCATTCATATGGGGGTGGTGGAGTGGATTTCAACTGTAGGACGGGAGAGGGGACGAGTGGTGCGAGGCGCGTAGGAGCTGCCGAAGGCTGCGATCTTTTGATCTTGCTTTTTTGGTGGTAAAGCTGAGGGCCGTGCAAACCTCGAAAAGATCGCAGCCTGCGGCAGCTCCTACAGGGGGTTGTGTTCCCTGTGGGAGCTGTTTTAGCAGTTGATCAGCGGCTTTGGCGTTGTTGTAACAGCAGGTTGCTGAAACCGGCGCCAGCCAATTGCTTCTGTGCGGTGGTCAGTTGCTCACGGTTGCTGAACGGTCCGACCAACACGCGATACCAGGTCTCATCCTTCACCGTGCCCGATTCAACCGCCACAGCCTGGCCGAGCAGGATGATCTGCGCCCGAACCTTGTCCGCGTCAGTCTCCTTGCGGAACGAACCGGCTTGCAGGAAGAACTTGGTCACCGGCGCCGCTTTGGTGACAGGCGGCGGTGGTGGCGGGGTGATCCCGGCAAGGGCCGCCTGGGCGCGGGCGGTGTCGATCTTCGCCGCTTCGGCCGGCGTCACCGGCGTGGTCGGGATGGCCGGCACTTGTGGTGTCGGCAGGGTTTTTTCCGGCACGGCATCCGGCGGCACGATGACTTCCGATTCCGGCAACAGGGTGTAGAAGTCGTACTTCGGCTTCACCGGTTGTGTCGGGCTCGGCGGGGTCTTGTTGGCCTCGGCGATCTTGGTGGCTTTCTGTTGCTGCTCGACCTTCTCGCGTTTGACCGTGTCGCTGCCCTTGCCCGGTTCCAGTTTCATCAGGAATACGATGAATGCGCCGACCGTCAGGCCGATGGCCATCCACAGCCAACCCGGGATCGGTTGCTTCGCTGGAGCTTGGTAACGGCTGGCGCCACGCTTGGGTGCAGGTTTTTTCTTGGCAGCCAACTTACATACGCTCCAGAGTTTCCAGACCCAAGAGTTCCAGGCCTTGCTTGAGAGTGCGTCCGGTCAACGCGGCGAGGCGCAGGCGGCTCTGCATTTGTTCCGGGGTGTCGGCAGCGAGGATCGGGCAGTTCTCGTAGAAGCTGGAGAACAGGCCGGCGACGTCGTACAGGTAAGTGCAGAGGATGTGCGGCGTGCCTTTCTCGGACACATTGTTCAGCACTTCGCCGAACTGCGCGAGTTTCGCTGCCAGCTCGTGTTCATGCGGTGCTTCGAGCACGATCTGGCCTTCGACTTCGCTGAAGTCCTTGCCGAGCTTGCGGAACACACCGGCCACGCGGGTGTAGGCGTACAGCAGGTACGGCGCGGTGTTGCCTTCGAAGTTCAGCATCAGGTCGAAGTTGAAGCTGTAGTCGCTGGTACGGTGCTTGGACAGGTCGGCGTATTTCACCGCGCCAATGCCCACGACCTTGGCGATGTTGCGCAGGTCGGCTTCGGCCAGTTCCGGGTTCTTGTCCTTCACCAGTGTGTAGGCGCGTTCCTGGGCTTCGGTCAGCAGGTCGATCAGCTTCACGGTGCCGCCATCGCGGGTCTTGAACGGACGGCCGTCGGCGCCGTTCATGGTGCCGAAGCCCATGTGTTCCATTTCCATCGGGTGCGTCACGAAGCCGGCCTTGCGTGCCACGGCGAACACTTGCTGGAAGTGCAGCGCCTGACGCTGGTCGACGAAGTACAGTGCGCGATCAGCCTTGAGCGTGCCGCTGCGATAGCGCACGGCCGCGAGGTCGGTGGTGGCGTAGAGGTAGCCGCCGTCAGCCTTGACGATGATCACCGGCAGCGGATCGCCATCGGCATTCTTGAACTCGTCGAGGAACACGCACTGGGCGCCGTTGCTCTCGACCAGCATGCCCGCGGCCTTCAAGTCGTTGACCACGTTGATCAGGTCGTCGTTGTAGGCGCTTTCGCCCATCACGTCGGCCATGGTCAGTTTGACGTTGAGCAGTTCGTAGATTTTCTGGCAGTGCGACAGCGAGATGTCCTTGAACTTGGTCCACAGCGCCAGGCAATCGGCATCGCCGGCCTGCAACTTGACCACCAGGCCACGGGCGCGGTCGGCGAACTCTTCGGATTCGTCGAAGCGTTGCTTGGCGGCGCGGTAGAAGTTTTCCAGGTCCGACAGCTCGTCGCTGGTGATCGGGTTTTCCTGCAGGTACGCCATCAGCATGCCGAACTGGGTGCCCCAGTCGCCGACGTGGTTCTGACGGATCACCGTGTCACCGAGGAATTCCAGAACGCGGGCCACGCCGTCGCCAATGATGGTCGAACGCAAGTGGCCGACGTGCATTTCCTTGGCGAGGTTCGGGGCCGACAGGTCGACCACTGTGCGCTGCACCGGACCGGCCTTGCGCACGCCGATATTGGCATCGGCCAGCGCGGCATCCAGGCGCGAAGCCAGGGCGTCGGTGTTCTGGAAGAAGTTCAGGAAGCCAGGACCGGCGATTTCGGCCTTGGAGACGTTTTCGTCAGCCGGCAGCGCGGCGATGATTTTTTCCGCCAGGTCACGGGGCTTCATACCGGCCGGTTTGGCCAGCATCATCGCGATGTTGCTGGCGAAGTCGCCGTTCTTCTTGTCGCGAGAGTTTTCCACCTGGATCGCCGGCGACAGGCCTTCAGGCAACACACCTTCGTTGACGAGTTGGGTGATGGCTTGTTGGATCAGCTGGCGAATGGTGTCTTTCATGGTCTTCTCTTTCGACCGCTGGCGCGGCGGCGCATCATGCGCTGGTGGAAAAACTGGGCATTATCCGTTGCCGAGGCGGGCTTGCCAACCTTAGCAGGCAGGTTGTGGATGTGTGGTGACAAATGCCGTCGTTTGTAGGAGCAAGGCTTGCCCGCGATGGCGCCTTTGAGATCGCTATCGCGGGCAAGCCTTGCTCCTACACATTCAACGGCGATCTCTAGGTCAATACAAATCGACCGGATCAACATCCAGAGACCAACGCACCGCCCGCCCACTCGGCATCTGCTCCAGCGCCAGCAACCAACTGGCCAGCAACCGATGCAACGGCGCCCGCGCGGTCGCCTGCAATAACAGTTGCGCGCGATAACGCCCGGCCCGACGCTCCATCGGCGCCGGCACCGGCCCCAGCAGTTCAATCCCGCTCAGGTTCTGCTCGGCCAGCAAACGCTCAGCCTCGCTGCATGCCTCATCAAGAAAGCCTTCGGCCTGTCCCGGCTTATGCGCTTCAGCGCGCAGCAACGCCAGATGCGCAAACGGTGGCAGCCCCGCCGCGCGACGCTCGCTCAAGGCCTGTTCGGCGAAGGCGAAATAGCCTTGCTCGGTCAATTGCACCAGCAGCGGATGGTCGGCCAGGTGCGTCTGGATGATCACTTTGCCCGGCTCTTCGGCCCGGCCGGCGCGGCCAGCGACCTGGACGATCAACTGCGCCATGCGCTCGCTGGCGCGGAAGTCGCCGGAGAACAGCCCGCCGTCGGCGTCGAGAATCGACACCAGCGTGACTCGCGGAAAGTGGTGCCCTTTGGCAAGCATCTGGGTGCCGATCAAAATGCACGGCTGACCCTTTTGAATGGTCGCGAACAACTGGTTCATCGCGTCTTTGCGCGAGGTGCTGTCGCGGTCGACCCGTAGCACCGGATAGTCCGGGAACAGGATTTTCAGGCGCTCTTCGGCCCGTTCGGTGCCGGCGCCCACCGGACGCAAATCGACCTTGTTGCACTTCGGGCACTGGCGCGGGACGCGTTCGACATAACCGCAATGGTGGCAGCGCAATTCGCCATAGCGCTGGTGCACGGTCATGCGCGCATCGCAGCGCTGGCATTCGGACATCCAGCCGCAGTCGTGGCAAAGCAGCGTCGGCGCGAAGCCTCTGCGATTAAGGAACACCAGCACTTGCTGGCCGGCGGCGAGTGTCTGGCCGATGGCCTGTTGCATCGGCCCGGAAATGCCGCTGTCCAGCGGGCGACTTTTCACATCCAAGCGCAGGAAGCGCGGTTGCTTGGCACCGCCAGCGCGCTCATTCAGGCGTAGGAGGCCATAACGACCGGTGTAGGCGTTGTGCAGGCTTTCCAGTGAAGGTGTGGCGGAGCCGAGCACAATCGGGATGTTTTCCTGCCTGGCCCGCACCAATGCCAGGTCGCGAGCGTGGTAACGCAAACCTTCCTGCTGCTTATAGGAACCGTCGTGTTCCTCGTCGATGATGATCAGGCCCGGGTTTTTCATCGGTGTGAACAGCGCCGAACGGGTGCCGATAATGATGTCGGCCTCGCCGTCCCGGGCGGCGAGCCACGCTTCGAGGCGTTCGCGATCGTTGACCGCCGAGTGGATCAGCGCGATGCGCGCATTGAAGCGCTGCTCGAAGCGCGCCAGGGTTTGCGGGCCGAGGTTGATTTCCGGGATCAGCACCAGCGCTTGCTTGCCGGCCTCCAGGGTTTCGCGGATCAACTGCAAATACACTTCGGTCTTGCCGCTGCCGGTGACGCCGGCCAGCAGGAACGCGTGATAACTGTCGAACCCGGCGCGGATCGCTTCATACGCTGCTCGCTGTTCCGGGTTGAGCGGCAGCTCCGGCTGCGCCAGCCAGTGTTCGTGCCGGGCACCGGGAGCGTGTTTGCGGACCTCGACTTGCACCAGATCCTTGGCCAGCAGCAGATCGAGGCTGTCCTTGCTCAGCATCAATTTGCTCAGCAGCTGATGGGCCACGCCGTGGGGATGTTGAGCCAGTGTCGCCAGGGCTTCACGCTGGCGCGGGGCGCGGGCGATACGCGGGTCATCAAGGCTCGCGCCTGGCGCGGCAGACCAGAAGCGCTCCTGGCGTGGTTCGGCCAACTCGCCCTGGCGCAACAGTACGGGAAGCGCCCAACTCAAGGTGTCGCCGAGGCTGTGCTGGTAATACTGGGACGTCCACAGGCACAGCTTGAACAGCGCGGGTGGCAGCGGTGGTGTGGCATCGAGCAGGGCCAGCGCCGGTTTGAGTTTTTCGGCGGGGACTTCGCTGGTGTCGGTGACTTCCACCAGAATCCCGATCATCTCCCGACGCCCGAAAGGCACCCGCAGGCGCATGCCGGGATGCAATTGCGCGCGCAGGACATCGGCCGGCGCGCGGTAGTCGAACAGGCGGCGCAGAGGCGATGGCAGAGCGAGGCGCAGAATGGCGTCGGGCACGCGGGGGATCTCGATCAACAAACAAAGGGGGTGTGACGTATAACCTGTAGGAGTGAGCCTGCTCGCGATAGCAATATTGCAGTCAACATTGCAGCGACTGGCAGACCGCTATCGCGAGCAGGCTCACTCCTACAGGGGATCGCGTATTGGGCCGGGAGCCTAGCAGACGGTCGGTAGAAGCGACAGCTTGCGTGATTGGCATTGTCTGGTAGAATCCGCGGCCTAATTACGTGCGGTATTCAACAATAGTGTTGGGTGGCGGCACGCTAGCCTGAGGAAGACACCATGAAAGCTGATATCCATCCAGAATACCCAGCAGTTGCTGTTACCTGCAGCTGCGGCAACAAGTTCGAAACCCGTTCGACCTTCGGCAAAGCCCTGGCGATCGACGTTTGCAACGAATGCCACCCGTTCTACACCGGTAAGCAAAAGACTCTGGACACTGGCGGCCGCGTTCAGCGCTTCGCCGACCGTTTCGGTGCTTTCGGCAAAACCAAAGCTCCTGCTGCTGCAGAGTAAGGTTGAAGAGCCCGGTGGGCTTTTCCATGCTGATGAAAAAGGCGTCCCTTGTGGGCGCCTTTTTTGTGTCTGCGATTTGGCTCTCCGCAGCCCAGGCTTTCTGCCCGGCCCCGACTGGCCTGACATCGGTGACCGTGCAGCGGGTGGTCGATGGCGACACGCTACGCCTGAACGACGGTCGCAGCGTGCGCATGATCGGTTTGAACACGCCGGAGCTGGGCAAGAAAGGCCGCTCCGACGAGCCGTTCGCCGTGGCCGCGCGCAAACGCCTTGAAGCGTTGGTGGCGGCGAGCGATGGGCGGGTTGGTTTGCTGCCCGGAAAAGAAAGCAAAGACCATTACGGCCGAACCCTGGCTCATGTCTACAGCGCCGACGGTGCCAATCTCGAAGCGCAAATGCTCGCCGAAGGTCTCGGTTTTCTGGTGGCGGTTCCTCCGAATGTCGATTTGGTCGACTGTCAGCAAACGGCGGAACGCAGTGCCCGCCAGGCCGGGCTCGGCGTATGGCGACAGTCACCTGTACTGAAAGCGGATCAGATCAGCGCGTCCGGTTTTGCCGTGCTCAGCGGTCGTGTGAGCAAGGTTCAGCGTAATCGTGGCGGGGTTTGGATTGAATTGCAGGATTCGGTTGTATTGCGCGTTGCACCCAATTTGCTGGCCCGCTTCGATGCGCCTGCGCTTGAAAAGCTCAAAGGCAGGCAAATCGAGGCGCGTGGCTGGGTGCTGGATCGTTCGCGCCGCGGCGGGCTCAAGAATGGCCAGGCGCGCTGGATGTTGCCGCTGACCGATCCGGCGATGCTGCAAGTGACGCAGTGATAAAAAATTGTAGACATTTTTTCTGTAGATTGTGAACAGTCAGTCCCTTGTGTTCCGCGGCTCTTGGCCCAAAGTCGTAAGGCCGGGCGCTTGACAGGGGTGACCGGTCAGTCTTGTGGGGATTTTGCGAGGCGCGTATCCTCGCTGACCAGTCTGTCCAACAGTAAAAGCGGAATGCCAAAATGTCTGATCTGAAAACTGCCGCTCTCGAATATCACGCCAATCCTCGTCCAGGGAAGCTGAGTGTCGAGCTCACCAAGGCCACCGCTACCGCCCGCGACCTGTCGCTGGCCTACAGCCCCGGCGTAGCCGAACCAGTACGCGAAATCGCCCGCGATCCTGAACTGGCCTACAAATACACCGGCAAGGGCAACCTGGTTGCAGTCATTTCCGATGGCACCGCGATTCTCGGCCTGGGTAACCTCGGCCCATTGGCCTCCAAGCCAGTGATGGAAGGTAAAGGCGTTCTGTTCAAGCGCTTCGCCGGCATCGACGTTTTCGACATCGAAGTCGACTCCGAAAGCCCGCAAGCCTTCATCGACACCGTCAAGCGCATTTCCATCACTTTCGGTGGCATCAACCTGGAAGACATCAAGGCGCCTGAGTGCTTTGAGATCGAACGCGCTCTGATCGAGCAGTGCGACATTCCGGTGTTCCACGATGACCAGCACGGCACTGCGATCGTGACCGCGGCCGGCATGATCAACGCCCTGGAAATCGCCGGCAAAACCCTGCCGCAAGCCAAGATCGTCTGCCTGGGCGCCGGTGCTGCCGCCATCTCCTGCATGAAATTGCTGGTGAGCATGGGCGCCAACATCGAAAACATCTACATGATCGACCGTACCGGCGTGATCCACTCCGGCCGTGACGACCTGAACCAGTACAAAGCTGTCTTCGCTCACGCGACCGACAAGCGCACCCTGGCTGACGCCCTTCAAGGTGCTGACGTGTTCGTCGGCCTGTCCGGCCCGAACCTGCTGAGCGCTGAAGGCCTGCTGTCGATGGCGCCTAACCCGATCGTGTTCGCGTGCTCCAACCCTGATCCGGAAATCTCCCCGGAACTGGCACACGCCACCCGCAACGACGTGATCATGGCCACCGGCCGTTCGGACTACCCGAACCAGGTCAACAACGTACTGGGCTTCCCGTTCATCTTCCGTGGTGCCCTGGACGTTCGCGCCAAGCGCATCAACGAAGAAATGAAAGTGGCCGCAGCCAACGCCCTGCGCGAACTGGCCAAGCTGCCGGTTCCTCAGGAAGTGTGCGACGCCTACGGCGGCATCAAGCTGGAATTCGGTCGTGAGTACATCATTCCGAAGCCAATGGATGCCCGCCTGATCACCCTGATCTCCGATGCTGTGGCCAAAGCCGCCATCGAGACCGGTGTGGCGACCCTGCCGTATCCGAAGAACTACCCGCTGAAAAGCGTGGATGACGTGTTCAACGGCTAAGTCGTTGTAGCGCTTCAACTGAAAGCCCTGGCTCGTAATGAGCTGGGGCTTTTTTGTGCCTGAAGTTTTTGGATTGCCTTGAAGGGCCCCATCGCTGGCAAGCCAGCTCCCACAGTGGGCGATGGTGTTCATAGAACTCATGCACACCACAAATCCCTGTGGGAGCTGGCTTGCCAGCGATGGGGCCGGTTCAGTCAGTACATAAATCAGCAGGCAATAAAAAGCCCCACGCTTCTAACGAAGGCGGGGCTTTCTGTTGTCGCTGCAATCAGAACAAATCGATCGGCGCCTGCTCATCCGCCGGCAGCGGGCTGCCCGGCGCATTGCCGTTGCCCAGTTCATTCACCGACGGCGGCGTATCTTCGGCCTTGAACAGTTCGAAGTAAGCCCCAGGCGTGCTCGGGGAGGCCGCACGGCCACTGATCGGGTCGACGCGCAGGCTCAGGATGCCTTCCGGCTCTGGCTGCGTGTGAGGCGGCAAGTCTTTGAGCGCAGCACCCATGTAGTTCATCCAGATCGGCAGCGCGACGGTGCCGCCGAATTCCTTGCGGCCGAGGCTTTCAGGCTGGTCAAAACCGGTCCAGACCGTGGTCACGTAATCGGCGTTGTAACCGGAGAACCAGGCGTCCTTGGATTCGTTGGTGGTGCCGGTCTTGCCGGCAATGTCGCTACGGCCCAGGGCCAAGGCACGACGACCGGTACCGAGCTTGATCACGTCCTCGAGCATGCTGTTGAGGATGTAAGTCGTACGGCCATCAACGATTCGTTCAGCCACCGCTGGTGCCTGTGGCGTCGGTTGGGCGGTCAGTGCATCGGCCGGTGTCGCGTTGACCGTAAAGGCCTCGGCGACTGGCGCGGCGATACCGTCAGTGGCTGCCCCGCCTGTTGGAACGCTCGGCGGATTGGCGACGAACAGCGTGTCGCCATTGCGGCTTTCGACCTTGTCGATGATGTACGGGGTGATCTTGTAGCCGCCGTTGGCGAAGGTGCTCCAGCCGGTGGCGATTTCCATCGGCGTCAGGGTTGCGGTGCCCAGCGCGAGGGACAGGTTGGGTGGCAGGTCCTGCTTGTTGAAGCCGAAACGGGTGATGTAGTCGATGGTCTTGCCAACGCCCATCGCCTGCAACAGGCGGATCGATACCAGGTTACGCGACTTGTACAGCGCCTCACGTAGACGGATCGGGCCGAGGAAAGTGTTGGTATCGTTCTTCGGACGCCAGACCTTGTCCAGGTACTCGTCGACGAACACGATCGGTGCATCGTTGACCAGGCTGGCAGCGGTGTAGCCGTTATCCAGTGCGGCGGCGTAGACGAATGGCTTGAAGCTCGAACCCGGCTGGCGCTTGGCCTGCAACGCGCGGTTGTAGTTGCTCTGCTCGAAGGCAAAACCACCGACCAGCGAGCGGATCGCGCCATTTTGCGGGTCGAGGGAAACCAGTGCGCCCTGGGCTTGCGGGATCTGGCTGAACTTCAGCGAATTGTCCGGCTGGCGTTGCACGCGGATCAGATCGCCGACCTGGGCCACGTCCGACGGCTGCTTCGGATTGGCGCCCATGCTGTTGGTGTTCAGGAACGGGCGGGCCCACTTCATGGTGTCCCAGTTGACGTGTTCCTGTCCGGTGCGGGTCAGCACTTGCAGACCGGTCTTGTCGACCTGGGTGACGATGGCCGGCTCAAGGCTGCTGATAGTGCGCTGCTTGGTCAGTTCGGTGGCCCACGCTTCACGGGTCTTGCCCGGCAAGCGCGATTCCGGGCCGCGATAGCCGTGACGCTGATCGTAAGTCATCAAGCCTTCATGAACGGCGGTATTGGCCATTTCCTGAAGGTTGCTCGGCACCGTGGTGGTGACGCGGAAACCTTCGGTGTACGCGTCGCTGCCATAGCGACCGACCATTTCGGCACGGGCCATTTCGGCGATGTAAGGCGCGTTCACTTCCGGGGTCGGCACGTGATAGCTGGCGTTCAGCGGCTCGTTGATCGCGGCGGTGTAATCGGCTTCGGTGATTTTGCCGAGCTTGTACATGCGCCCCAGGATCCAGTCGCGACGTTCCTTGCTGCGGGCCGGGTTGGCCAGCGGGTTGAAGCGCGACGGGGCTTTTGGCAGGCCGGCGATCATTGCCATCTGCGCCAGGCTGACGTCACGAATCGACTTGCCGTAATAGACCTGCGCCGCCGCCTCGATGCCGTAAGCACGGTTGCCCAGATAGATCTTGTTGACGTACAGCTCAAGGATTTCGTCCTTGGTCAGTTGCCGTTCGATCTGCAACGCCAGGAGGATTTCAGTGGTTTTGCGCGAGAAGCTGCGTTCGCTGGTCAGGAAGAAGTTCTTCGCCACCTGCATGGTGATGGTGCTGCCGCCGGACTGGATGTGGCCGCTTTTGACCAGTTGGGTGGCGGCCCGCATCAGGCTGCTTGGGTCGACGCCATAGTGGTTGGCGAAGTTATCGTCTTCAGCACTTAGTAACGCATTAATGAAATTGGGGGGAATGTCGGCGAAACGGATCGGTGTGCGGCGCATTTCGCCGAATTCTGCGATCAACTTGTTGTCGCTGCTGTAGACCCGCAATGGAATCTGCAACTGGATGCTTCGCAGCGCCTCCACGGACGGCAATCCGGGGCTAAGGTAAAGAAACGCCCCGCTCAGACCCAAAAGCAGTCCGCAGAAAACCGCGACGATGGACCAACCGAAAAATTTCAGCAGACGAATCAAGGCTTTTGGATATCCAGGGCAAAGAATGAATTACGCATCAGGGTTCAGGCTAAAGGCGAACGACCCGCGCTTGAGAATAAGCGGAAAAAAACGCTGGGCATTATAAGCATTTTTCCGGCTCAGGCGTCATTGGCGGCTGCTGTCAAGACGGGCGGAGGGAACGCAACACACATTACAGAGTCCGTAACTCACGGATAGTCATAGGGAATTGCTAGTGCCAGGACTCTTCAATAAAAAAGCCAATACGCTTTTAGGGATCGACATCAGCTCCACTTCGGTGAAGCTCCTTGAGCTGAGCCGCCAGGGCGACCGCTATCGGGTCGAGGCCTACGCGGTCGAGCCGCTGCCTGCCAGCGCGGTGATCGAGAAAAACATCGCCGAGCTCGAAGGTGTGGGCCAGGCCCTTTCTCGTGTACTGATCAAGGCTAGAACCAGCCTCAAGTACGTCGCCGTGGCCGTGGCCGGTTCGGCGGTGATCACCAAGACCATCGAGATGGATGCCGGTCTTTCCGACGACGAAATGGAAAGCCAGCTGAAGATCGAGGCCGATCAATACATCCCATATCCGTTGGACGAGGTCGCCATCGACTTCGAAGTCCAGGGCGCGTCAGCGCGCAACCCCGAGCGGGTCAATGTGCTGCTCGCGGCCTGTCGCAAGGAAAACGTCGAAGTGCGCGAAGCGGCCCTGACATTGGCCGGGCTGACCGCCCGTGTGGTCGATGTCGAGGCCTATGCCCTGGAGCGATCGTTCGGCCTGCTGACGAATCAATTGGCCAGCTCTCGGGAGCGTCTGGTGGCAGTGGTCGACATCGGTGCGACCATGACCACCCTGAGCGTGCTGCTGAACGGGCGGATCATCTATACCCGCGAACAATTGTTCGGCGGGCGGCAATTGACTGAAGAGATTCAGCGGCGATACGGGATGACTGTCGAACAGGCTGGGTTGGCAAAGAAGCAGGGCGGCTTGCCTGACGATTACGTCAGTGAAGTGTTGCAGCCCTTTCGCGAGGCCTTGGTGCAGCAGGTCTCGCGTTCGCTGCAGTTTTTCTTCGCCTCCGGTCAGTACCACTCGGTCGACCATATTTTGCTCGCCGGCGGCACCGCGTCTGTTCCCGGCCTGGATCGCTTGATCGAGCAGCAACTGGGCACGCCGACGCAGGTGGCCAATCCGTTTGCCGAGATGACGCTGAGCAGCAAGGTCAACGCCGCGGCGCTAGGCAGCGACGCACCGGCCATGATGATCGCCTGCGGGCTGGCCCTCAGGAGTTTCGACTGATGGCGCGGATCAATCTTTTACCTTGGCGCGAAGAGCTGCGCGAACAACGCCGCAAACGCTTTTTATTGATTCTGGCGGGCGTGCTGGTGGGATCGGCAGGGGCTGTATTGATTGCCAATCAGGCGATCAACAGTGCCATCGACCGGCAGGTAGCGCGCAACGATTACATCGGCAAGCAGATTGTCGTGGTCGACGAGCGGATCAAGCAGATCAGCGATCTCAAAGCCCGCCGCCAGCAACTGGTCGAGCGCATGCGCATCATCCAGGACCTGCAAGGCAACCGGCCGATCAGCGGGCGCATCTTTGATCAATTGGCCCGGACCCTGCCCGACGGTGTGTATTTCACGGAAGTGAAAATGGATGGCAAGACCCTGTCCATCACTGGCGCGGCGGAATCCAACAATCGAGTTTCCGACCTGATGCGCAATCTGGATGCGTCGGACTGGTTCGATGCGCCGAGCCTGACGGAGGTCAAGGCGACCACCGCCGGTCAGTTGGATCAAGCCAACGTCTTTCAGCTGACCGTTCGTCAGACTCAGCCCGCCGCCGTGGAGGATGGGAAATGAGTCCGTCCGCATGGTTCGAAGGACTGCGCAAGATCGATATCAACGAACTGGACACCAGCAACATCGGTTCCTGGCCGCCGGCGATCAAGGTGCTTGTGAGTGTGCTGGTCATGATGCTGGTGCTGGCGCTCGGTTACAGCTTTTCCACGAGTGAGCTTGAGAGTCAGCTTGACCTTAAGCGCGAGGAAGAAACGACGCTCAAAGAGCAGTTCGCCACCAAGGCTCATATGGCGGCGAACCTGGAGTTGTACACCCAGCAAATGAAGGAAATGGAGAACTCCTTTGGCGTGCTGCTGCGGCAACTGCCCAGTGATACCGAAGTCCCCGGCCTGCTCGAAGACATCACCCGCACCGGCCTGGGCAGCGGCCTGGAGTTTGAAGAAATCAAACTGTTGCCTGAGGTCACCCAGCCGTTCTACATCGAATTGCCGATCCAGATCACCGTCACCGGTGCCTATCACGACCTGGCGACGTTCGTCAGCGGCGTGGCCGGACTTCCGCGCATCGTCACCCTGCATGATTTTGACCTGGCGCCGGTCAATCCTGACGGCGGGACAAAGTTGCGCATGAGCATCCTGGCCAAGACTTACCGCTACAACGACAAGGGGCTGCATCAATGAGCCTTGTTCGTGGTTTTTCCGTGGCGGTGTTGCTGGTGGTCCTGACCGGTTGTAACGGCGGCGATGATGTCAGCGACCTGGACGCCTACATGAACGAAATGCGCCTGCGGGCACCGGGCAAGATTGAACCAACGCCGACATTTCGGTCTTACCCGACATTCACCTACAGCGCCGCCAACCTGCGCAGTCCGTTTTCCCCGCAGGTCAGAGTCGACCTGACCGGGCAGAGGCATGGCTCGCGCAATGTCAAACCCGACCCGAATCGGGTCAAGCAGTACCTCGAGGGTTTCAATATCGAGCAGTTTGAAATGGTCGGCACGATCTCCAATGCATCAGGCTCCTTCGCGCTGTTGCGCGGTGCTGGTGGGGTGCATCGGCTGAAAGTCGGCGATTACCTGGGGCGCAACGATGGGCGGATCGTCGCCATCAACGCCTCGCAAGTCGATGTGGTGGAAATCGTCCCGGATGGCGAAGGTGCCTGGCTGGAACGGCCGCGGACCCTCCCTTTGAAAGAACACTCATAGTGGAACTCGAACAATGAACAGGATTTTCTCCACCCTCGGAGTGTCGCTATGGATAGCGCTGCTGTCGCCGATGGTACAAGCGGCCAACCTCAAGACGCTGGATGTCGCAGCGCTGCCGGGCGACCGCGTCGAGTTGAAGTTGGCGTTCGATGAACCGCCCCCGGCGCCTCACGGGTACACCACCGAATCGCCTGCGCGGATTGCGCTGGACTTGCCCGGTGTCGTCAGTCAGCTGGCGAGCAAGACCCGCGATCTGGGCGGCGGCAATGCCCGCAGCGCAACGGTGGTGGAAGCCAAGGACCGAACACGGCTGATCATCAACCTCACGCAATTGACCCCGTATGACACCCGGATCGAGGGCAACAGCCTGTTTGTGGTGGTCGGGCAGGGAGGTAAACCCCGGGCACCGAAGCCAGCCGCTGTCGTTACCCCGGCTCCGGCGCGTGCGGTTGCGCCAACAGCCAAGGCTATTCGCGCGGTGGATTTTCAGCGCGGCACCCAAGGTGAAGGCAATGTGGTGATCGACCTGACGGATCCGTCCATCGCGCCAGACATTCAGGAGCGCGACGGCAAGATCATTCTCGGCTTCGCCAGAACCCGGCTGCCCGAGCCGTTACGTGTGCGCCTGGACGTCAAGGACTTCGCCACGCCCGTGCAGTTCGTCAATGCCATCGCTACAGGCGACAGGGCCACCATCACCATCGAGCCCAGTGGTGCCTTCGATTATTCGACCTACCAGACCGACAACAAGCTGACCGTCAGCATCCGCCCGATGACTGCCGACGACCTGCAAAAGCGCAACGCTGATCGCTACGCTTACAGCGGTGAAAAACTCTCGTTGAATTTCCAGGACATCGATGTGCGCTCGGTGCTGCAACTGATCGCCGACTTCACCAACCTCAATCTGGTCGCCAGCGACACGGTGCAGGGCGGCATTACCCTGCGGTTGCAAAACGTGCCATGGGATCAGGCGCTGGATCTGGTGCTGAAAACCAAAGGCCTCGACAAGCGCAAGATCGGTAACGTCCTGCTGGTGGCGCCGGCGGATGAAATCGCTGCCCGGGAGCGCCAGGAACTGGAGTCGCAGAAGCAGATCGCCGAACTTGCGCCGCTGCGTCGTGAGTTACTGCAAGTCAACTATGCCAAGGCAGCCGATATCGCCAAGCTGTTCCAGTCGGTGACCAGCGCCGAAGCGAAAATCGACGAACGAGGTTCGATCACCGTCGATGAACGTACCAACAACATCATTGCCTACCAGACTCAGGACCGGCTCGACGAATTGCGGCGGATCGTGGCGCAGCTGGATATCCCGGTACGGCAGGTGATGATCGAAGCGCGGATCGTCGAGGCCAACGTTGACTACGACAAGAGCCTCGGCGTGCGCTGGGGCGGTTCGATCCAGAACAAGGGCAACTGGAATACTTCAGGCGTCAGCAATGGTGCGAACGCGTCGTCGACCATCGGCACGCCGGGAAGCACCAGCACCAATTCGCCGTTCGTCGACTTGGGGGCTGTCAGCAATACCTCCGGGATCGGCATCGCGTTCATCACTGACAACGTCTTGCTCGACCTTGAGCTGACGGCCATGGAGAAAACCGGCAACGGCGAGATCGTCTCGCAACCCAAAGTGGTCACGTCCGACAAGGAAACCGCGAAAATCCTCAAGGGCACCGAGATTCCCTATCAGGAAGCCAGCTCCAGTGGCGCGACTTCTGTGTCGTTCAAGGAAGCCTCGCTGTCGCTGGAAGTGACGCCGCAAATCACCCCGGACAACCGGATCATCATGGAGGTCAAGGTCACCAAGGATGAACCGGACTACCTGAACAAGGTCCAGGATGTGCCGCCGATCAAGAAAAACGAGGTCAACGCCAAGGTCCTGGTCAACGATGGCGAGACCATCGTCATTGGTGGTGTTTTCTCAAATACTCAAAGCAAGGTTGTAGATAAGGTGCCATTTCTTGGCGATGTGCCGTATCTTGGCCGCCTTTTCCGGCGTGACGTGGTTTCGGAGAAAAAATCCGAGCTGTTGGTGTTTCTCACTCCGCGTATCATGAATAACCAGGCGATTGCTGTGAGTCGTTGATTCTGTGCGAAATTTGATTCTTGTAGGACCGATGGGCGCTGGAAAAAGCACCATCGGCCGGTTGCTGGCCAAAGAGCTGCGCTTGCCATTCAAAGATTCCGATAAGGAAATTGAATTACGCACGGGCGCCAATATCCCATGGATCTTCGACAGGGAAGGCGAACCGGGCTTTCGTGATCGCGAGGAGGCAATGATTGCCGAGCTGTGCGATTACGACGGCGTGGTGCTGGCGACCGGCGGCGGTGCAGTCATGCGCGAAGCCAATCGTCGGGCATTGCACGCCGGTGGGCGTGTGGTCTATCTGCATGCTTCTGTCGAGCAGCAGGTCGGTCGCACGTCCCGCGACCGCAATCGCCCCTTGTTGCGTACCGCTGATCCGGCCAAGACCCTTCGGGATCTGCTGGCGATCCGTGATCCGCTTTATCGGGAAATCGCCGATCTGGTGGTGGAAACCGATGAGCGGCCGCCGCGGATGGTCGTGCTTGATATCCTCGAACGCTTGCAGCAGCTGCCGCCGCGTTAAAGCGCCGCACGAAATGCGCTATCCTCGGCGTCCTGCCACGACCGCTCAAGGTTGTGGCGAACGGCTACCGAACGGCGTCACACCGGCAGACGCCGTGGACATTGGTTAATTCAAGGCACGATGCCCGATTCCATCTTCATTGTGGGGACACATGCAGACACTCAAGGTCGATCTAGGCGAGCGCAGCTACCCGATTCACATTGGCGAAGGTTTGTTGGATCAGCCTGAGCTGCTGGCCCCGCATATTCGCGGACGGCAAGTGGCGATCATCTCCAACGAAACCGTTGCGCCGCTCTATCTTGAACGTCTGACCCGCAGCCTCGCGCAGTTCTCGGTGATTTCCGTGGTGCTGCCCGACGGCGAAGCCTTCAAGACCTGGGAAACCCTGCAACTGATTTTCGATGGTCTGCTGACTGCACGGCATGACCGTCGCACGACAGTGATCGCCCTCGGTGGCGGCGTGATCGGTGACATGGCCGGTTTTGCGGCCGCCTGCTACCAGCGCGGCGTTGATTTCATTCAGGTCCCGACCACGTTGCTGTCGCAAGTCGACTCGTCGGTGGGCGGCAAGACCGGCATCAATCACCCGATGGGCAAGAACATGGTCGGCGCTTTCTATCAGCCGAACGTGGTGCTGATCGACACTGCTTCCCTCAATACTTTGCCGGCCCGCGAGCTGTCTGCCGGCCTGGCTGAAGTCATCAAATACGGTTTGATTTGCGATGAGCCGTTCCTGACCTGGCTCGAAGACAACGTCGACCGCCTGCGTAATCTGGACCAGCAAGCCCTGACCTACGCCATCGAGCGTTCCTGCGCGGCCAAGGCTGCGGTGGTCGGCGCCGACGAAAAAGAGACCGGTGTGCGCGCCACGCTCAACCTGGGCCACACGTTTGGTCACGCCATCGAAACCCATATGGGCTACGGTGTCTGGCTGCATGGCGAAGCGGTCGCTGCTGGCACCGTAATGGCTCTGGAAATGTCCGCACGCCTGGCCTGGATCAGCGAACAGGAACGCGATCGCGGCATTCGCCTGTTCCAGCGCGCAGGCCTGCCGGTCATCCCGCCGGAAGAGATGACCGAAGCCGATTTCCTCGAACACATGGCAATTGATAAAAAAGTGATCGACGGTCGTTTGCGCCTGGTGCTGCTGCGCCACATGGGCGAAGCGGTGGTGACCGACGATTATCCGAAAGAGGTTCTACAGGCCACGCTGGGAGCGGATTACCGCGTCCTGGCTCAGCTTAAAGGTTAATAAGAACGCGATGACTAGTTTGCATGCCGACGAGGCTTTCCTCGGCCATTACCAGTTGAATCATGACCCTTTTGCTCCACGGGTTCCTGGCTTCAAGTTTTTCCCGGCCCAACGCAAACCCGTGCTCGGGCAGTTGCACCACCTGGCACGTTACAGCCAGCTATTGCTGGTGGTCACTGGCCCGCACGGCAGTGGCAAGACCCTGCTGCGTCAGGCGCTGGTGGCCAGCACCAACAAGCAGTCGGTACAGAGCGTGGTGGTTTCCGCCCGGGGTGCCGGCGACTCGGCTGGCGTGCTGCGCCAGGTCGCCCAGGCGCTGGACGTTGCCCAGCCCGAGATCGACGCGATTCTGGCTCAGGTGGTGCAACTGGCGCTTACCGGTCAGGAAGTCTATTTGCTGGTGGATGATGCCGAGCAGCTCGACGAATCAGCGCTCGAAGCCCTGATGGCGCTGGGCGCCGGTGCCCCGGAAGGTCGTCCGCATGTGTTCCTGTTCGGTGAGTCGTCGCTGATCGCTCAGCTTGAGGCTTTGCAGCTTGAAGAAGAGCGCTTCCACGTCATCGAACTGCAGCCGTACACCGAAGAAGAGACCCGCGAATATCTGGACCAGCGTCTTGAAGGCGCAGGCCGGGGTATCGAACTTTTCACCGCGGATCAGATCTCTGATATTCACGAAAGCTCCGAGGGTTGGCCTGGCAATATCAACCAGGTTGCCCGCGATGCAATGATCGAAGCCATGATTGCCAGCCGCTCAGCGGTCAAGCGTCCAAGTATGGGGTTCAATATGCCGAAGAAACACGTATTGGCGATTTCCGCCGTCGTCGTGGTCGCGGTAGCCGCCGCCTGGTTGATGCCGGGTCGCAGCAAAGCGCCGACCACCGGTGCTCCGGCCAACGAACAGGCACAACTGCCGCTGGGCCAAGGGCAACCAACAGCCAATGGCGGTGCTCCAGCCGTAGAATTCGCCGGCAACACGCAGCCAATGCCATTGCCGTTGGTCGGTAATTCGCAGCCGGTGATGCGCGGTCCGCTGGCTGAAGCGGCTGGCGGCATCACCGAAGGTGACGATGGCGTACCGCTGGAAGGCTCCAGCGAGACACCGCCGACCGTCACCACCACCGCACCGCCCGCAGGTGTCCCGGCTGGTCCTGCACCAACACCAGCGGCCAAGCCGACGCCTGCGCCGACCCAAGTCGCCACCGCCAAGCCAGCACCGGTTCCAGCGCCTGCCGCCAAGCCTGCCCCGGCGCCAGCCAAACCGGCCGTTGCCGCTGCTGCCAAGCCTGCCGAGAAACCGGCCACCCCAGCGAAAGCCGCCGGCGGCACCTGGTACGCCGGTCAGGCTCCGGGTAACTACGTGGTGCAGATCCTCGGCACCAGCTCCGAAGCGACCGCGCAAAACTTCGTCAAGGAGCAGGGCGGCGAGTACCGTTACTTCAAGAAAGTGCTCAACGGTAAGCCGCTTTACGTCATCACCTACGGCAGTTTCACCAACCGTGATGCAGCTGTTTCCGCCATCAAGGCCTTGCCAGCGAAGGTTCAGGCTGGTAAACCTTGGCCACGCTCTGTCGCCAGTGTCCAACAGGAACTCGCCACAGCTCGCTGAAGATTCGGCGGCCTTACCCAGGCCGCCTCTCCCGGCACCTCAAAATTTCTACAAGCGCATGCCGCCTCTACAGGCCGCGTGCCTTGTGGTGTCTGCGTCACAGTAGTCTTTGAGTCGTTGCGGTCAGAATTAAAAAAGTTTTGACTAGCACAGCAGATCGCTTTAAACCTTTCACAAATGCGACATAGATTTGCGACATTTCGTCGTCAAATTTGTGAGGCCAAGTGTCGGTGTGTACAATGACCTCCCTTTTGCTCCCGCAAAGCTGGCGTACGTTCGGCGTGGATGGCAAGTGGTTGAATTGAAAAGAAATTTGCCTCGTTAAGAGGCAGCCTGGTGAGAAAGTGTCTATGAAAGCAGGTCTGTACCAACCAGATGAATTCAAGGATAACTGCGGTTTCGGCCTGATAGCCCATATGCAGGGCGAACCCAGTCATACCCTTTTGCAAACGGCCATCGAGGCCCTGACCTGCATGACCCACCGCGGTGGGATTAATGCCGACGGCAAGACCGGTGACGGTTGCGGTCTGCTGATTCAAAAGCCGGACGTATTCCTGCGAGCCATCGCCCAGGAAACCTTCGGCGTCGCACTGCCCAAGCAATATGCCGTGGGCATGGTCTTCTTCAATCAGGACCCGGTCAAAGCCGAAGCCGCTCGCGAGAACATGAACCGCGAGATCTTGGCTGCCGGCCTGCAGCTGGTCGGCTGGCGCAAAGTGCCGATCGACACCAGCGTCCTCGGCCGCCTGGCCCTTGAGCGCCTGCCGCAGATCGAGCAAGTGTTCATCGGCGGTGAAGGCCTGAGCGATCAGGACATGGCGATCAAGCTGTTCAGCTCCCGTCGTCGCTCGTCCGTGGCCAACGCCGCCGACGTCGATCACTACATCTGCAGCTTTTCCCACAAGACCATCATTTATAAAGGCCTGATGATGCCGGCGGATTTGACCGCCTTCTATCCAGACCTGAGCGACGAGCGCCTGCAAACCGCGATCTGCGTGTTCCACCAGCGCTTCTCCACCAACACCCTGCCGAAATGGCCGCTGGCTCAACCGTTCCGCTTCCTGGCGCACAACGGCGAGATCAACACCATCACCGGCAACCGCAACTGGGCCGTGGCCCGTCGCACCAAATTCGCCAACGACCTGATGCCCGATCTCGAAGAGCTCGGCCCACTGGTCAACCGCGTCGGTTCCGACTCTTCCAGCATGGACAACATGCTCGAACTGATGGTCACCGGTGGTATCGACCTGTTCCGTGGCGTGCGGATGATCATTCCGCCAGCGTGGCAGAACGTCGAAACCATGGACCCGGACCTGCGTGCGTTCTACGAATACAACTCGATGCACATGGAGCCGTGGGACGGCCCGGCCGGCGTGGTAATGACTGACGGTCGCTACGCGGTTTGCCTGCTCGACCGTAACGGTCTGCGTCCGGCGCGTTGGGTGACCACCACCAACGGTTTCATCACCCTGGCTTCGGAAATCGGTGTCTGGAACTACCAGCCTGAAGACGTGATCGCCAAGGGCCGCGTTGGTCCGGGCCAGATCTTTGCCGTGGACACCGAAACCGGGCAGATCCTCGACACCGACGCCATCGACAACCGTCTGAAGTCGCGTCATCCGTACAAGCAATGGTTGCGCAAGAACGCCCTGCGCATCCAGGCGACCATGGAAGACAACGACCACGGTTCGGCGTTCTACGACGTCGATCAGCTCAAGCAATACATGAAGATGTACCAGGTCACGTTCGAAGAGCGCGATCAGGTACTGCGTCCGCTCGGTGAGCAAGGCTACGAAGCCGTCGGCTCGATGGGCGACGATACGCCGATGGCCGTGCTGTCTCAGCGCGTGCGCACTCCGTACGACTATTTCCGCCAGCAGTTCGCGCAGGTCACCAACCCGCCGATCGACCCGCTGCGTGAAGCCATCGTCATGTCGCTGGAAATCTGCCTCGGTGCCGAGCGCAACATCTTCCAGGAGTCGCCGGAACACGCTTCGCGCGTGATCCTCAGCTCGCCGGTCATTTCCCCGGCCAAGTGGCGCTCGCTGATGAACCTCGATCGTCCGGGCTTCGAACGCGCGATCATCGATCTGAACTACGACGAGAGCGTCGGCCTCGAAGCGGCGATCCGCAACGTTGCCGATCAGGCTGAAGAAGCCGTGCGCGCCGGTCGTACCCAGGTTGTGCTGAGTGACCGTCACATTGCACCGGGCAAGTTGCCGATCCACGCGTCCCTGGCCACCGGCGCGGTACATCACCGCCTGACCGAAAAAGGCCTGCGTTGCGACTCCAACATCCTGGTGGAAACCGCGACCGCTCGCGATCCGCATCACTTCGCCGTGTTGATCGGTTTCGGCGCCTCCGCCGTTTATCCGTTCCTGGCCTACGAAGTGCTGGGCGACCTGATCCGTACCGGTGAAGTGCTGGGCGACCTCTACGAGGTGTTCAAGAACTACCGTAAAGGCATCACCAAAGGCTTGCTCAAGATCCTGTCGAAGATGGGCATCTCGACCATCACCTCTTATCGCGGAGCACAACTGTTCGAAGCGATCGGCCTGTCCGAGGAAGTCTGCAACCTGAGCTTCCGTGGCGTGCCAAGCCGCATCAAGGGTGCGCGTTTCGTCGACATCGAAGCCGAGCAGAAAGCCCTGGCCACCGAAGCCTGGAGCCCGCGCAAGCCGATTCAGCAAGGCGGCCTGCTGAAGTTCGTCCACGGTGGCGAATATCACGCGTACAACCCGGACGTGGTCAACACCCTGCAAGCCGCTGTGCAGCAGGGCGACTACAGCAAGTTCAAGGAATACACGTCGCTGGTGGACAATCGTCCGGTGTCGATGATCCGCGACCTGCTGAAGGTCAAAACCCTCGACACGCCGCTGGACATCAGCGAGATCGAACCGCTGGAATCGGTGCTCAAGCGCTTCGACTCTGCCGGTATCTCCCTGGGCGCCCTGTCGCCGGAAGCTCACGAAGCCTTGGCCGAAGCCATGAACCGCCTCGGTGCGCGTTCCAACTCCGGTGAAGGCGGCGAAGACCCGGCGCGCTACGGCACCATCAAGAGCTCGAAAATCAAGCAGGTCGCGACTGGCCGTTTCGGTGTGACCCCGGAATATCTGGTCAACGCCGAAGTGCTGCAGATCAAGGTCGCCCAGGGCGCCAAGCCGGGCGAAGGTGGTCAACTGCCGGGCGGCAAAGTGAACGGTCTGATCGCCAAGCTGCGTTACGCAGTACCGGGCGTGACCCTGATTTCGCCTCCGCCGCACCACGACATCTATTCCATCGAAGACTTGTCGCAGCTGATTTTCGACCTGAAACAAGTCAACCCGAAGGCGCTGGTCTCGGTGAAGCTGGTAGCGGAAGCGGGCGTCGGCACCATCGCTGCCGGTGTGGCCAAGGCCTATGCGGACTTGATCACCATCTCCGGCTACGACGGCGGCACCGGTGCATCGCCGCTGACTTCGATCAAATACGCGGGCGCTCCGTGGGAACTCGGCTTGGCCGAAACCCACCAGACCCTGCGCGGCAACGATCTACGCGGAAAAGTCCGGGTACAGACCGACGGCGGCCTGAAAACCGGCCTCGACGTGATCAAGGCTGCCATCCTCGGCGCTGAAAGCTTCGGCTTCGGCACCGCGCCAATGATCGCCCTGGGCTGCAAATACCTGCGCATCTGCCACCTGAACAACTGCGCAACCGGCGTCGCGACTCAGAACGAGAAGCTGCGCAAGGATCACTACATCGGCACCGTCGACATGGTGGTGAACTTCTTCACCTACGTCGCCGAAGAAACCCGTGAGTGGCTGGCCAAGCTGGGCGTGCGCTCCCTCGAAGAGCTGATCGGCCGTACCGATCTGCTGGAAATCCTCGAAGGACAGACCGCCAAGCAGCATCACCTGGACCTGACCCCATTGCTGGGCAGCGACCACGTGCCGGCGGACAAGCCGCAGTTCTGCGGTGTGGAACGCAACCCACCGTTCGACAAGGGCCTGCTGGCCGAGAAAATGGTCGACATGGCCACCTCGGCGATCAACGACAAGAGCGGCGCTGAGTTCGACCTGGACATCTGCAACTGTGACCGCTCCATCGGTGCACGGATCTCCGGTGAAATCGCGCGCAAGCACGGCAACCAGGGCATGGCGAATGCGCCTATCACCTTCCGCTTCAAGGGCACGGCCGGGCAGAGCTTCGGCGTGTGGAACGCCGGTGGCCTGAACATGTACCTGGAAGGCGACGCCAACGACTACGTCGGCAAGGGCATGACCGGCGGCAAGCTGGTCATCGTTCCGCCGAAGGGCAGCGTCTACAAGACTCAGGACAGTGCCATCATCGGCAACACCTGCCTGTACGGCGCTACCGGTGGCAAGCTGTTCGCCGCCGGCACCGCAGGCGAACGTTTCGCCGTGCGTAACTCTGGTGCCCACACCGTCGTGGAAGGCACTGGCGATCACTGCTGCGAGTACATGACCGGTGGTTTCGTCTGCGTCCTGGGCAAGACCGGTTACAACTTCGGCTCTGGCATGACCGGCGGTTTCGCCTACGTGCTCGACCAGGACAACACCTTCGTTGACCGGGTCAACCACGAACTGGTGGAAATCCAGCGGATCAGCGGCGAGGCGATGGAAGCCTACCGTAGCCATTTGCAACGCGTGCTGAACGAGTACGTCGAGGAAACCGACAGCGAGTGGGGTCGTAACCTCGCCGAAAACCTCGATGATTACCTGCGCCGTTTCTGGTTGGTCAAGCCCAAGGCTGCCACCCTGAAATCGTTGCTTTCCAGCACCCGTGCCAATCCGCAATAAGGGCAGCTGCAAGCGGCAAGCTTCAAGCCGCAAGTTAAATGCAGTGCGCGATGTGCCTGCCACCGTGATTGTCTTGCAGCTTGAAGCTTGTAGCTTCGAGCTGCTGTTAAGAGGTTTTAGTAATGGCTGAACGTCTGAATAATGACTTCCAGTTCATCGAGGTCGGGCGCAAGGATCCGAAGAAGAAACTGTTGCGTCAACGCAAGAAAGAGTTCGTGGAAATCTACGAACCGTTCAAACCCCAGCAGTCGGCCGACCAGGCCCACCGCTGCCTGGGTTGCGGTAACCCGTATTGCGAATGGAAGTGCCCGGTGCACAACTTCATTCCCAACTGGCTGAAGCTGGTGGCCGAGGGCAACATCCTCCAGGCCGCCGAGCTGTCGCACCAGACCAACACCCTGCCGGAAGTGTGCGGCCGGGTGTGCCCACAGGACCGCCTGTGCGAGGGTGCGTGCACCCTCAACGACGGCTTCGGCGCGGTGACCATCGGTTCGGTTGAGAAGTACATCACCGACACCGCGTTCGCCATGGGCTGGCGCCCGGACATGTCCAAGGTCAAGCCGACCGGAAAACGCGTCGCGATCATCGGCGCGGGCCCGGCGGGCCTGGGCTGTGCCGACGTGCTGGTGCGTGGCGGCGTGACCCCGGTGGTGTTCGACAAGAACCCGGAAATCGGTGGTCTGCTGACCTTCGGCATCCCCGAGTTCAAGCTGGAAAAGACCGTGCTGAGCAATCGTCGCGAAGTCTTCAGCGGCATGGGCATCCAGTTCCGCCTCAACACCGAGGTGGGCAAGGACGTGACCATGGAGCAACTGCTCGAAGAATACGATGCCGTGTTCATGGGCATGGGCACCTACACCTACATGAAGGGCG
This sequence comes from Pseudomonas sp. NFX98, assembly GCF_047784845.1. Taxonomy (NCBI): domain Bacteria; kingdom Pseudomonadati; phylum Pseudomonadota; class Gammaproteobacteria; order Pseudomonadales; family Pseudomonadaceae; genus Pseudomonas; species Pseudomonas sp. NFX98. The sequence continues at coordinate 61,298 of NZ_JBLNNF010000005.1, read as the reverse complement.
GCTTTGCCGGTGAAGACCTGCCGGGCGTGTACGACGCGCTGGACTTCCTGATCGCCAACGTCAACCGCAACCTGGGCTTTGAAAAGTCGCCGGAAGATTTCGTCGACATGAAAGGCAAGAAGGTCGTGGTTCTCGGCGGCGGCGACACGGCGATGGACTGCAACCGCACCTCGATCCGCCAGGGTGCCAAGTCGGTGACCTGCGCTTATCGTCGTGACGAAGCGAACATGCCGGGCTCGCGCAAAGAGGTGAAGAACGCCAAGGAAGAAGGCGTGAAATTCCTCTACAACCGCCAGCCGATCGCCATCGTTGGCGAGGACAAGGTCGAAGGCGTGAAGGTGGTCGAGACCCGTCTCGGCGAGCCAGACGCCCGTGGCCGTCGCAGCCCCGAGCCGATCCCGGGCTCCGAAGAAATCATCCCGGCCGACGCCGTGGTCATCGCTTTCGGTTTCCGTCCAAGCCCGGCGCCGTGGTTCGAACAGTTCAGCATCCAGACCGACAGCCAGGGCCGTGTCGTGGCCCCGGAACAAGGTCAGTACAAGCACCAGACCAGCAACCCGAAGATCTTTGCTGGTGGCGACATGGTGCGCGGTTCTGACCTGGTGGTGACGGCAATCTTCGAAGGCCGTAATGCCGCTGAAGGGATCCTGGATTACCTGGGCGTTTAATCCCGTCCGGCTGACTGCAATGCAATACCTGTGGGAGCTGGCTTGCCAGCGATAGCATCACCTCGGTCAATCTGACACACCGAGGTGGCCGCATCGCTGGCAGGCCAGCTCCCACAGTGTTTTGTGGTGTTGCAAACACTGCATTCCACCGCGACAAATTGACCCGATAGACAAAAGGCTGGCCTGCAACCGTGCCTTTTGCGTCCGGCTCTGAGAAAATGCCCGCACTTTTTTTCCGGATGCCGACATGACTGCCCTGAAGAACGACCGTTTCCTTCGCGCCCTGCTCAAGCAACCCGTAGACGTCACCCCCGTGTGGATGATGCGTCAGGCCGGTCGCTACCTGCCGGAATACCGCGCCAGCCGCGCCAAGGCCGGCGACTTCATGAGCCTGTGCATGAACCCGGAGTTCGCTTGCGAAGTCACGATGCAACCGCTCGACCGCTATCCACAACTGGATGCGGCGATCCTCTTCTCCGACATCCTGACCATCCCGGACGCGATGGGCCAGGGCCTGTACTTCGAAACCGGTGAAGGTCCGCGCTTCAAGAAAGTCGTCAGCACCCTGGCCGACATCGAAGCCCTGCCGATCCCTGATCCACACAAAGACCTTGGCTACGTGATGGACGCGGTCAGCACCATTCGCCGTGAACTGAACGGTCGTGTACCGCTGATCGGCTTTGCCGGCAGCCCATGGACCCTGGCGACCTACATGGTCGAAGGCGGCTCGTCGAAGGACTACCGCAAGACCAAGACCATGCTCTACGACAACCCGCAAGCCTTGCACCTGCTGCTGGACAAGCTCGCGCAGACGGTCACCAGCTATCTCAATGGCCAGATCATGGCCGGCGCGCAAGCGGTGCAGATCTTCGACAGCTGGGGCGGCAGCCTCTCGGCGGCGGCGTACCAGGAATTCTCCCTGGCCTACATGAAGAAAATCGTCAGCGGCCTGATCCGCGAGCACGAAGGTCGCAAGGTGCCGGTGATCCTGTTCACCAAGAACGGTGGGCTGTGGCTGGAAAGCATCGCCGATGCTGGCGCGGACGCTCTGGGCCTGGACTGGACCTGCGACATCGGCAGCGCCCGCACCCGTGTTGGCGACAAAGTCGCGCTGCAAGGCAACATGGACCCGACTGTGCTCTACGCGAAGCCAGAAGCGATTCGCACCGAGGTCGGACGTATCCTCGCCAGCTATGGCAAGGGCAGCGGCCACGTGTTCAACCTGGGTCACGGCATCACACCGGAAGTCGATCCGGAACATGCGGGTGCGTTCTTGCGCGCCGTGCATGAGTTGTCGGCGCAATATCACGAGTAACAGATTTCTGATGTTGCTAAAGCCTGTCCGGCATGGCGCCGGACAGGCTTTTTTTATGTTCTTTTTTCTTGTTTAGTGGCGGCGCTACAACTTGTAAGAATTCTTTCATCCATTGTCGGAGAAAGAGCTGAAGAGACTGTTCCTGCATTCAGCAGAGATTTGCCCTACATAGAAAACTCATTCATCCACGTAAGGTTCGGACCCTTGCTCAGCCAGTCGCTGAGCAATATCGCAAACATCGGCGCCAGCAATGCGCGCCTTAAATTTCGATAAGAAGTCTGGAACTCATTTGATGAAAAATACTTCGTACAAGGGAAGTGCGTTTGCTGCGTGCACTTCTTCAATGATCCTGTTATCGGCAATGTTGGCGTCACAAAGTGTTTCCGCTCATGGCTTCCTGGAAGTGCCACCATCACGCGCACTGCTCTGTCAGAAAGGCTTGAATACCAACTGTGGCGGCGCGCAATACGAACCACAAAGTGTTGGCGAAACCTTCAAGGGTTTTCCCGCCGGTGTCGGTGGCGCTCCATTGCAGGGACCGGTCGATGGCAAGATTCCAAGTGGCGGTCACTCTCTGTTCTCGGCACTGGACGCTCAGTCCGCCACCCGTTGGCACCTGACGGAAATCCACAATCGCACTCTGGATTTCCAATGGCACTACACGGCCGTTCATCCGGCCACCAAACATGAATACTTCATCACCCGCAACGGCTGGAACCCGAACGAAGCGCTCAAGCGCGCTACCTTCGAGAGCACACCGTTCTGCACCATCGACGGTGGCAATCAGAAGCCATCCAACAGCGACAAGCACAACTGCACCATTCCCGCCGACAAATCCGGTCATCACGTCATCCTGGGGATCTGGACCGTGGGTGACACCGACGCCGCGTTCTACAACCCGGCCGACGTGAACATCCTGGCTGAGCCGGAGCTGCCGGGTGGCTGGACCTCCGTCGGCAGCATTGCGCCTTCGAGCACCTTGCTGGTCGGTGACAAGGTCAAGGCTCGTGCATTCTCCGCCAATGGCGAAAGCCCGGATTACAGTGTCGAGATTTCCATCAATACGGCCGAGGAAGGTGCACCCAACAACTGGTCGTTCAAGTTGGCAGAAGCGATCAACAAGGCTCACACACTCATCCGTGCGGGCGTGCGTGACGAAGACGGCACCGTCGAGCCGGTCAAGGGCAATAACCGTCTGTTTGCGCAAAAAGAGAGCGGTGTGACCCGCTACGAAGTGCAATTGAACATGCAGGAAGATGCTGCAGCTCGTCTGTCGGTGGCCTCCCAGCAAGCTGAATATGTGCTGGAAAAAGGCTTGGCCAAGGTTGATTTCGGCATTTTGTCCAACCGCAAAATGAACGTCGAAGCGACCCTGTTCAACGAGAACAACAAGCCAGTCGGCTCCACCTCTGCAGAAGTGGACAGCGGTTCGACATGGCTGGCGATCGATGTGCGCGGCAACCCTGGCGCACATACGCTGACCCTGGTCGGCACCACACTCGATGGCCGCACTACTCGCCAGGATACCCAGACCACGCAACTGACGGGTGAAGGCGCTGGCGCTGACTACGAGTTTGTATTCCCGGAAGGCATCAGCGGTTACATCGCTGGTACCAGAGTGCTGCAACCGAAGATCAACAAAGTCTTCGAGTGCAAGCCATTCCCGGAGTCGGGCTACTGCAAGCAGTACACCCCGACCGCCAACGGATTTGAGCCTGGCGTCGGTGCTCATTCGCACATGGCGTGGAACGAACTCTAAGTCCTCCCGCAGCACTTCAGGTGACCTGTGAAGGTCGCCTGAAGGCAGATTTTTTGACGATCGAGTAGAAATGATGGTTTCGGGTTATTCCAGACAACGTGTGCTGCTGCACTGGTTGTCGGCAGCGGTCATCGTTTGGACCCTGGCTTCCGGGTTCTATGCAGCGGGCGTTGATGTACCAGCGCCCATCAAGCACTGGGTGGCTTTTCTCAACGTTTCGCTGACCACAGTGTTCATTCCGTTTTTCGCCTGGCGCTTGTTTATTTTTGCCAATCACACCCGGCTGGTGAGTGTGATGGCGTTATCGATCATGGAGCGGCTCGTGCTGCTCGCTCACGGGCTGATTTATTTCACAGTGAGTTTCGTGTTGGTGACCGGTGTGTTGATGATGGGCCGCCCGATCGATGTGTTCGGGGTGGTCGAAATTGCTCAGCCGCTGAATGATGCTGATCTCCTTGCGCAGTTCACTGCAGCTCATGTGTGGGCGTGTGGGGTGCTTGCTGCACTGATTGCACTGCATGTCGGTGCAGTGATCGTGCACGAGATATGCGGCCATCGGATATTGCGGCGAATGTCTTTGCGACTGTGCGTCAATCGTTCGAACGAGCAGTTCGAGTGAGCCTCCCGTGAAGCATTCATTGAGAGTGATGGGCCGTATTAGCCTGCTGATTATGCCCATTGGCTATGTGGTATTTCTGGTATGGCAGGAGTGGCGTTTTCGCGAACGCCTGGCCATGCCTTTGCCGATTCTTGTGGCAACGCTGCCCGTACCCATCCATAAGCCTTTGGATGCCACAGCGGTGGCAACGGTGCTGGGTCTGATCAAAGACACAGCGTTGCTTGCCAGTACCGAGCCGCTGACCTTGCAGGCCAGTTTTGTCGTCAGCAACGGTGTGTCAAAAGCGTTGCTGGCCGATGCTCAGGGGCCGCGGATGTATCAGATGGGCGAACGCTTGCCGGGTGGTAGCGTCCTGCGCCGTGTCGAGGCCAATCAAGTAGTGCTGTGGAACAAAGGGCGAGAAGAGCGACTCGCACTGCAAGCCCCAGCCGAGCGCTTCCTGCGTCGACTCGGGTCGCCAGGCGACCTGCACAACTTTGCTACTCCTGCGCGTTATCTACGCCCGTTGACCGGGCCGTCAGAGTGATCACATTCATGAACCGTTTCCTTGGCACGCCTACCTTGCGCCCTCTGCTTTTGCTTGCGGTTTTTTTGAGCCTGGCCTTGCCGCGCACGCTCCAGGCAGCAGAAGAAAAATGGCAGTTGGCAATGAACAATGCCGAACTGCGCGACATCGTCGAGGAAATTTCCAGCATTCTCGGGACCACCGTGGTGCTTGATCCCAGAGTCTCCGGGCGCATCACGGTCATGTCTCGGCAAGCCCTCGATCGCGAAGGTGTCCGTCGTTTGTTTTACTCAGTGCTCGACGCTCACAACTTCACGGTGATCGACGAAGGCGACCGGATTCTGATTACTCCGGTGACCGAAGCCAAAACCCGCGCTGGCAACGGTCCGGCAAAAAACGCCACGCCTTCGCAGTTCGTCACCCGGGTCATCGAGCTGAATACCAGCAGCGCCACTGATATTGGCGGGCTGGTACGGCCGCTGGTATCGGTCAATGGCTATGTCGGCCCGTCGGTGTCGGCCAATGCACTGGTGGTTACCGACACGGCGGCTAACGTGCAACGAATCACTCAGGTGGTGCGTCAGCTGGATTCGGGGCAGGGCAACATGCACGCCGTGGTTCAACTGCGCCACGCCCAGGCCAGCGATGTCGCCCCGGTGATGGAAGCCTCGCTGGGCAAACGCAATGCCGACACCACGATCCAGGTGTTGGCCGACAGCAGAACCAACCGCCTGATCTTCATCGGCCCGCCCGCGGTTCGCCAACGCCTGGCCGAACTGGCTCGCGGCCTGGACATTCCTGCCACGGCAGTCGCGGACAATGCCCGCGTAATCCGCCTGCGTCACAGCGATGCCAAGCAGTTGGCGGAAATTCTGGAAAGCATGGGGCAGGGCAGAAAATCGGCTCCAACCCTTGGCAGCAGCAAGGACACAGCGGCCAGTGCGACATTCATGATCAAGGCCGACGAAAGCCAGAATGCGCTGGTGCTGATCGCCGAGCCGGCGCAGGTGCGAACCATCGAAAGCATCGTGCGTCAGTTGGACCAGCCTCGTGCGCAGGTGCTGATCCATGCCGCCATCGTCGAGATTTCCGGGGACATCGCCGAAGCCGTTGGCGTGCAATGGGGCTTGAACACCGGCGACGCGAAAGGCTTCATCAACTTCCCCGGCACCGACATTCCGATCGTCGGCGGCCTGACGTTTGACGAGAACAAGTCGGCGCCGGAAGGCGCACTGCTGCGGCTGGGCAGTGACCGTTTCGGTGCGTTGATTTCGGCCCTGGCCAGCAACACCCACAGCAACCTGTTGTCCACGCCGAGCCTGTTGACCCTGGACAATCAGGAAGCGGAAATCATCGTCGGCCAGAACGTGCCGTTCAAAACCGGCTCCTACGCGACCAACAGCAGCGGTGCGGACAATCCGTTCACCACGGTCGAGCGCAAGGACGTCGGCATCAGCCTGAAGATCAAGCCTTATATCAACGAAGGGTCGACGCTGCGCCTGGAGGTCGAGCAGGAAGTCTCGGACATTGCGCCGTCGGTTTCCGGTATCGATTCGTCTGACCTGATCACCAACAAGCGAGCGCTCAAGAGCACGATTCTGGCCGACGACGGCGAAATCATCGTCATTGGCGGTTTGATCCGGGACAGCGTGCGCACGCAAAAAAGCGGTGTGCCATTGCTGCGCGACATTCCCTACCTCGGTGCCCTGTTTCGCTGGACCCGCGACACCCAAACGAAAAGCAATCTGATGGTGTTCTTGCGGCCGACCATCGTGCGCAGCAAGGAAGACCTGGTCGACGTCAGCCAGCAGCGTTACAACGCGCTGCGCGATTTGAGTCAGCAGGGCGCGGCGGGCAACAACTCGTTGCTGCTGCCAGCGGATGCGCGGCGGTTGTTCGAGCCGGGTTCCGATGCGCCGGTGTTTGATCTGCGACAGTCAACGCCCCATACGCCATGAACCACACGACTGTTTTTTACGAGCCACTGCCCTTCGGTTTCGCCCGGCGTTTCGGCGTGCTGGTGGAGTGCGAGGGCGAGGAATGGAGCCTGGCGATGCGCGCCGATACGCCGCTCACGGCCCTGGCCGAAGCGCATCGGGTGTGCGGCCGGGCGCTGCCGTTGCGGCTGCTGTCAGCGGACGTGTTTGCCACGCGACTGGCCGCAGCCTACCGCGAAGGCCAGAGCGCCGCTGAACAGGTCGCTCAAGGGCTGGACGAAGAACTGGACTTGCTCAGCCTGGTGGATCAGGTGCCGCAAACCGCCGATCTGCTGGAGCAGCAAGGCGATGCGCCGATCATCCGCTTGATCAATGCGCTACTCAGCGAAGCCGTGCGTGAACAGGCCTCGGACGTGCACCTGGAAACCTTCGAGCAATACCTGTCGGTGCGCATGCGGGTCGATGGGCAATTGCGCGAAATGCTTCGGCCACGGCGTGAATTGGCGACGCTGCTGGTGTCGCGGATCAAGGTCATGGCGCGGCTGGATATCGCTGAAAAACGGGTGCCACAGGATGGTCGGATAGCCCTGCGGTTGGCCGGGCATGAAGTCGACGTGCGGGTTTCGACCCTGCCTTCAGCCCATGGCGAACGAGTGGTCTTGCGCCTGCTCGATAAACAGGCCGGGCGGCTGGAGTTGCAACGTCTGGGCATGCCGGAAGACACCCTCGCAGACCTGCGCCAACTCTTGGGCAAACCCCACGGCATTCTGCTGGTCACCGGCCCGACGGGCTCCGGCAAGACCACCAGCTTGTACGCCGCGCTGAGCAGCCTGAACGATCAGACCCGCAACATCCTGACGGTCGAAGACCCCATCGAATATCACTTGCCCGGCGTCGGGCAGATGCCCGTCAACCCGAAAGTCGACATGACCTTCGCCCGAGGTTTGCGGGCGATTCTGCGTCAGGATCCCGATGTGGTGATGGTCGGTGAAATCCGTGACCGCGAGACCGCCGAAATCGCCGTCCAGGCGTCGTTGACCGGTCACCTGGTGCTGTCGACGTTGCACACCAACAGCGCGGTCGGTGCGGTGACGCGTCTGGTGGACATGGGGGTGGATGCGTATCTGTTGGCATCGTCGCTGGTGGGCGTTTTGGCCCAGCGGTTGTTGCGTACTTTGTGCCCGCATTGCAAGGCGCCGTACAGCGCTGATGCGGCTGCCTGCCAGCGTTTGGGGCTCGACACTGGCGCGTCGTTGCAACTGTTCAGAGCGGTGGGTTGTGAACGGTGTCAGCACGGTTATCGCGGGCGGATCGGCATCTATGAATTGATCAGCGTGACGCCGGCCATCTCGACGCTGATTCATCAGGGCGCCGGTGAGCAGGCATTGACGGCCGAGGCACGCAAGGTGTCGCGCAGCCTGTTTCAGGACGGCCGGCAACGGGTGATCGACGGGCAAACCAGCTTCGACGAGTTGCTGCGCGTGACGCGGGAGGACTGAAGCATGCCGACATTCGACTATCGCGCTGACGATGCTCAGGGTCGCCGGTGCAAGGGACAGCTGGAGGCCGACAGCGACCGTCATGCGCGGCAATTGCTGCGTGAGCGCGGCTTTTGGCCGCGCAGCGTGAGTGCGGTCCAGGTCACAGATGGCGTGAATGCACCACGAGGCACCGGACGGTTGAGCGCCGCCGATCTGGCGCTGCTGACGTTGCAACTATCGACGCTGGTACAGGCCGGTTTGCCGTTGGAAGAGGCGCTCGACGCCGTGGCAAAACAGAGTGCCAAACGGCGGGTCGCGGGCCTGCTGTCGGCGGTCAGAAGCCGGGTGATGGAAGGGCATGCGCTGGCCACGGCACTGGCGCAGTTTCCCAAGGCGTTCCCGGAATTGTTCCGCGCCACCGTGGCTGCCGGGGAACGTTCCGGGCATCTGGGCCATGTGCTGGAACAGCTGGCCGCCTACACCCAGGCCCGCCAGGCGTCACGGCAAAAGATCCAGATGGCCTTGGTGTATCCGCTGATCCTGATGCTGACCAGCGTGGTGATCGTCGGTTTTCTGCTCGGTTTCGTGGTGCCGGACGTGGTGAAGATTTTTGTCGACAGCGGCCAGCCATTGCCATGGTTGACCCGGGTGTTGATCAGCGCCAGTGACGGCCTGCGCAACCATGGTCTGTTGCTGCTCGGCGCGTTGGCGATGGTGGTTGGCCTTTGGCGCTGGAGCCTGCATCAGCCGGTCTGGCGGCTGCGTTGGCATCGTCTGGTACTCGATGTGCCGGTCTTCGGTGAAGTGCTGCGGGCGATGGAGGCCGCACGTTTCGCCAGCACCCTGGCGATCCTCGGCAAAAGTGCGGTGCCTTTGGTTGACGCACTGGAAATCGCCGCGGCCGTGATCGGCAACCTGACCATTCGCACGCGCATGGCCGATGTCGCCCGCTCGGTCCGCGAAGGGGGAACCCTGACCCGTGGCCTGGAGCTCGGCGGCGACATTCCGCCGATGATGCTGCACATGATCGCCAGCGGCGAACGCGCCGGTGAACTCGACCGCATGCTGGCCCGCGCCGCCGAGCAACAGGAAAGCAGCCTGGCCGCGCGTATCGCCCTGGTGGTGAGCCTGTTTGAGCCCGCGATGCTGGTGCTGATGGGCGGCGTGGTGCTGCTGATCGTCCTGGCCATCCTGCTTCCGATTCTCAGCCTCAACCAATTGGTGAATTGACCCATGAACGCCCCACGTCACAGAACGTCCCAACGCGGTTTTACCCTGATCGAAATCATGGTGGTGGTGGTCATCATCGGCATTCTGGGGGCCATTGTGGTGCCGCAGTTCATGAGCCGCCCCGATCAAGCCAAAGTCACCGCTGCCAAAGTCGACATCCAGGCCATCTCTACTGCGCTGGAGATGTACCGCCTCGACAACTTCCATTACCCCTCGACGCAACAAGGATTGGAAGCCTTGAACAAACGCCCGTCCGGGCTGCCGGCGGCGCGGAGCTGGAACCCCAACGGCTACCTTAAAAGCCTGCCCGTGGACCCATGGAACACGCCCTATCAATACCTCAATCCCGGTGTGAAGTCGGCCGATGGCAGCTACGACTTGTATTCCCTCGGCTCCGACGGCGTGGTGGGCGGCGAAGGGCATGCGGCCGACATCGGCAACTGGGGCGGTTGATTCATGCGGTGTCGTTGTCAGGGGTTTACCTTGCTGGAACTGATGATCGTGATCGTGTTGATCGGCGTGCTGGTGGGCATGGTGAGTTTTGCCACCGGCATGAACCCGGCGCAACAAGCCCGACAAGAAGCGGCTGCTCTCGCCGGGGTGATTCGGCAGTTGCGTGAACGGGCGGTGCTTGAAGGCCAGGAATACGGGGTGCGACTGAGTGTCGACGGCTACCGGGCAATGCGCCTGGATGTGCGCGGCTGGGAATCGCTCACGACCCTCTATCGATGGCCCGATCACCTGCGGCTGAGGCTGAAGCACGATGGGTATTTGGTGACACTGGGCGCTGACGCCGGCCCGCCTCAGTTGTTGATGCTCAGCAGTGATGAAACCAGCACCTTCACGCTGACATTCGAGACACGGGACAGGATCTGGTCGAGTCTGTCCGCCGATGGCATCGGCGAGGTGGTGATCGATGGCTAGGTTGCGATTTATCCCACGCATGGCCGGCTTCACCCTGCTGGAAATCATGGTGGCGCTGGCGATTTTCGCGACGCTGGCGACCGCTGTGTTGTCCGCCAGCCAATACGTGCTGAAGCAGTCTGTTGCCGTCGAGGAGCGACTATTCGCGGCGTGGGTGGCCGACAACCAATTGAACGAGTTGCGCCTGCAATCTGCTCCAGCCGATGGTCAATCGCAATACGCTGTGCACATGGCAAGTCGCGATTGGCTGCTGCGTGAGCGTATCAGCGCCACCACTGAGCCGCGTCTGCACAAAGTCGAGATGGAGGTCAGCCTGGTCAATCGCGACCAGCCCCTGCACCGCGCCAGCAGCTGGATACTCAACTCCGATGAATAGGCAAAGCGGTTTCACCTTGCTGGAACTGGTGATCGCCATTGCGATATTCGCCTTGCTGGGATTGGCCAGTTGGACGCTGTTCGAAGGCGTGGTGCGCGTGCAACAAGGCAGCATGGCCCACGAACGTGAATTCAGAAACCTGCAACGCGCCATCGCTGTGATCGAACGCGACTTGCTGCAGATCACGGAGCAGGCTCTCGTGTTGGAGCAGGCGCAGCTGCAATGGCAGCGCGGCAATTGGCGTAATCCGCTGGACCTGCCGCGTAGCGAGCGACAGACGCTGACCTATCGTCTCGACAGTGGTGTGCTGTGGCGAGACAGCCGGGCAGAAGGCTCGTCAATCGTGCAGCGGCAAAAACTGCTCGGCGATGTTCGCGACTTGCGCTGGCGGCTGTTCGACGGTCGCACCGGTTGGCGTAGCGACTCGCCGACCGGGCAAGACGCGAAGGCACCGCTGGCGGTGGAGATGCAGCTGTCGGCGGGACGCTACCAGGCAATCCGTCGAGTGATTTTGCTACCAGGGGCACTGCTGTGAGAGCGCGTCAACGCGGGGTGGCGCTGGTCAGTGTGCTGCTGGTCATGAGCCTGGCGCTGTTGATCATCGGCGGGGTGCTGCGCAGTCATCGGCTGTTGCTGCAAAGCAGTGGGCAACAGCTACAGCAACTGCATCTGCGTCAACTCGGCATGGCCGGGGAAACCTGGGCTTTGTCATCGCTCAAGGCGCAGCAAAAAGACAGCGATCTGATACCCGATCCGACTCCAGATTTCGACGTGGAAGACGCGCAAATCCGCATCAGCATCGAGGACCTGGCCGGGCGCTTCAATCTCAACGCCCTGTTGATTGAGGGGCAAACTGATCAGGTCACGCTCAAGCGCTGGGCGCGCTTGCTGGCGCTGCTTGAACTACCGGATTTGCAACTGGAGCAAGTGGGCGCTTTGCGAGAGCTGAGTCAGTTGCGCCTGCTGCCCGGTGTTGACGGTGAACGCCTGCGTCGGCTGGAACCCTGGGTCGCGTTATTGCCCGCAAGCGCCGCACTGAACATCAACACGGCCCCGGCGCTGATTCTGCGCACACTCGATGGCATCGAAGCAGTCGAGACGGATGCCTTGCTGCGCCTGCGCTCAACGGCGCCATGGCCGAGCGTTCAGGCCTTTACCCAAGACCCGGTGTTATCAGGCAAGGGCTTGAACAGCCACGGCTTGGGCATCGACAGCCGCTGGTACCGGATCACGGTCCAGGTGACGCAGGGGCAGAGCCGTCTGCGTTTGGCCACTGATGTCGAACGCGATGCCAAGACACGCCAATGGAACATCCTGCAACGACGTGTTCTGCCGTCGAACAGCAACGAGATAGCGCAATGAAAAACTGGCTCTACCTGACGGCCGAAGGACTCGGCGCGGCATCGTCCGACTGGCCCTGCTGCATGTGGTCACCGACCGGCCATCGCCAACGCATGCCATTGCAACAAGCGACGCAAGCGCTGGACGGGCAAGCAGTGGATCTGCTGTTGCCCATGGAACTATGCAGCTGGTTGCGCAGCGAACCGTGGCCTTCCCGGCGTCGACCCGATACCCAAACCGTTGCGTTCGCTGTTGAGGAACAATTGAGCGAACCACTGGAGAAACTGCACCTTTGCATCGGCGCTCGCGATACGCAGGGTCGCTATCCGGTGATGGTGATTGATCGAAAGCGTTTTGCGAGCGTGCTTGAGTTGTTGGCCGGGGCGGGCATTGAAGTACGCTCGGTTTACGTCGATGCCGATGTGTTGCCATGCGGTCAGCCTTTGGCTGTGTGGTGGTTCGGTCGATGGCTGCTGGGTGGCGGGTTATCCGCGCGCCTGACGCTGATGGAAGACGAGGTGGCCTTGCTCAGGCCGGGCTTGCCGCAGGACATTGAGTGGCGCGATGAGTGTCAGGACGCTGCTGAGTTCGACCAGTGGCTCAATGGTACTCACAAGCACGCAATTGATCTGTTGCAAGGTGATTTTGCCCCCCGCCGAAAACGCCTGCCCTGGCGCCTCGGTGGCATGGCGATGTTGATGATGTTGCTGCTGACTTGGGGAGCGAGTGAAACGCGCATCCGATTTCTCGACCATGAAAGTCGTCAGCTCTACAGCCGCAGCGAGCAACAGTTCAAGACGCTGTACCCGGAGCAGACCCGCATCGTCGACCTCGCGGCGCAACTCAAAACCCTGCAAAGCCAAGGTGAGCAGCCGCAGGGCGGTCGTATCGCCGGTTTGGTCAACCTAGTCGAGCACGTCATCGGCGCCAGCAACGTCGAGGTCCAGCGCATCGAATTTCGTGAAGGCTATGGCTGGAAAATCCAGCTGACCGCCAACAGCTTTGCCGAGCTGGAACTGCTGCGTGAACGTGGGCGACAGCAAGGCATCGCAGTGCGGCTCGACAGCTCGAACAAGGACCGCGATCGAGTGCAGGCAACCCTGACCGTGGAGCAAGGCACATGAAGTTGATGGGGTTGAAGTCGGTGGCCGTGAAGTTTCAGCATCTGTCCCGACGCGAGCAGCGACTGCTGCTGGCGCTGGGTGTTTTTGTTCTGAGCGTTATGGCATTCACGCTGATCTGGCAGCCGACGCAACAACGGTTGGCGACAGCCGAGCGCCAATATCAACAGCAACTGGCACTGGTCGCGCAAGTGCAACAAGCGCGACCGCGCAGCCATATTCCCCAGCCGCTCGACCAGCCACTGTCATTGCGTATCAGCGAAAGCGTCGTAACGGCAGGACTTGAACTGCATCAGATGGACAGCGACAACGATCTGCTGCGCCTGACCCTCAGCGGCGACGCCATGGCATTGCTGCCATGGCTGGACCGTATTGAACGCGAGGGCATTGTCCTGCAATCACTGACCCTGGAAAAACGTGACGCGGTGCTGGAGGCGCGGGTGGTGCTCAGATAGTCGTGCCGCTTCCCGGCAGTGGCGGCAACTTCGCCAGTTTCAACGCCACCAGCAGCGCCACCACCAACAATGCACCGATGAACAGACCGATGCCGTTCCAGCCGCCCAGGTGCCAGAACACGCCGCCCGCCGTACCGGCAATGCTCCCCCCGGCGTAGTAGCTGAACAGGTACAAGGACGAGGCCTGGCCCTTGGCTTTGGTGGCGCGGCGGCCGATCCAGCTACTGGCGACCGAGTGGGCGCCGAAGAAGCCGAACGTGAAGATCAGCATGCCGATGATCACCAGCGGCAACGGGGTGAACATCGTCAGGGCGAGGCCGCTGATCATCAGCGCGATGGTGCTCCAGAGCACTTTTCGGCGGCCGATTCGGTCGGCCAGCGAGCCGATTTTCGCCGAGCTGTAGATGCCCGACAGGTACACCACCGAAAGCAATCCGACGAAGGCCTGCTCCATGTGATACGGCTCGGCCAGCAAGCGATAGCCGATGTAGTTGAACAGCGTGACGAACGCACCCATCAGCACAAAGGCTTCGAGGAACAGCAGCGGCAGACCGGCGTCGCGAAAGTGCATGGTGAACCCGTCGACCAGGCTGCGCGGGTGCAGCGAGCGAGGGCGGAAGTTGCGTGATTCGGGGAGGATTTTCCAGAACACCGCTGCCGCAATCAGCGCCAGGCCGCCGATCACCAGCATCGCCGTGTGCCAGCTGACGAAGTCGATCAAAACGCCGGTGATCAAGCGACCGCTCATCCCGCCAATCGCGTTACCGCCGATGTACAGACCCATGGCGAGGCCAATGTGCTGCGGGTGAATCTCTTCGCTCAAATAGGTCATCGCAACCGCCGCCAGGCCGCTCAACGACAACCCGATCAGCGCACGCATCGCCAGCACGCCGTGCCAGCTCGGCATCATCGCGCTGGCCATGGTGCACAGTGCGGCGGCGAACAGTGCCGCCACCATCACCGGTTTACGCCCGATGCGGTCGGAGATCGGACCGGTGATCAACAGGCCGATGGCAAGCATGCCCGTCGCAATGGACAGGATCAGGCTGCTTTGCGCCGCGTTGATGGAATATTCGTGGGACAGCAGCGGCATCATCGGCTGCACGCAGTAGAGCAGGGCGAACGTCGCGAAGCCGCCGCAGAACAGTGCCAGTACCGTGCGCATGAACGCCGGCGTGCCTTTTTCTATGTAGATCTCCGCCAGCTCAGCGACGACATCGCCCTGTGCGGCGGGTGGAACTTCATGGGCGAGTGGGGCGACAGCAGTTTTCACGGAGGACCTCGGAGGAGCGCGGCCGGTCAGGCAATGAAAAAAGCATATAGCCGGCTAATGATTCAATCCAATATATTGTTCGACCTGTTTGATAGCTTTTACGACTTAATGGGATTTTCATGGAATTGCGTCACCTGCGCTACTTCATCGCCGTCGCCGAAGAACTGCATTTCGGCCGCGCCGCACAGGTGCTGGGCATCTCTCAGCCACCTCTGAGCCAGCAGATTCAGGCGCTGGAGCAGGAAGTCGGCGCGCGTTTGTTCGAGCGTACCAATCGTCGGGTCGAACTGAGCGAGGCTGGTCGGCTGTTCCTCGAAGAGGCGCGACTGGTGCTGGCGCAGGTCGACAAAGCGGCGGATGTAGCGCGGCGGGCGCAATTGGGTGAGCTGGGCGAACTGAAAATCGGCTTCACCTCGTCGGCACCATTCAACTCGACCATTCCCCAGGCGATTTTTTCGTTTCGCCAGCGCTTCCCGGCGGTGCACCTCAACTTGCGAGAGATGAGCAGCACCCAGGTAGCCGATGCGTTGGTGGATGAGTCGATTGAGGTCGGCATCATGCGTCCACTTGGGCTGCCGGATTGCCTTGATGTGGTTGAGCTGATGCGTGAGCCACTGGTCGCCGTTCTCAGTTCAAAACATCCGTTGGTCAGCGGCAGTGAGGAAGGTTTGTTCCTGTCCGCGTTGGCCCTCGAACCCTTCGTGTTTTTCCCGCGCAGTTACGGCAGCGGGCTGTATGCACAATTGCTGAGCCTGGCGCGTGATGCCGGTTTCAGCCCGCACTTCGCTCAAGAGGCGGGCGAGGCGATGACCATCATCGGTTTGGTGGCAGCGGGGCTGGGTGTATCGGTGCTGCCGGCGTCTTATCAGCGGATGCGCATTGATGGCGTGGTCTATCGACCGCTGCTGGATCCGGCGGCGGTGTCGGCGGTGTGGCTGGTGCAGCGCAAGGATCAGAAGTCGGCGATGGCCAAAGCATTTGTGGAATTGTTGACGAGGAAGGTTGAGCCACTGAAGCCGTGACTGCTGCGCAGTCAATCGCGAGCAAAAACACAAAAAGATCGCAGCCTGCGGCAGCTCCTACGCATGTAACCGTCCTTCGTAGGAGCTGCCGCAGGCTGCGATCTTTTGACTTTGCTCAAGACCAGCGCTTGAAAATAAGCGAAGTATTCACCCCGCCAAACGCAAAGTTATTGTTCATCACGTACTGATTGCTCATCTGCCGGAACTCGCCGCGAAGGTAATCGAGCTTGCCGCAATGTGGGTCGACTTCGTCGAGGTTCAGGGTGTGCACGTACAGGTCGCGGTTGAGCATTTCGATGCTGAACCAGGACTCCAGTGCACCGCAGGCGCCGAGGGTGTGGCCGAGGAAGCTTTTCTGCGAGCTGATCGGCATGTGTTCGCCGAACAGGCTGCTGGTGGCCTGGGTTTCGGCGATGTCGCCCTGTTCGGTGGCGGTGCCGTGACCGTTGACGTAGCCGATGTCCGAGGGCTGCAGTCCGGCGTCTTCCAGTGCCAGTTCCATGGCCCGGCGCATGGTGACTTGTTCGGGACGGGTGGTGTGCTGGCCGTCGGCGTTGCTACCGAAACCGACGATCTCGGCGTGGATGTGCGCGCCGCGCGCCAAGGCGTGTTCCAGCTCTTCGAGCACCAGCATGCCGCCGCCTTCACCGATCACCAGTCCGTCGCGTCCCTTGTCGTACGGGCGCGGGCTTTTTTGCGGGGTGTCGTTTTTCAGGCTGGTGGCGTAGAGCGCATCGAAGACCATGGCTTCGGTCGGGCACAGCTCTTCGGCGCCACCGGCGAGCATCAACGGCAGGCGTCCGAACTTGATCGCTTCGTAGGCATAGCCGATGCCCTGGCTGCCGCTGGTGCAGGCGCTGGAGGTTGGGATCAAGCGACCGGTGAGGCCGAAGAAGATGCTGATGTTGGCCGCCGTGGTGTGCGGCATCATGCGCACGTAGGAGTTGGCGTTCAGCCCTTCGGCCACCGAATTGAGCAGCATGTTGCCGAACGCCTTGATCTCGTCGGTGCTACCGGTGGATGAACCACAGGCGACGCCCATGCGTCCGTCCTTGATCGATTCGTCACCGAGCAGTCCGGCGTCGGTCAGCGCCTGTTCCGCCGCGCCAACCGCCAGCCGCGAAACCCGGCCCATGCTGCGCAGTTGCTTGCGTGTCCAGTGGCTCGGCACCTTGAAGTCATCGATAGGGCCGGCCAGACGGGTGTTGAGTTCGGTGAAGCGATCCCACTCATCCATGCGGCGAATGCCGCTGCGGTTGGCAGCAAAGTTGCCGGCGATGGTGTCCCAGTCGCTGCCCAGTGAGGTGATGCCGGCCATGCCGGTGACGACGACGCGCTTCATCAGCACAGGCCTCCATTGACGGCCAGAACCTGCCGGGTGATGTACGAGGCTTCCGCCGACATCAGGAAATTCACCGCGCCGGCCACCTCTTCAGGGGTGCCCATGCGTTGTGCAGGGATCATTTTCATCAGTTCTTCCACTGGCACGTTTTCGTCGAGCATGGCTGTGTCGATCAGGCCGGGGGCGACACAGTTGACAGTGATTTTGCGCTTGCCCAACTCGATCGCCAACGCCTTCGCCGCGCCGATCAAACCGGCCTTGGAGGCGCTGTAGTTGACCTGGCCACGGTTGCCGATCAAGCCGGACACCGAGGTGATGCAGACAATTCGCCCGGCGGCGCGACGACGGATCATCGGCATCATCACCGGGTGCAGCACGTTGTAGAAACCGTCGAGATTGGTGCGCATCACCACATCCCAATCATCCTCGCTCAGCGCCGGAAAAGCACCGTCACGCGTCAGCCCGGCGTTGAGCACCACGCCGTAATAGGCGCCGTGGGTTTCGACGTCGGCTTCGAGAATGGCTTTGCAGGTGGCGCGGTCGGAGACGTCGAACTGCAGGATGCGCGATTTGCGTCCCAGGGCTTCGATTTCGGCTTGTACTGCCGAGGCCTCGGTCAGGCCGCTGCGGCAATGCAGCACGATGTCATGCCCGGCCAGGGCCAGGCGCAAGGCGATGGCGCGGCCGATGCCACGGCTGGAACCGGTGACCAGTACGGATTCAGTCATGGCTGGGCTCCTTGTGAAGAGCTGAGGGGTTCATGAAGATAGTGGGCCGCCTGAGGCGGGCGATACACGTTCAGACGGGCGGTGGCGTGAATGCCCGGCGCGTTGATGTGGCATTCGAACACGCCCATGCCGTTGTCGTCTTCCAGCGAGCGGATGCCATGGATGGTCAACTCGGTGCCGGCCGGAAAACTTTCGACGTTGCATTCGAACTTGCGGCTGCCGAGCAGGAAGCCAAGTTCCACCGCATCGCCGCGCTGGCGTGCATGGCAGCCGGCGAAGGCGGCCACACTCTGGGCCATCAGCTCAATACCGACCCAGGCCGGCAGGCTGCCATCGGGGCGACTGAACAGACCGTCGGGTTTGACGGTGAGGCGGGTGTGAATCTGCTCTTCATCGAACGCCAGGACCTGATCGATAAAGATCATGTCGCCAGCGTGGGGCAGCAGTTCGGCGAGCGGCCAGTCAATCATGGGGCGTCTCCGATAATCAGGCTGACGTTGTTGCCACCGAAGGCGAAGGAATTGCTCATCAGGTAGCGAGGTCTTGTGGACGCCAGGCGAGCGGCCGGGGTCACCCATTTCAGGGCCGGCAGTTCGGGGTCTGCCTGACCGTCCCAGACATGCGGCGGTAGCGCGTGCTCGCTATTGCCTGCGCTGAGGCTCAACCAGCAGAACGCTGCCTCCAGCGCGCCAGCCGCGCCAAGGGTGTGGCCGGTCATGGGTTTGGTCGACGAGCAGGGCACACCGGCCGGAAACAGCGCGGCCACGGCCTGGCTTTCCATGGCGTCGTTGTGCTGGGTGGCGGTGCCATGCAGGTTGAGGTAGGCGATCTGCTCAGGTTGCAGATTGGCCCGGCTCAACGCCTTGCGCATCGCCTGTTGGGCGCCACGACCCGTGGGCTCCGGCGCGGAAATGTGGTGCGCATCGGAGCTGGCGCCGCTGCCGAGCAAGGCAATCGGTTGGCTGTCGCCCGCCTGCTTGCTCATCAGGAACAGCACCGCTGCTTCGCCGATGTTGATGCCGTTGCGATTCACCGAGAACGGATTGCAGCGCTGCCCGGACACTGCTTCCAGCGCGGAGAAACCATTGAGCGTCAGCTTGCACAGCGTATCGACACCACCGCACAACACCACGTCGCACATGCCCAGATCGAGCAGGCGCTGGGCGCTCATCAGCGCACGGGCGCTGGATGTGCAGGCAGTGGAAATCACATAAGCCGGGCCGCTCAATTGCAGCCAGTCGGCAAGGAAGTCCGCCGGTGCGCCGAGTTCCTGTTGCTGATAGTCGTACTCGTCCGGGAACTGCTGCTCGCGGATATAATGGGCCAGGCCTTGGCTCGCTTCGTCGATGCCAGAGGTGCTGGTGCCGAGAACGATGCCGATGCGATGGCGACCGTAGGTATGAATCGCGTGGTCGATGTCCTGCCGAATTTGCAGGGCGGCTTCGAGTAACAGTTGGTTGTTGCGGCTGCGTTGTCGGGTCAGCTCTGCGGGGATCGCCGCCAATTCGCCATCGACCGAGCCCACCGGCAACGACCGTTCCGGCACCCAACCGGCTTCGCTGCGCATGCCGGAGCAATCGCCGGCAAACAGGTTGCGCGCGACTTCCTGCTTGTCGCGGCCCAGGGAGCAGATCACCCCGAGCGCGTTCAGGTAGGCGGTCATGGGGTGTCACCGCTCAGGGGTGTGATTTGATAGTTCGGGCCTTTGGGCAGGTTCAATTCGAAGTTCAATGGTTGCGAGTAATGAACGTCCCAGCGCTCTGGCAGCGAACGCTGCATCCCGTGTTGCCAGGCGGTGGGGTAGTTGCCTGCCAGTTCATCTTGAGGGGTCAGCGCAAACAGCAACGCAGCGAACAATTCCCGGGCTTCCGGATTCGGCGGCAGCAGGCCATCAGCCCGCCATTGGTTACCCACCAGTTTCTGGCGTGCCTGCGGAATACCCAGCAAGTCCATCATCGACCAGCGAATGCCGGGCTCTTCTCGCTGGATGACCAACACCCAGTCCTGACGCTGTTCGGCTTGCAGACGCTGGATGTGCAGTTGCAACGGCAACGACAGGCTCGGCGTTTGCTCGGGTAGCGGCGCCTGACTGGCGCAGGCGCTCAGTAGCAGGGTCACACCGAGTAGCAGAAATCGCATGGCGACCACTAACCCTGTGGGAGCGAGCTTGCTCGCGATGGCGTCATGACAGTCGGCGTAGATATTGACTGACCCACCGCCATCGCGAGCAAGCTCGCTCCCACAGGTTATGCGTTCGGCAATTAGCATCACACAACACCTTCCAACGGTTTGCGCGCCACCACATTGACCAGGGTTTCTTCCCGTTGACCTAAGGGTTTCGGCTGACGCAGGCCCAAGCGTTCGAGCAGGCCGAAGTCCTTGGCGCGGCTCCACCACAAGTACGGATAAGACACGTTTTGCGCGCTGAATTCGAAACCCTGGTGGCGAATCATTTCCAGATACTGCGCGGCACTTTTCTGCACGTGCATCGGATGACGGAAAAGCCAGCGAATCACCCAGGTATCAATGTAAGCCTCGGTGGATTCGGCGAACAGCAGATAGCCGCCGGGCTTGAGCACGCGATAGAACTCGGCGAGTGCCTGTTCCTGCTCGACCAGATGATGGAAGGTCTGATGACAGAACAGCAGATCGACGCTGGCGTCGGGTACGGCAAGCGTCGCGCAATCGCTGCCGATCAACTCCACAGCAATACCCTGATTGACCGCTTCTTCGCCACTCTGGTTCAGGCTGTGCGGGTCGGCATCCACGCCGATCAGACGCTCGGGCATGAAGGTCTGTTGCAGATAGCGGAATGACTTGCCCTGACCACAACCGGCGTCCAGCAGCACCGGGCTACTGGGCAGCGTTTCGCTGAACAGGCTGCGCAAATCGTTGATCGCCACGCGCAGCACGTGATGCTGCCAGGTGCGGCTGCGCAGGAACCAGAGGCCGAAGCGAGTCTCTTCGACGTAAGTGTTGCTCAAATAGCTCATGTGGCATTCCTTGCACAGAGTTCCGACAGCATCCGCAATCGGCGTTTGGGTTCGGCGACGAACGGGTTGCGCTCATCCCAGGCATAACCGGCGAGGATCGAGCTGATCATGCGGCGGATGTCTGCGGTACTTTCCGGGTAAAAAATCACATCCTGGAATGTCCCGGCGTACCAGCCTTCGACGTAGCAGCGGAAGGTGTCGACGCCACGCTTGAGCGGTTCGGCGAACTCGCGTTGCCAGTCGACCGTTTCACCTTGCAACTGGCGGTGTAGAACGCCCGCCGCCATGCTCGCTGAGCGCATCGCGATGGTCACGCCGGAGGAAAATACCGGGTCGAGAAACTCCGCTGCATTGCCCAGCAAGGCAAAACCCGGGCCGTGCAGGGATTTGACGTTGGCCGAGTAACCGCCAATGGTGCGCGCCGGCGTATCCCAAACGGCATTTTTCAGTACGCCTGCAAGGCTGGGCGTTTCGGCGATGAAGCCGCGCAGGCATTCGTCCAGGTTCTCGGTGCGGCCCTCGAAGTGCTCCGCTGCCGCGACCACGCCGACCGAGCAGCGGCCGTTGCTGAAGGGGATGGTCCAGAACCACACATCACGCTGGGTCGGATGGGTGGTGACGAGGATTTTGGTGCGGTCGAAATTCGGGTTGTCGATATGGTCTTCGACATGGGTGAACACGGCCTGACGCACCGGGAAATTCGACGGCGCCTCCAGGTCGAGCAAGCGCGGCAGCACGCGGCCGTAGCCACTGGCGTCGAGCATGAAGTCAGCTTCGATGCGGTACTCGCTACCGTCTTCGCGCTGAACACCGAGCAGCGGTCTGGCCTGATCGATGTCGACACTGACGATGGTTTCGCCGTAGCGGATTTCCACGCCTTGCAGCGCGGCCTGATCAGCCAACAGTTTGTCGAAGTCGGCGCGCTGCACCTGAAAAGTCGTCGGCTTGCCCTGAGTGAACGTGTCGCCGAAATCGAAGGTGCTGTAGCGCTCGCCCCAGGCAAACGCAGCCCCGGTTTTCACCTGGAAACCGGCTGCGTTGACGGCGTCAAGCATGCCCGCTTCTTCGACGAAATCCAGGCAGTGCGACAGCAGGCTTTCACCGATGGAAAACCGTGGAAAATGCTGACGCTCGATCACCAGCACGTCGTGCCCTTTGCGCTTGAGCAGTGCGGCGGCGATGGCTCCGGAAGGACCGGCCCCGATGACCACGATCGTGCGGCGTTGCATTTCAACGGTTGGCATGGGGGCTCCTTGCCGGGGCGGCAGCTTTCAGGGGAATCCGGTGCATGCCGGCGAGTGCCGGCAGCAGTGTCGCGATCAGGCCCATCAGCATCAGCGCAAAGTACAGCGCCGGGCTGATCAGCTGTTGTTGCAGCAGCAGATTGAGAAAGACGATCTCGCTCAAACCGCGAATGTTCAGCAGCACGCTTTCGCGCCAACGGCTGGCGCCCTGGAACGAGGCGCCAGCCCAGCCGAGGCCGATCCAGTTGCCCAGCAATTTGCTGGCAATCGGCAATAGCAGCAGCGCCGCCAGTTGCAACCAACCGAGGCTGTCCATCGCGCTGTGCACGTTGATCTGCACAATGCCGAAGGTGAGGATCAGCGGAATCGCGATATACGTCTGTAAGCGACTCATCCAGATCGCCGGCAGCGGCAACACCAGCGGCGCCTTCAGCGCAGCCATGATCAGCACATAACCGATGCCTAAAACCAGTGCATTGAGCTTGTAGTGTTCGGCCACTACCAGCAATGCGAAGAAGCCCAGGCTGTACAGCCACAACTGGCGCAGGCCGAGCAGCCGCAGCAACACCGGCAGGCACGCGCCAACCAAGGGCAGCAACAGACTGCTCAGGTGCAGGCTGCCTTGGGCGAGGGCGAACAGGGTCCAGCAGGCGAGGTCGATCAGGATCGCCGCTTGCACCAAACGCCGGGTGGCGGCGGGCGGGTAATCGATGTGCCGCAGGTACAGGTACAAAACGGGAATCGCAGTTATTGCGAACAGCAGGCCGACCGCCAGCGAGCTGATCCACGGTTGCGGCGGTAACAGCCAGGCCGCCGTGACCAGGCCGCAGGCAAACGGAATACAGAAACTCGGCAGGGCGATTTTCAGGCTCTGGCGATCCAGTTGCAGATCGATCACGTCGCTGAGAATGTAGCCCAGCAGCAATGCAAAACTCAGGCTGTAGAGGTTTTTCAGCCAGTCCGGCGACACCAGTGTCGCGCCGCTCAATTGCCATTGCGGCTCGATCCAGAAGTACATTAGCAGGGGCAAACCGATGGTCGCCAGCAACAACTGGCTGACAATCGGGATCAGGCCGATGTGCCGGCCAACGCGGGTCGCCACCGCGAACAGCACCAGGGCCATCGCCCAAAACAGCGCGATCATCATGCTGCCGGCTCTGTGACAGGGAGTGCATGCACTTGTCGACCGGCCCATGGAGCGAGCAGGAAGCTGAAGATCAGGCCCAGGCTCACCGACAGGCCGAAGTTGCTCACCGCAGGCGTGCTCGATACGGCCAGCAGGCCGAACGATAACCATGTGGTCAGCGCCGCCAGCAAGGTGCCCAGCAGGCTCACGGCGGCGCCGCCCACCTGTTCGCGCATGAGGATCGCATAGTCGACGCTGATTGCCGTCACCAGCAACAGGCCGAACAGGCTGAACAGGGTCAACGGCTGCCCCAGCCAACCGAGGCTGGCCAGACTGCACAGTGCAGCCAGTAGCGGCAGGGACACGATGCGCAATGCGCCGCCAAAGCCGAACGGCAGGATTAGCACCAGCACGATCAGTACGCAGGAGGCGAGTTTCAGTTCAGCGGCGCTGATCTGGGTGGCGGCGAAGACGCTGTTCAGCTCGCCCAGTCGATCCACCAGCACTACGCCCGGCAAATCCTCAGCCTGGACTTGTAGCAAGGTCGGGTTGTTGATGCCTTGCAGGCTGACCATCGCCGCCACGCCGTCATCAGTCGGCCCCAGCCACAACAGGCGATAAGGTTCCGCCAGCGGTCCGGCCAGTGCTGCGTCGATGTCTTCAACGGGCAGTGCCTGAAGCTTGGTCAATTCCGTTTGCAGGGCCTCGACCGGCACGCCGACATCCAGCAGCGGCTGCCAAAACTGCGGCAGCTTGCCCAAGGCTTCGCGGACTTGTTGCTGATCGCTTGGCTGACTGACCAATTGGTTGAGCGACAGGTAACCCTGGAGTTTTTCCAGGTTAAGCAACTGATCAAGACGCTCGCTCAAAGCGCTCGATCGTTCGAGCAATTGCTGTTGGTTGGCACCTTGTACCAGGAAGAACTGGCTGGTGGGCTGATAACCGGTAATCCGCGCGATGGTCTGCGCTTCGTCGGTCAATTGCTGTGGAGCGCTGACCCACTGGCGGATGTCGTTTTTCGTTTCGAGCTGCAAAAGTCCGCCAACGCAGAAAGCAATCAGCAGGGCCAGCAGGACTGGTGTGCTCAGGTGTTTGAGCAGTGCTTCGCGGCGCCCCAGCAAAAACTCGGAAACCCGCAGCGGCCATTGTGCCGGACGTAGATCGGCGCCCTTGAGCAACGCCGGCAGCAGGCATACGGCGGACAAATAAGCACCGAGCAAACCGGCAGCGGAAAACACGGCAATCTGCGTCAGCGCCGGGAACGGTGTCCAGGCCAGGGCCAGGTAACCGATGGCGCTGGTGATCAGGCTCAGGGTCAGGCCCGGCAAGGTCAGGCGCAGCGCCGGCCAGGCGTGCCAGGGTTTCAGGCTCCAGCTCTTGGACAGGTAATGCAGCGGGTAATCGACCGCGACGCCGATCAGGCTCGAGCCCAACACCAGCGTCATTACGTGCATATGACCGAACAACGCCACGCAGGCCACCGCGCCGAAGAGCATGCCCACCAGCACCGGCACAAACGCCAGCAACACACGCCAACGACGGAAGGCCAGCAACAGCAACAACAGGATGCCGACCGTGGCGCCGCCACCGACCCAGGTCATTTCGCGGGACGCTTGTCGCTGGCCGTTGGCCGCGTACAGCAAGCCACTGGCAGCCAGCAGTTGCACGTCAGCCTTGGCCGCTTCTTCGCGACTGAGTTGAAGCAGGTCGGCCACTTGCAGTGGCAGGTTCATGTCGAAGGCGTTGCCGGTGGTGCGTGCGCGCAGCAGCACCCAGCTCTTGCCGTCGGCATCGGCAATCAACGCGCCGCTGCCGATGTCCAGTTGCACCGCGCCGTGCTGTGGCTGGCTGTTCTGGATGCGTCCGGTCAGGCCCAGCCAGTCGTCCTGGCTCGGCACCAGACTGAAACCAGTAAAGGGATCGAACAACGCTTGCACCCGTTGCTGGATAAAGGCGTCGGGATGTTCGATCAGCTGCTGACGATCGTCCGCCGAAAGCATTGCCAGTCGACCCTGCAGCAGTTGCGTGCGCAGTGCCGGCAAGTCAGCTTGCAAGTTCCACTGGACCTTTTCGAACAGGCCGCTGGCTTGCCATTGATCGCCCAGCTTTTGCGCCATGGCGATGGCTTGTTCACGATCTTTATGGCCGACCAGCACCAGCATTTCGCGGTTCAACGGCTCCTGCATGCGCTGTTCGGCGCGCAGTTCCAGCGCGTCTGGCGCGGTGCCGGGGACCAGTTCCATCAGGTTGGCCGACAGCGGTGCACCGTCGCGCCATTGCCACCCGGCGAGCGCCAGCACTGCCAGCAGCAGGGTCAGGAACAGCCATGGTAGCCTGCGTTCACTGGGCAAAGTCATGTTGCTCCGCGTCGCTCAGCGGTTGGGCGCTGGTGCTGTCCTGCATGCGCAACAAGGTGCTGTCGCCCTGGGTTTCCAGCAGTTCGATGCTGTGCACCAGTTCACCACCGGTAATGTTGATTTGATTGAACACCTGCTTGAGCAGCATTGAGCGCGGCAGCAAGGTCAGTTTCCAGTTCTGTGCGTCACCGCTCAGCGACAATTCGAAATCCCGTTGCAGGCCGCTGCTGTCGCCTTGCAGCACGGCGAGGAACAAGCGGTTCTGCTCGGCACCGGCGCTCTTGCCCGGGAGCATTTGCCAATCGGCGGCATCCCGCCGGGCAATGCCTTTATCGGTAATGCGGTAATCCTGTTGCAGCGGTGTTTTCAGCAGCCACAGCAGACCGTGGTTTTTCGCCAGGACGAAAGTGCCTTTGCTGGTCAGCGGCTGGGGCAGGGCGCGCAGGTGTTTTTCCTGGATGAAGCTGCCGTGGATGACATCGGGCTTGGCCAGTTGATCGCTGAGTTGTTGCAGGTCGAAGGCTTGAGCCCACGAAGAAAACCCCAGCATTACCAAGAACAGGTAGCAGCTGCCGAGCCTGCGAGGCTGCGTTCGGCGGCGAAGCCGTCGCAAAACCTGCACACGCGGTGCATCAGGAGAAACGCAGGGCGACTGCTGCGCAGTCGAACGCAGGCTTCGCCAGCTGCTACAGAGGATCGTGAACCGGTTCATGCGAGCATCCTCTCGACCGCATCGGTGAAGACCTTCGGCGAAGCCAGCTGCATCTCGCGATTGCTCATGTCGACCGCAACCTGCACGGAAACCGCGCGGGTCAGGCGTTCACCGGTTTCCAGGTCGCTGATCAGGTAGTTGATCTTCAACCGGTTCTCCCACTCCACCAGATTGGCGCGCACGTTCAGTTTCTGGCCGAACACCGCGCCGCGCACGTAGCGCAGTTGCAGGTCGATCACCGGCCAGGCGTAGCCCGACTTGGACATCGCGGTGTAGTTGTGGCCGATCTTGTCCAGCAACGCGCAGCGGGCGATTTCCAGGTATTTGACGTAATGGCCGTGCCAGACGACGTGCATGCTGTCGACGTCAAAGAACGGCACGAGGATCTCCGTATCGGTGTGCAGCACTCCCTTGCTACGCATGCAGCCTCCAGTGTTGTTTGGCGATTCGTTGCAGGCACAGGCGCAATTCGCCTTCCAGCGCGCGGTCTTCGATGACCGGGGGGAAGTCCTTGCCCAACTCTTCATGCATGGCCGCGAGCGCTGGCGGCAACGGTCGCGCATCTGCGGCCTGACCGCGCAGCCATACGCCTTGGTTGGCGGCGAGCAATGTGGCGGCCGCGACTTGTTCTGTCAGCTCCAAAACACGGATCGCATCGCGCGCGGCAATGGTGCCCATGCTGACCTTGTCCTGGTTGTGGCACTCGGTAGAGCGCGAGAAAACGCTGGCCGGCATGGTGTTTTTCAGCGCTTCGGCGGTCCAGGCGCTGGTGCCGATCTGCACGGCCTTGAAGCCATGGTTGAGCATGGCGCGCTCGGCCGTTGCGCCGGACAGGTTGCTCGGCAAACCGTGGTTGTAACGCTCGTCCACCAGCAGCGCGAGCTGCCGGTCCAGCAGGTCGGCGACGTTGGCCACGAGGTTTTTCAGGCTGTCCATGGCGAACGCGATGTGGCCGCCGTAGAAATGCCCACCGTGCAGCACACGTTCGGCTTCGGCGTCGATGATCGGGTTGTCGTTGGCGCTGTTGAGCTCGATCTCGATGAACGAACGCAGCCAGTTCAGGCTGTCGGCCAACACGCCCAGCACGTGGGGCGCACAACGCAGAGAGTAGCGATCTTGCAGGCGATGCAGCGGCGCGGTTGGCGCATCGATCGCCAAATCCTTGCGCAGCCACGCGGCGACCTGCATCTGCCCCGGATGCGGTTTGGTGGCGAACAGACGCTCGTCGAAATGCTCGGGATTACCTTGCAGGGCGACCACGTTCAGCGCGGTGATGCGCGTGGCCAGTTGCAGCAAATAATCGGCGCGGGCAAAGGCCAGGCAGGCGAGGCCGGTCATCACGGCGGTGCCGTTCATCAGCGCCAGGGCTTCTTTCGGACGCAGCACCAGCGGCTGCCAGCCGAGTTCACGATGCACGTCGACGGCTTGTCGGCGTTCGCCGCGGAACATCACTTCGCGTTCGCCGGACAGTGTGGCAGCAACGTAGGACAGCGGCGTCAGATCGCCGCTGGCACCCACCGAACCCTCTTCCGGAATCAGCGGCAGAATGTCGTGTTCGAGGAACGCTTGCAGGCGTTCCAGCAGCTCAACGCGCACTCCGGAAACGCCGTGGCACAGCGACTGCAAGCGCGCCGCCAGCACTGCGCGGGTGGCTTGGGCATCGAGCAGTTTGCCCAGCCCGCAGCCGTGGAACGTGTACAGGTGCTGCGGCAGCGCCTCGACGTGATGCAGCGGCACTGCCACCACGCAAGAATCGCCATAGCCGGTGGTCACGCCATAGATCACGCCTTCCTTGTCCAGCAGGGAATCGAGAAACCGTGCGCCTTTGGCAATGCGCTCGCGGTACGCAGGGTCGCTCTGCAACTGCGTCGGCGCCTGACGGTTGGCCAGGGCCAGCACGTCTTCGATGCGCAAAGGGAGTTCGCCGAAGGTTACCGGCTCAAGCGTTGGCGTCGTCATCGGTCTTCCAGAAAGGGTAAAAGTTGAACCATTGTTGGGGCGCGTCGAGGCAATAGTGACTCAGGCGCTCGGCATAGCGGGAGGCCCACTGATGAATGACCTGCTCGCGGTCGCTGCGCTTCCACGTTATCGAGTCCGCGAACGGCTCGATGGTCAGGCGATAATCACCGTCGGGTTTCTTCAGGCACATCAGCAGGTTGATCGGGCATTTCAGCAGACCGGCCAACAGCCACGGTCCTTGCGGAAATTTTGCCGGGTGACCCAGGAAATCCACGGTCACGCTACGCCCGCCATGCAGCGGCACGCGATCACCGGCAATCGCCAGCCATTCGCCGCGTTCGAGGCGTTCGTGCAGTTGCAGCATGATCAACGGGTCCAGTTCGCTGACCTGGATCAGGCGCAAATTGGTTGCACCAGCCTCGCCCAACAAACGGTTGAACTGTTCGGCGTGCTTGGTGTGCACCAGCACGTTCATGGTGACCTTTTCACCGATCTCGGCCAGCGCGCGGCAGACTTCGAGATTGCCCAGGTGCGTGCCCACCAGCATCTGTCCGCGTGTACCGCGCAACTGGTTGCGCAGCAGCGCCGGATCGATGATTTCGATCTGCTCGATGCTCAGCTTGCCGTTCCACACGTCGAGTTTGTCGAGCATGGAATCGGCGAAGGCCATGAACTGGCCGAACACTCGCCAATGGGTCGGACGCAATTCGCTGCGACCGCTCCAGTCGGCGAGCCGTTGCTGGTATTGCCAGGCGCTGAGGCGGGCGCTGCGGCCGAACAGGAAAAAGTACAGGACGATGCCGTACAGCAATGGGCTCAACAGCCGGCGACCGAGCACTTTGGCGGCGAGTGCGGTGAATTTCATCAGCCAGAAACTGCCGCGTTCTTCGCGATCGGCCCAGTGTTGCTTTTCTGTGTTCATGCGCGCCACCGTCGCCAGAGGATCATCGGCGAGCGCAACAACATGCCGAAGAACAGCCGGGTGTGCATGCTCGAAATCAGCACGTTGTCGTGGAACATGCGGAAATGCGAAACACCGTCCAGCGGGTAATGAACCTTGGTTTGCAGCCACTGCATCGGCTGCCCGCGCCAGGCCAGGCGCACCAGAATGTCCGAGTCGAAATCCATGCGTTTGCCGATCTTCGCGGTGTCGATCAACGCCAGAACCGGCGGTAACGGGTAGACACGGAAGCCGCACATGGAATCGCGAATCTGCAACGACAGGGTGTTGATCCAGACCATGACGTGGGTCAGGTAGCGGGCGTACAAGCGCCCCTTGGGCACGCTGGCGTCGTACTGCGGATAGCCGCAGATCACCGCGTAAGGATGGGCGCGCGACTGCTCGATAAAACGCTGCACATCTTGCAGGTCGTGCTGGCCGTCGGCGTCCACCTGCAAGGCATGGCTGAAACCCAGGCGCGACGCTTCGCGCAGACCGGTCATCACCGCGCCGCCCTTGCCCTCATTCGCAGCAAGGCGGATCAGGTAGACCATTTCGCGCTGTGCCAGTCGATCGAGCACTCTTGCGCACGCCGGGCTGCTGGCGTCGTCCACCAGAATGCACGGCAGATTGCTGGCGATCAGCGCATCGACCACGGTGGTAATCGCGGTTTCATGGTTGTAGACGGGGATGATTGCGCAGGGGCTATGCATGCGCAGCCTCCAGCAAGATCCGTCCGCTGGAACAGGTGGCGGTTTCGTTGCGATAGGCGAAATACAGTTTGCTGCGCACCGGGTCGAAGCGCAGGTGCAGTTGGACTTCATCGCCCGGCCGCACCAGTTGCTGGAACTTCAGCACTTCCATGCCGGCGAATTTTTCCGGCAGGTTCATCAATTGCTGGCCAAGGTTCAGCGCCCATTCCACCTGCACCACACCGGGTAAAACCGGGGCGGTGGGGAAGTGGCCGCTGAAATAGGCAAGATCCGGCGGCACAGCCAGTTGCAGACTCCACTCGCCTTCGGTTTCGGTCTGTTCCAAGACCTCCGGCGCCTTGGGGCGTGGCGCCAGCAGCAGCGCTTCGACATCGGTCTGGGGCAGTTTGCCTTGGGCGTTCAGCGGCATTTGCCGCAGCAAACGCCAGCGTCTTGGCAGGGCTAGCGCTTCGCAGTGCTGGCTCAGGTGTTGGCGCAATTGGTCGGTGAGCGTGCGCCGACCCTGATTGCGCAGGGCATGCAGGCCCGCGTCGCTCAGGACCAGCAACGCTCCCAGCGACGCGCGATTTTCCTGGACGACGCCAAGCCGCGCTTCGGCGACCCAGTCGTGGGCTGTCAGCGCCTGCTCCAGCATCGGCAGCGAGATGCGTTTTTCTTCCAGTTTGACGATCCGGTCCAGCCGTCCAAGCAGCTCGAAGCGGCCGTCAGCGGCGATCCGTGCAGCATCGGCGGTAGGTTCGATATGACCGGGGGGCAAGTACGGCGAGGCGATGAGCAGCGCGCCGTCGCGGTCCTGACTCAGTTCAACGTCCGCAAATGGCTGCCAGAGCGTTTCGCCCTGGCGCCAGGCAATGCCGCCGGTTTCCGAGCTGCCGAAGATTTCGGTCGGCCATTGATGCAAACGTTGGTGCAGGCTCTGCGCGGCTTCGGCCGGCAACGCGCCACCAGAAGAAAATACCCGGCGCACCGCGCTCAGGGCTGGCCAATCGAGATTGTCGCCCATGCGCTTGAGCAGCGCCGGGCTGGCGACCCAGGCGAAGGCTGGATGTTCGCGGCTGGCGCGTTGCAGGTCTTCGGGGAACGCCAGTTGCTTACGCACAAACGGACGCCCGGCGCACAGCGGCCACAGCACCCGAAACAGCAGGCCGTAGATGTGTTGGGTGGCGACGCTGCCGATGATGCACGCCGGACCGAGATCGGCACCCCACAACTGTTCCAGGGCTTCGACTTCATTGGCCAGTTGTCGCAGGGTTTTCTCGATGCGCTTGGGTTCGCCGCTGGAGCCGGACGTGCACAGGCTCAGCCGACATTGATTCAGATCCAGTGCAGCAGCACTCAGCGGTGAATGCCGATAGTCGCTCAGCTGTGCATCGTCAGGCTGATCGGTCAGCCACACATCCACTTCGCTCGACCAGCGTTGGCGGGTCTGTGGTTGCAGGTCGGCCGGTAGCAACACGCAGACCCCGGCACGCCAGGCGCCCAATAGGGCAATCGCCAGATCGGCGGCGTCTTCAAGGTGCACGGCGATACGCTGCGCACCCTGAGCTTGCAGGCCGGCCGCCAGGCTCAGGGCCTGCTCGCAGAGCTGCGTGTGATTCAACGCCGGTTCGGCCGTTACGCCGCGTTCCGGCTCGGGCTTGAGCAACAAATGCTCAAGTTTTATCCAATTCATGGGCGGCCTCGTACCCGTTGTCGTATCAGCCATTCAATGGCAAACATCAGGCCTATCAATCCGTAGGAAATCAGGCCGGTGTACAACATCCACCAGCTCAGCGGCGCCCACAGTGTCAGGGCGGCGGCGCACAAACCGTTGCAGAGAAAAAACACGCTCCAGGCGATGGTCACCTGGCGTGTATAGCGAATGCCCCTGGCCGGCAAATCCGGCTCGCGCAGGCGGGCCAGACGCTCGACCATGGGTGGGCCATATTTCAGGCTCAACCCGAACAATGCCAGCATGAAACCGCTGATCAATACCGGATACCAACGCAGCAACACCGGGCTGTCGAACAGCGCCAGCAGCAGGCAGAAAACGATCGCCACAGTGGCCATCCACAGACTGCCTGGTCGCCGCCGGCCCGTCAGCGCCCGCGCCAGCCACAGGCTGCCCAGCAGCAGGCCAAACTGCCACGGCGCGAAGTGCTCCATGCCGAAATACACCGCAAAGGGGTACAGCAGGCCCGCCAGCAGCAGGCCGAGGCCGATCAGTCGGCTCATGCGGCCGGTTGAACCAGACGGTAGACCGCCTCGACCACGTCGCTGACGGTACGCACCGATTTGAATTCCTCGGCGGCGATTTTCTTGCCGGTCTGGCGTTTGATGTGATCGATCAGGTCGACCGCGTCGATGCTGTCGATTTCCAGATCCTGATACAGGTTGGATTCGAGGCTCACGCGCTCGGGGTCCAGTTCGAACAGCTCGACCAAGGCATCGCGCAGTGTGTTGAAAATGTCGTCATGAGTTTGCATGGTCCGGTCTCAAGCTGCCTGTTTTGCAGTGACGAACGCCGCAAGGCTCGCCACGTTGCTGAAGTGGTTGCGGGTGTCCTTGGCGTCGGCATCGATTTTGATGCCGTACTTTTTCTGGATGGCCAGGCCGAGCTCCAGTGCGTCCACCGAGTCCAGGCCCAGGCCTTCGCCAAACAGCGTCTGGTCGTTGCCGATGTCTTCGGCGCTGATGTCTTCGAGGCCCAACGCTTCGATGATCAGGTCTTTGATTTCACGGTGCAGATCGCTCATCTTCGGCGAGCTCCTTGATAAAGTAAGAATGCAAATAATCGTTGAGCTTGCGCGAGGCCTGAGGGGCGGGGCCCAGCGCGGCGAAGGCTTGTGGGTCTATATCAGCCCCGACGCGGAAACTGAAGTGCACGCGACGTTTTGGGATCCGATACCAGGGCTCGGCCTTGGTCAATGTGGTCGGACTGACCTTGATCACCACGGGGGTGAGGATTTTCGCACCCCGCACGGCAATTGCCGCTCCCCCCCGATGAAAGGCCGGCGCCTGGCCCGGCTGGGTGCGGGTGCCTTCGGGAAAGATGATCAGGGTTTGACCCTCTTTCAGTGCGTCGGCGGCGGCATCGAGCATGTCCATGCTGCCGTCGTTGCTGATGTATTCGGTGCGCCGCAGCGGGCCGCGGGTGAAGGGGTTTTCCCAGAGACTTTGCTTGACCACGCAGTTGGCGTGGCGCACCAGCCCGATCAGGAACACCACGTCGATCAGCGACGGGTGATTGGCGATGATCATCTGCCCCGGGCGCCCGAGTTTCTCTGCACCCTGAATGTCATAAGTGAGCACGCCGGCGCGGCTCATGAACTGCACGAAAAACCAGAAGCAGCGGCTGACCGTCTGCCGCGCGCGCAGCCGGTGGGTCCGGGCATCGCCCGGCAGGCAGGCGAGCAGAGGGAAAACCACCACGCGCAGGCACAACCCGCCGAGCCCGAACAGGGCGAAGCTTGCGGCGGTGGCCAGCAGGCGCCAGTAATAGGCGTCGCGGTTCTTTTCGGTCATGGGTTGCGTTGCCAGGTCCATACACGATTTTTCCAGGCATGTTGGCAGGTGGTTTGTTGGCCCAACAGCGCACTCAACAGATTCAGTGCGTGGGGCCAACGGGGTTTGGACAACGCATCCGTGGGGCTGTTCAGGGACAGCTGCCAGTCATTGCCGGACGTGATCAGCAGGCCGACGGCGTACGGGAACGGCACGTCATCGATCCACGTCGAGTAAGCCTCGGGCGGTTGTTCTTCGGTCACCACCAGCAGTACCGCTGGCGCGCCTTCGTTCAGCAGGGCCGCCGCTTCCAGCATGCCGTGTTCAAGGCCATCGCCAGCGGCGGCGAGGGCGGTCATTTCGCTGGTTTCGCCGCGCATGATCGACCACAGGCCAATGATCGCGTTGTGCACTGACAGACTGAACTGCGTCGGCGACAGCGGCTGTTCGGCGGCCAGATCGCTGAGAATGTCAAAGGTGCGCGGCGTTTCACCGTGACGGGAAACAAAGACCAGCGGCAGGTCCTGGCGGCCTTCGGCCAAGGGCCAGCCGACACAGAACGCCATCCGCGCCAGTCGGCTCAGGCGCCGGCGTTGCATCGCGGGCAGGAACGACACGTCAGGAGCAGCATCGCTGACCGGCAGCACGACCGGTTGTCGACTCCAGGCCTGCCAATCGTCCACGCTTTCGAGCCCCGGGGCCCACGCGCGCCACTGGGCGATGTTGAAATTGATCACAGACATTCATCCCGCCCCTGCGGGCTTCGTTGACGCGGTGAGTGGCGCAAAATGCACGGCACACCTGCGTGGCGCTGGGCGCCGAGTGGTGCGCATTATCCCGGTGCCGGGAACGTGTAGCAAATGCTGGTTACATTTTGCTCAATGAGATGTGCCGGTTGTTTCGCAAAAACTGAACGTTTGCCAATTATTCACGTTTTCATCCCCCCGTCTGTCGGTTCTGGCTGCGATAGAGCGGGATGTTTGCCGGTTTTTTGGCCAGAGATGACGACTGACCGTGTAGTCCCCTGCCTGCGAGGTAGCTAAGCAGCGCTATGGACCACTACACTCGGTCATTCTTTGATACACGGAGGTTTTGACATGCGGCGCGTGGTGTTCAATCAGAAAGGTGGCGTGGGCAAATCCAGTATTGCCTGCAATCTGGCGGCGGTCAGCGCCAGCGAGGGCTTTCGCACCTTGTTGGTGGATCTCGATGCCCAGGCCAACTCCACTCAATACCTGACGGGGCTCACCGGTAGTGACATCCCGATGGGCATTGCCGATTTCTTCAAGCAGACACTGTCTTCCGGGCCGTTCTCCAAGAAGAACCAGGTCGACATCTACGAAACCCCGTTCGACAACCTCCACGTCGTGACAGCTACCGCCGAGTTGGCGGACTTGCAGCCAAAGCTTGAGGCAAAGCACAAGATCAACAAGCTGCGTAAATTGCTTGAAGAACTGAGCGAAGACTACGACCGGATTTACCTCGATACGCCGCCTGCACTGAATTTTTATGCGGTTTCAGCGTTGATTGCCGCCGATCGTGTACTGATTCCCTTCGATTGCGACAGTTTTTCGCGCCAGGCGCTGTACGGCCTGCTGGCAGAAATCGAAGAGCTGAAGGAAGACCACAACGAAGGGCTGGAAGTGGAAGGCATCGTCGTCAACCAGTTCCAGGCCCGTGCCAGCCTGCCCCAGCAAATCCTCGACGAACTGATCGCCGAGGGCCTGCCGGTGTTGCCGGTGTACCTCGCCAGTTCGGTGCGCATGCGTGAATCTCACCAGGCCAACACGCCGCTGATCCACCTCGACCCACGGCACAAGCTGACGCAGCAATTCGTCGAGCTGCATAACCTGCTGGAAAATGCCTGAAACCTGTCAGGGCGACTCAGATGCCCTGACTGCGCAACCAACTCATCAACTGCGGTAACGGGAAGGCCCCGCTCTGGCGTGCGACTTCCCGGCCGTTTTTGAACAGAATCAGGCTCGGAATCGAGCGAATTCCCAACTGTGCCGACAGCTGCTGGTTCGCCTCACTGTCCAGCTTGGCCAATCGGCATTTGCCCGCCAGTTGCGCCGCCGCCTGCTCAAATACCGGCGCAAACGACTTGCACGGCCCGCACCAGTCCGCCCACACGTCCACCAGCAACGGCAAATCGCCCTTGATCTGGCTGGCATAGTCGCCCTGTTTCAATTCGAAAGGCTTGTTCAGCAGGACTTCGGCTTTGCAGCGTCCGCATTTTGGATGGTCGTTCAGGCGCTCGGCGGGGATGCGGTTGAGGCCGTTGCAGTGGGGGCAGGGGATTAGGAGTGGGTCAGACATTTAGATGGTCCTGTGAAGAATCCGATAACTCCTATTTGGAGACGTCTGCTCACATTTTCAATCGTGCAGGGTGCGGCGATAAAACTAGGCTGAGTCGTACTCGATCAGGCCACTGGTCTTGTAGTGGATATCGCAACTTGCGATATTTTTGATCTGTGATTAACTCCCCATAGCAGAATGCGATAAGGATGTTGCATGCATGTCATCACCGAAAAGCGAATACGTGAAGCCGCTACCAAATGGCCAAGGGCAGCTACTGCACTGGATCATTGGTATCAATTGGTCAAAGGAAGTAAGCCGCCGGATTTTGCGGCGATGAGGGCCTTGTTTCCTGCCGTCGACAAGGTGGGTGAGTTTCATGTTTTTGATGTTGGTGGCAACAAGCTGCGGCTGATCGCTTTTGTCAGGTATCGATCGCAAAAGCTTTATATCAAGCATGTGCTGGATCACCGCGAATATGACCGCGGAAAATGGAAGGAGGAAAGAGCATGAGTGTCCTGATCAAGAGAGCTGCGGAGCATTGGGAGTTCGTTTCGCCGTTACTTCGAAAACCGAAAAACGAAGACGATTATGACTTGCTGGCGCAGGCGCTGGACGAGTTGCTTGAGATGACCGGCGATGATGAGTCCCATCCGCTCATGAGTCTGGTGGATATCATCGGTGACTGGATTGAGGAGTGGGATCACAAACATCACCCTATGCCGAAGCCCAGTGGGGCCGACATTCTTGGCTACTTGATGCGCGACCACGGTCTGACCCAAAGCGACTTGCCCGGTGTCGGCACCCAATCGGTGGTATCCGAGATTCTGAGCGGCAAGCGTCAGCTCAACCTGCGGCAGATCCGCTGGTTGGCCGAACGCTTTGGTGTGTCGGTGGAAACCTTCATCTGACCGGATTCAGGAAGAACAACTAATCTCCAGATGCTTGCCCCACTCCGGTGGCCGCTCGGCATAGCTTTCCATTCCCGATTGTTCCTCGAACGGGTTGCTCAGCACGGCATGCAGGCGACGCACTTCTGAGTAGTCGCCACTCTCAGCTGCATCAATGGCTTTCTGTGCCAGGTAGTTGCGCAGGATGTACAGCGGATTGACCGCGTGCATCCGCTCGCGACGCTGTTCCTGATTCAGCTCGCCTTCGCGGGCAACCCGGTCGATGTAAAGCTCGCCCCAGGCATCGAAGCCCTTGATGTCGACGAAGTCATCGCGCAAGCGAGCGATAGCGGCTTGGGGTGATTCTTCGCCCAGGCGACGGAAGAACAGGCTGTAATCGACGCCGCTGTTCTGCATCAGTTGCAGCAGCTGTTCCAGCAGTTTCTGGTCGTCGTCTTCGGCGGTGGTCAGGCCCAGGCGGCGGCGCATCAGGTCCAGGTAATGGGCCTGGAACAGCGGCAGGTACAGGCCGAGGGTTTCGCGTAAAGCTTCAACACTGATGAACGGCGTCAGGGATTGGGCCAACGCGCTGAGATTCCACTGGCCGATTGGCACCTGATTACTGAAGGAGTAGCGGCCCTGATCATCGGAGTGGTTACAGATGAAGTTGGCATCAAAGTCATCGAGGAAGGCGAACGGGCCAAAGTCGAAGGTGATGCCGAGGATCGACATGTTGTCGGTGTTCATCACGCCGTGGCAGAAACCGTAGGCCTGCCATTTGGCGATCAGCTCGGCGTTGCGCTCGACGATTTCGCGGAACATCGCCAGATACGGTTCCGGTTGCTCCAGGCATTCGGGAAAATGGTTGGCCAGCACGTGATCGCCGAGTTCTTTCTGCTTCTCGGGGCGTTTGGTGTAGTAGAAATATTCGAAATGCCCGAAGCGCACATGGCTCGGCGCCAGGCGCAGGACCATGGCGGCGCGTTCCTGTTTCTCGCGCCATACCGGGGTGTCTGAGCCGATCACACACAACGCCCGCGTGGTCGGGATGTTCAGGGCGTGCAAGGCTTCGGAGGCGAGGAATTCGCGGATCGAGGAGCGCAGTACCGCGCGGCCATCGCCCATGCGTGAAAACGGCGTCTGGCCCGCACCCTTGAGGTGCAGGTCCCAATGTTCGCCGGCCTCGTTATACACCTCGCCCAGCAACAGGCCGCGACCATCGCCCAGCTGCGGGTTGTACGAGCCGAATTGATGCCCGGAATAGACCATCGCCCGCGGAACCGCGTCGGCCCAGAGCTTGTGGCCGCTGAACAGCTCGGCGAACTCCGGGGTTTCGGCCACGGCCGGGTCGAGGTCCAGCAGCGCCATGGCGGCGGGACTGGCGACTACGAGGCGCGGATTGTCGATCGGCTCCGGCAGCACATGGGCGGAAAACGTATCGCCCAGGCGGTCGAAACGATTATCGAAGGTCAGTTCGTCGAGGGCTTTCAAGGGCCGGCTCCAGCAGAATGTCCGAGCATTCTGCTGGGGAAAGGCCGGTTAGTCGAGCTTGGCGGCGGGGGGCATTTGCGGCGGTTGTTTGCCATCCGTCAGCGGCACGATGGTTTTCGTTTCCGGTTCGATCGGCACCATCTTGTATTCCTGACCGTGCAGGTTCTTCAGGTAAACCTCCATTTGCCGGAACGAGATGTTGATGTGCTGCTTCTTGAACTCGCGATTAATGAAGCGGTTGACCTCATCGAGTACCGGGTTGCGGTCGCCGAGGTCGCGTACGTGCATGCGCAACTCGTGATCGAGAGTGCTTTCACCGAAGTTCAGGAAATACACGTGGGGTTCCGGATCTTTCAGTACACGCGGGTTATCGCGCGCAGCCTTCAGCAAAAGCTCTTTCACCAGATCCAGGTCCGAACCGTAGTCCACGCCGAGCTTGAGGGTCACCCGGGTGATGGTGTCGGTCAGCGACCAGTTGATCAGTTGCCCGGTAATGAACGTCTTGTTCGGGACGATGATGTCCTTGCGGTCGAAATCGGTGATGGTTGTGGCGCGGATGCGGATCTTGCTCACGGTGCCCGAGAGGTTGCCGATGGTGATCGTGTCACCGATCCGCACCGGGCGTTCGAACAGAATCATGATGCCGGAGATGAAGTTGGCGAAGATCTCCTGCATGCCGAAGCCGAGGCCGACCGACAGCGCCGCAACCAGCCATTGCAGCTTGTCCCAGCTCACACCGAGGGTCGACAGGGTCGAGACGAAACCGACACCGGCAATCACGTAGGACAGCAATGTGGTGGTGGCGTAGGCGCTGCCTTGGGCCAGGTTCAGCTTCGATAGCACGAACACTTCCAGCAGACCGGGCAGGTTGCGCGCCAGGGCGAAGGTGATGCCGATGATGATCAGCGCGCCGAGCATGTCGCCGATGCTGATCGGCACCATGCTCATGTTGGCGCCGGTGCCGCTGGTGTATTCGTAGAGGGTCACGTTGTCCAGGTACGAGAACACGGTGATCAGGTCGGCCCAGACCCAGTACAGCAACGCCATGAAACCACCGAGCAGTGCCAGGCGAATCAGGCGCAGGGACTGTTCGTTGACCTTTTCGATGTCCATGGTCGGTTCTTCGATCACCGCTTCGCCATCACCGGCCTCTTTCGCCGCCTGACGTTTGGCCAGGGCGCGCTGGTAGGCCAGCCGCCGTGCCGCCACGCTCAGGCCGCGGACGAAGGTGGCTTCGATCACCAGCCAGAACATCAGCAGGTACAAGGTATTGATCAAGCGGTCGCTGAGTTTCAGCGCGGTGTAGTAGTAGCCGAAGCACACGGCCACGAACAACGCGACAGGCAGGGCGGTGAACATGATGGCCATGAACTTGCGGAACAGCGGCGTGCTGTCGTGGGTCGGGCTGCTGATGAGCAGGCGACCGAGCAGCCAGGTCATCATCGCGTAGCAGGTCAGTACCACCGGCATGCCGAGCACGTCGTCGGCCAGTGTCGCCGGTTGCAGTTCGGCGACCGCTACCACCGCGACTAGCGCCATGACCACAATGCCGAGGCGACGAATCCAGCCTCGGAGGAATTCGACCTGAGGCTTTTCCCAACGGAAATGCAGTTCGGCCACGCCACCCGGCGCCAGAATCCGGTACGCGGTGTAGAACACCAGCCAGGCCTGGGCCATTTGCAGCAGGGCCGCGCCCATGTTCGCGTTCTGCCCGCGGGCGTCGATTTGCAGGGCCAGACCGCACAAGGCCAGGCCCAGCGCCACCGGCATGGCCAGCAGGATGTTGATCAGAATTGCCTGCGGCGTGTGCCACTGACTGTCGCGCTTGAAGTGGCCGATGTCCTGGTGAACCTTGTTCAACCGGGCATACAGACTCTTGCGGCGCCACAACAGCGCACCGATCAGCAACGCCAGCGGCAGGAACAGCAGCGGCCGCTGAGTCAGGCCGTCAGTCAGTTCGCTGAGGCTGGAAGCCCAAGGTAGTGTCGTGACCTGACGTTCCAGGCGATCCGGCA
Organism: Pseudomonas sp. NFX98; assembly: GCF_047784845.1. NCBI lineage: Bacteria > Pseudomonadati > Pseudomonadota > Gammaproteobacteria > Pseudomonadales > Pseudomonadaceae > Pseudomonas > Pseudomonas sp. NFX98. Next base: position 20,981 of record NZ_JBLNNF010000005.1, on the reverse strand, counting down.
CCGCGCGTATCCATTCCAGGTCCAGCGGTTTGTTGCTGGGGATCCAGAACATCTGTTCGTCCAGCGTCGCACGCAGGCTTTGCGCGGTGCTGAGCAGTTGTTTCTGGTTCAGTTGAAGGGTGATGGATTCGTTGAGTACCGCGCTCAGTTCGCGGTTCAGGCGCTCCAGCAGGTCGGCGCGAGTGGTCGCCAGTTCCAGCAGGCTCTTGCGCAGTTGCGGGGTGACCTGCTCAGGTGGCTGGGTCGATAGCAAATTGTCGACGTAAGTAGCCGGGTTGCTGAGCAACTCCCGTTGCTGGCTGACTTCGAACTGATACAGGCGAATGTCGGCGATCTGGTCGGCCAAATCGCGATCGACCTTGAGTCGCGGCAGCGCCAGTTTCTGTTTATAGAGAATCTTTGAGAGCAGCAGGCTGCCCTTGAGTACGTTGATCTGTTCGTCCAGCGCCGCATCGCTTTGCGTCACGCTGTCCAGCTGTTGCTTGGTCTGCAGGTTCTGCTGGGTGACTTCGTTGAGGCGGTCAGTGCTTTTGAGCAGGTAGTCCGAGAGCTTCAGGTTGGCCGAGCTTTCGGTGGCCAACAGGCTGCTGCCACCGGCCTTTTGCGCTTCGATGGATTGCTGCGTCACCGTCTCCTGGGACTGAGCCAGGCGCTTCTGATTGATCAGACTTTGCAGGTCCTGGATTTCCTGGTCCAGGCGGTCGGATCGTTCCGACAACAGGTCATGCTGGCTGTTGCCCAGGTCTTGCAGCTGGGTATTGCCGGCCAGTTCCTGGCGACGCAGCGGGATCAGGGCATTGAGTGCCGCCAGTTCGGCGTTGAGCTGATCGCGCTGCTCGGCACTCAAGGTCTTGCCGGCGTCTTTGCCGGTCTTGAGGATGTTGTTGATCTGCTGGATGCGCGTCTGGCTGGCGGATATTTCGGCCTGGGCGCGTTCCGGGCGGGTCTGGGCGGTGATGATCAGGCTGTTGGCATCGGCCAGGGCCTTTTGCAGATCGCTTTGCTGGGTCGAGCGCTCGGTGAGCATTTGCTCGAGCTGCTGAATCGACTCCTTGGTAAAGCGTTGCGCCACCGGCACCACGGCGCTGGCCTTGAGACGCGTCAGCTCACGCTGGTTCTCGATGGTTTGCTTGGGGGCCGTGGCCAGTTGTTGCTTGAGGTCGCTGAGTTTCTGCTCGTAGTCACGCTTGTTGTTGAGCTGCGTCAGCGTGCCTTGCAGAACGGACTGCAAAGCCTTTTGATCCGCCTCCGGCAGTTTGCGGTCGGCGATCTTGTCCAGACTCGTCTGTACGGATTCGCGGGTGGGCGGTTCGGCGGCTTGCAAGGTGCCGACAGAGAGGCTCAGGCCCAAAAGGGCCATGATGAAAAAGGTGCGCAGGCTTGACATAAAGACCGATCAAATACGAGGCGAAGAATGGAGTTTAGAGGAACAAGCCCGGACCCGGGCGACTTCCTTCGGGGAATCTGACGCCCACTTTGCCGATCTTGTTCCCTTCCATGACCGCGACGGTCCAGATGGTGTTGTTCCATTCCACCTGGTCGCCGACTACCGGAGCACCCCCCACTTTCTGGGCAATGAACTTGCCCAGGGACATCTCCGGATCGATGCCTTCGACCTTCAACCCGTACAGGGCAGCAACTGCGGCCAGCTGGGCGTCTCCTTCGAGTACGAAGTCGCCGAAGAAGCGCAAATCGAGGCCCCGTTGCGGCGCCTGGCTGAATAGCTTTCCGAGGGCCGGAAGATTGTGTTCGTGGCCGATAACACACAACAAATCATCGACTTCCAGCACCGTACTACCCGACGGATGGAGCAGTTGCTGGCCACGAAACAGGGCAGCAATGCGGGTGCCTTCGGGCATTTTCAGTTCGCGAAGGGGCGATCCGATGCACCATTTTTCGGCACCGAGGCGATAAACGAACAGTTCCCACTCGCTGGTGACATGCACTTCGAGAGCGGATCGGGAGATCGGCGCAGGCTCCGGCGGCACCGTCACCTTCAGCAGCTTGGCGACCCACGGCAGGCTTGTGCCTTGCACCAACAGCGAAACCAGCACGATAAAGAAGGCGAGGTTGAAGTACAGCTGGGCATTGGGCAGGCCGGCCATCAAAGGGAACACCGCCAGAATGATCGGGACCGCGCCTCGCAGGCCAACCCAGGAAATGAACGCCTTCTCCCGGCCATGGAACGCCTTGAACGGCAGCAGGCCAACCACCACCGATAGCGGCCGGGCAAACAGAATCATCCACAAGGCCAGCGCCAGTGCCGGCAGGGCAATCGGCAGCAGGTCATGGGGCGTGACCAGCAGCCCCAGCACCAAAAACATGCCGATCTGCGCCAGCCAGGCCATGCCATCGAGCATGTGCAGAATGCCGTGGCGGCTGCGCACCGGACGATTGCCGATCATCAGGCCGCACAGGTACACCGCGAGGAAGCCGCTGCCGTGCAAGGCGTTGGTCAGGGCAAACACTACCAGACCACCGGCGATGACCAGGATCGGATACAGGCCGGTGGCCAGGTTGATCCGGTTGACCAGTTGCAGCATCAGCCAGCCACCGCCCAGACCGATGACGCCACCGATGCCGAACTCGCGCAGCAGGTGCGTCAGCAGGCTCCAGTGCAGGCCGGTCTGGCCGCTGGCGAGCATGTCGATCAGGGTCACGGTGAGGAACACCGCCATCGGGTCGTTGCTGCCGGATTCGATTTCCAGGCTGGCGGTCACCCGCTCGTTCAGGCCTTTGCCGCCGAGCAGTGAGAACACCGCTGCGGCGTCAGTTGAGCCGACGATGGCGCCGATCAGCAGGCCCTGAATCAGGTTCAGGTTGAACAGCCACGCAGCGGCCATGCCGGTCAGCCCGGTGGTGATCAGCACACCGACCGTGGCCAGCGACAGCGCCGGCCATAACGCCACGCGGAAACTCGACACCCGCGTGCGCAAACCGCCGTCGAGCAGGATCACCGCCAACGCGAGGTTGCCGACCAGATAAGCCGTTGGGTAGTTATCGAAAATAATGCCGCCGCCATCGACGCCGGCCGCCATGCCCACGGCCAGGATGATCACCAGAATCGGGATGCCGAGGCGGGACGAAAGTGAGCTCACCAGAATGCTTGCACCTACCAGCAACGCGCCGATCAAGAACAGGCTGTTGATGGTCGTCGCATTCAAAGGCAGTACTCCAGAAAGCTGAAAGGCGGGCACAAACTGACCATGCAGTCTGCGTGCCAGCGATTCTAACCTGTTGAAATGTGATGCTGTCAAAAAGCTTTTGCAGATCAAAAGATCGCAACCTGCGGCAGCTCCTACACAGGAATTCGCGTTTCCCTGTAGGAGCTGCCGCAGGCTGCGATCTTTTGGCTTTGTGGTTACAGGCTAAACCGCCCAACCATGGTGTTCAGGTCCACCGCCAAGCGCGACAACTCATTGCTCGCCGCGCTGGTCTGGTTGGCGCCGGTGGCGGATTGCACCGACAGATCACGAATGTTCACCAGGTTGCGATCCACTTCGCGGGCCACTTGCGCCTGCTCTTCGGCGGCGCTGGCGATCACCAGGTTGCGCTCGTTGATTTCGACGATGGCGCTGTTGATGGTGTCCAGCGACATTCCCGCACCACGAGCGATGTTCAGGGTCGACTCGGCGCGCTCGGTGCTGTTGCGCATCGAATCCACGGCGTGTTCGGTGCCGCTCTGGATGCTGCCGATCATGCGTTCGATTTCGCTGGTCGATTGCTGGGTGCGATGGGCCAGGGCTCGAACTTCGTCGGCAACCACGGCAAAACCACGACCGGCCTCACCGGCACGTGCCGCTTCGATGGCCGCGTTCAGGGCTAGCAGGTTGGTCTGGTCGGCCAGACCGCGAATCACGTCCAGTACCTTGCCGATGTCACGGGACTCATTCGCCAGGTCGCCGATCAAAGTCGCGGTGCTCTGCACATCAGCGCTCATGCGTTCGATGGCGCTCACGGTTTCCTGCACCAGATCACGACCATCACCGGCGGATGTGGTGGCGTTTTTCGAGGCTTCAGAGGTGCTGACCGCGTTGCGCGCGACTTCTTCCACGGCGCTGGTCATTTCGTTGACCGCCGTGGCGGCCTGTTCAATTTCGTTGTTCTGCTGGGTGAGGCCACGGGCGCTTTCGTCGGTGACGCTGTTGAGCTCCTCAGCGGCGGAAGCCAACTGCGTGGCCGAACCGGAAATCCGTTGCAAGGTGTCACGCAGCTTGTCCTGCATCTTCGACATCGCCAGCAGCAAACGACCGGCCTCGTCTTCACCGTCGACGGTGATCGGGCGTGTCAGGTTGCCTTCGGCGATCTGCTCGGCGGCATTCAAGGCATTGGCGATCGGTTTGGTGATGCTGTTGGTCAGCAGCCAGGCGAACAGAATGGTCAGGCCGGTGGCGATGACAAGCAGGGTGATCACCAGATTGAAGGCCGAGTCGTATTGATCGGCGGCTTGCTGGTTGGTGTCGAGAGTCTGCTGGGTGTTGATTTCCAGCAGTTTGTTCAGCACCGCATTGACCGCCTCGGAGTTGCTCAGCAGGTCGGCGTTGAGCAGGCTGCGCAGTTCGTCGACCTGGTTGTTGCGCGACAAGGTTTTCATCCGGTCTTCGATCTGGCGGTATTGCGCCAGCAACTGCACGTATTGATCGTAGGCGGCGCGTTCCTGCGGGCTGCTGATCAGTTTTTCATAGGTGGTCTGGGCGGCGCGAATCTGCTGGTTGCGCATCTCCAGCAATTCCATGGTTTTTTGTTGAACGTCCGGCTCACGGTTGACCAGCAAACGGTAGGACAGCACGCGCAGGCGCAGGGTCAGTTGGGTGAACTCATCGAGGCTCTTGATGCTCGGTACGCTGCTGACGGTGATGTTCTCGGCGGCGTCGCGGATCTTGCTCATCTGGTTCAGGGCAAACACGCCCAGAAGCATCATCAAACCGCCAATCAGGGCAAAACCGAGGAACGCTCGCGGCGCGATATTCATATTACGAAGGGACATGGTGTTTACCGAAAAGGGCGCACCAGAGCGGTGGCGAGGCTGACGTATGAATGACTTATCGGTCATGCGACTAAAGTCTTGAGCGCCTGCGTGGTTTTGCCGCACAAACGCCATGGCGACGAAGTGCAGGAACCAGATCGGCCGATCACAGTCTCTACAGTTCGCAAGAACGGTCACTCGTCAGGAAAATCAAGGCCTTGCGCCCGTATAACCCTGGCATCCACGGTGACTTTTCTTTATCGTACGCGCCCTTTGAAAATGCCTGGAAAATCAAAATGTTGGAAGCATCCCTTAGCCAATTGGAACAGCTGGTCAGCGACCTGGTACAACAGAACCAGACCCTGCTCGGCACCAACCAGACCCTGAGCGCCGAACTGGCCCAGGCCAAGGATGAAAACGAAAGCCTGCAATTGAGCCTGATGGAGCAGGAAGAGAAGCAAGGCGCCACCGCCGCACGCATCCAGGCCCTGGTTGAGCGCGTCAGCGCTGGCCCAGTCAGCGCATGAGTTACGGCCCGGGTGTGAAAGTCGTCTCGATCCTGGGGGAGGACTATTCGATCAAGGCGCCGGCCGGGGAAGAGCAGACCCTGCTGGACGCGGCCATGATGTTGAAGGCTGCCCTGGCCGACACCAAAAGAAAGTACCCGACGCTGATCGGTGACCGACTGCTGGTACTGGCCGCGATGAATCTCTGCTCCCAGCAGATCGAAATGCAGAAGCAGCACAAGCTCGAACTCGACCGTTACCAAGAGCAAGTCAGCGCCACGGTTGAAGTGATCTCCAAGACGATCAATCAGGCCTGATCGGCTTTGCGCACAACCAAAGAATAGATTGTCGGTTACGTTGTATACAATCGGCACGGCTGTTGCAGTGTTTCAGCCTCTTATTCTTTGGGGGTGCTCCATGCAGTTCTGGCGACGCAGTATTCAATGGCAGTTGATCCTGAGTATGGGCACCGCCCTGCTCGTCAGTATTCTGATCGTGGTTGGCATTTATACCCTCGTGGTCAACCGCCTCGCCCAGAGCTATCTGGTCGAACAAGCGCTACCGTCTAGCATCGAAGCGATGCGCAACGACATCGAGCGCATCCTCGTTCAACCGCTCACTGCCGCCAAGGACATCGCCAGCAACAGCATGGTGCGCGACTGGCTGGCCGAGGGTGAAAACAGTGCCCAAGTCGGCACGTTCACCACCTACCTCGAAGGCATCCGCGCCGAACACAAGGCCTTTACCGCGCTGATTGTCGGCACCGCGTCCAACCATTACTTCACCGAGAAGGGCCTGGACCGGACCCTCAGTCGCTCCAACCCCAAAGATGCCTGGTTTTACGCGTTTCTGGACAGCAACCAGCCGCGCACCCTCAATATCGACAACGACACGGCGACCGGAGAATTGGCGCTTTTTATTGATCTCAAGGTCGAGCACGCCGGCAAAGTCGTGGGCGTTGCCGGGCTTGGCCTGAGCATGAAAGAGCTGTCGGAGCTGATCCACAACTTCAGTTTCGGAGAGCACGGCAAGGTCTATCTCGTGCGTTCGGATGGTTTGATTCAGGTCCATCCTGAAGCGCAGTTCAGTGGCAAGCGCACGTTGACCGAGCAAATCGGCGCAGATGCCGCACAAGCGGTGATGGGTCAAAAAACTGCCACCAGCAGCGGCTTCCAGCGCGACGGAGAAGATTTCCTCGCCCTGAGCCTGCCATTGCGTGATCTAGGCTGGACCCTGGTGGCCGAAGTGCCACAGTCGCAGATCTACGCCGAAGCCCGCCGCGCCATGTGGATGAGTAGCGGCATCGGGTTGGCGGTGGCGCTGGTGTGCCTGTTGCTGGTGGTGTTGCTGGCTCGTGGGCTGGTGCGACCGATTCGTCAGGTAACAGAAGCGCTGGTGGCCATCGGTAGCGGTGGTGGAGATTTGACCCACCGGTTAGATTCCAGTCGCGCCGATGAGCTGGGCGATCTGGCACGCGGGTTCAATCGCTTCCTTGATAGTCAGCGCGAGATGATTGGCGAAGTGCTTACCACGAGTGAACGTCTGCGCACGGCGGTCGGCCAAGTGGCCAAGGTTGTGGATAACACCGCCGAGCGCTCAGGCCGGCAGCAGGAAATGACCGACATGGTCGCCACCGCCGTCCACGAAATGGGCCTGACCGTGCAGGAGATTGCGCAGAACGCCGGCAATGCGGCGGTCGCTTCGCAAACGGCTCGGGATGAAGCGATGCAGGCGCGGGAAGTGGTCGGTGGTTCGATCCGGCACATCGAAAGCATGTCCGAAGAAATCGGCGTTGCCGCCACTGCGGTGGGCGAACTTGCGCATCAGGTGGCGTCCATCGATCAGGTGCTGGCGGTGATTCGCGGGATTTCCGAGCAGACCAATTTGCTGGCGCTCAATGCGGCCATCGAAGCGGCGCGGGCGGGGGATATGGGGCGTGGGTTTGCGGTGGTTGCCGATGAAGTGCGCACTTTGGCGCGACGTACGCAATCGTCTACCGATGAGATCCAGCAGATGATCGGTAGTCTCAAGCAGGGTGCGGAGAACGCGGTATCGTCGATGTATAACGGTCAAGCGGCAACCGGCACAGGTGTCGAATCGAGCCAGCGTACCGGGGCTTCGCTTACGGCGATTACCGGCCAGGTCGAACGCATCAGCGACATGAACCATCAAGTGGCCACGGCCACGGAAGAGCAGTCGGCGGTGACGGAAGAAATCAACCGCAATGTGCAGGGGATTTCCGATCTGGCCCGCGCCACCGCCGGAGAGGTGAGAGCCTGCCGCGAAGACTGCCAGACGTTGCAGCGGTTGGCGGATGATCTGGCGCGGCAGATGGGTGGGTTTCGGTTGAGCTAAAAGATCAAAAGATCGCAGCCTTCGGCAGCTCCTACATTTGGAATGCGTTTCCCTGTAGGAGCTGCCGCAGGCTGCGATCTTTTTTGTGGCCGATAAACCGGTCTATGCCAGGTCAGAACCACTCATCCTGCATACCAAGGCAAAGATCATCCCGAGCCTCAAGAATCGCCAGCTCATGGTGGCAACCGGGCACTTCCCACGTCAGGAAATACCGCGCCGCCTGCAACTTGCCTTTATAAAAACTCGCATCCGCCGCATTGCCCTTGGCCAAGCCTTCTTCGGCACGAATCGCCTGTTCCAGCCAGCGCCAGCCGATCACCGTGTGACCGAACACCTTCAGGTACAGCGCCGAGTTCGCCAGGCTGCTGTTAACCTTGCCCTGCGCCAGATCGGTCAGCAGGCCGATGGTCACGGTTTGCAGGCGTGTCACCAGTTTTTCCAGCGGTTCGCGCAATGGCGTCAATGAATCAAATGCCTGGGCACGCTCACCCGTGTTGGCGATCAGGCGGATCAGTTGCTTGAGCCCGGACCCGCCGTTTTGCGCCAGTTTGCGCCCCAGCAGATCAAGCGACTGAATGCCGTGAGTGCCTTCGTGGATCGGGTTCAGGCGGTTGTCGCGGTAGTATTGCTCCACCGGGTATTCACGGGTGTAACCGTGGCCGCCAAGAATCTGGATCGCCAGTTCGTTGGCCTTCAGGCAAAACTCCGATGGCCAGGATTTGACGATTGGCGTCAGCAGGTCCAGCAGTTCGTGGGCTTGCTTGCGTTCGGCATCGGTCTCCAGCGTCGTGGTGTCATCGAACAGGCGCGCGGCGTACAGACCGAGGTCGAACGAGCCTTCGACGTAGGCTTTCTGTGTCAGCAACATGCGTTTGACGTCGGCGTGATTGATGATTGCCACCGGCGCGGTGTTCGGGTCTTTGCTGTCCGGCACTCGTCCTTGCGGACGCTCGCGGGCGTACTCCAGCGAATACAGGTAGCCGGCGTAACCCAGCATCACCGCACCCATGCCGACGCCGATCCGTGCCTCGTTCATCATCTGGAACATGTAGCTCAAGCCCTGGTGCGGCTTGCCCACCAGATAACCGACGCACTCACCGTTATCGCCGAAGTTCAATGCGGTCGAGGTCGTGCCGCGCCAGCCCATCTTGTGGAACAGACCGGCTAGCAGCACGTCGTTGCGCTTGCCGAGGCTGCCGTCATCGTTGACCAGGAACTTCGGCACGATAAACAGCGAAATGCCCTTCACACCGGCCGGCGCGTCCGGCAGCTTGGCCAGCACCATATGCACGATGTTTTCCGATAGCGGATGATCGCCACCGGAAATGAAAATCTTGTTGCCCTTGAGGCGATAGGTACCGTCGGACGCAGGTTCCGCGCGAGTACGAATATCCGACAGCGACGAGCCGGCGTGCGGTTCGGTCAGGGCCATGGTGCCGAAGAAACGACCGTCGATCATCGGTTGCAGGAAGCGGCGCTTCTGCTCGTCGGTGCCGAAGCTCTCGATCAGGTTCGCCGCGCCCATGGTCAGGAACGGATATGACGTCGAAGCGGCGTTGGCCGACTGGAAGTGCGAGAAGCAGGCTTGGGACAGCAATGTAGGAAGTTGCATGCCGCCAGCGTCGAAACTGCGCGCGGCGTTAAGGAAACCGGCTTCGAGGAAGGCATCCACCGCCGGTTTCACTTCCGGAATCAGTATCGCCTGACCATTCTCGTAGCGCGGTTCGTTCTCGTCGCCCTTGCGGTTGTGGGGGGCGAAGAACTTCTCGGCGATGCTGCGGGCGGTGCTGATGGCCGCATCGAAGGTCTCGCGGTTGTGCTCGGCGAAACGCTCACGCTGGGTCAGGCCCTCGGCATCGAGGACTTCGTACAGCTCGAAAGCCAGATTGCGGGAACTGAGCAACGTCTCGGACATGGCGGCCTACCTTTTATTGGAGTGGACCGAGTCTAGGCTGGCGAATAGAGGTTGAACAGGATGATTGATCTTGGTGATGGAGAAGCAAAAGATCGCAGCCTTCGGCAGCTCCTACAGGAAACACATTCCAAGTGTAGGAGCTGCCGAAGGCTGCGATCTTTTGATCTTGCTTCTAATAAACCAGGCACCCATTGCGGGAGCCTGGCTTTACAGCTATTTAGCCGATGGTCATCAAGCTCGCATTACCACCCGCCGCAGCGGTGTTAACGCTCAACGCCCGCTCAATCACCAAACGCTCCAACGCGATGTTGGACTCGCCTTGCGACAGACCCTGCACGCCAACGATGGCGCCGGCACGCTTGGCAACTTGTTGGCACACCGCGCGCAACTGGTCGGAATGGCCGTGATGCAGAACCGCATCAAACACCACTTCGTCCTTGTTCCAGTCGGAAACCAGCTTGATGCGTGTCTGAATATCCTTCGGCAGGCGTGCGAACAGTGCCTTGGTCAGCTCAGCTTCCGGCCACACCGCCGAACCGCCGACGGCCAGTACCGCAGCCAGTTGCGTCAGTAGATCGCCTTCGACTTCCGCCAGGCACAGCACGTGTTCACGTGGCAGGATCGCATAGCTGTTGCGCTCGCCGGTCGGGCCAGCCAGCAGGCGGGTGATACCGCTTTGCGATTGCGCGGCAAACTGTACGCACAGAGTGCTCAGGTCGGCGAACTTGTTGCTGTCGGCCCAGGCCTTCAGGGCGGTCAGCGGCTTGCTCATGGAATCGCGCAGACGGACATCCGGTGCTGCAGCAGCATCACCACGAGCGAAGGATTGTTCGATCGCATCGGCAGGACGGGTCGACAGCAGGCGGTACAGGTACAACGGACCACCGGCTTTCGGGCCGGTACCCGACAGGCCTTCGCCACCGAATGGCTGTACGCCGACCACGGCACCGACAATGTTGCGGTTGACATAGACGTTACCGGCGTTGACGTTGTCGATCACCTTGGCGATGGTTTCGTCGATGCGGGTGTGCACGCCCAGCGTCAGGCCGTAGCCGGAAGCGTTGATCTGAGCGATCAGTTGATCGATGTCTTTGCGCTTGTAGCGAACCACGTGCAGCACCGGACCGAAGATCTCCCGTTGCAGTTCGTCGAAGCTTTCCAGTTCGATCAGCGTCGGCATCACGAAGGTGCCGCGTTTGACTTCTTCGGCATCGGCGATGGCCACCTGGTACACGCTGCGACCTTTGTCGCGCATGGCCTGGATGTGCTTCTCGATACCGGCCTTGGCTTCGGCGTCAATCACCGGGCCGATGTCTACGGACAGACGCTCAGGGTTGCCGAGACGGCTTTCAGCCATCGCGCCTTTGAGCATCTCGATGACGCGGTCTGCGGAATCTTCCTGCAAGCACAGCACGCGCAGTGCCGAGCAACGCTGGCCAGCGCTGTCAAATGCCGAGGAAACCACGTCGATTACGACTTGTTCGGTCAGTGCCGACGAGTCGACGATCATTGCGTTCTGGCCACCGGTTTCGGCGATCAGCGGGATCGGGCGACCCTGGTTGTCCAGGCGACCGGCGATGTTGCGTTGCAGCAGGCGAGCGACTTCGGTGGAACCGGTGAACATCACGCCTTTGACGCGATCATCGCCCACCAGGCCAGCACCGACGGTTTCGCCACGGCCCGGCAGCAGTTGCAACACGCCTTCCGGAATGCCGGCCTCGAGCAGCAGGCGCACGGCTTGGGCGGCAACCAGTGGAGTTTGTTCCGCAGGCTTGGCCAATACCGGGTTACCGGCGGCCAATGCAGCAGCCACTTGACCACTGAAGATTGCCAGCGGGAAGTTCCACGGGCTGATGCACACCACTGGACCCAACGGACGGTGAGCGTCGTTGGTGAAATCATTGCGCGCCTGCACGGCGTAATAACGCAGGAAGTCCACGGCTTCACGCACTTCGGCGATGGCGTTGGCGAAAGTCTTGCCGGCTTCGCGAGCCAACAGGCCCATCAGCGGCTGGATCTCGGCTTCCATCAAATCGGCGGCACGTTCAAGGATTGCAGCGCGCTCGGCCGGCGGGGTGGCCTGCCAGATCGGTGCGGCGTTGAGGGCGCACTGGATCGCGTTGTCGACGTCTTCAACGGTGGCTTCCTGCACGTGACCAACCACGTCACGCAGATCGGACGGGTTCAGCACAGGAGCCGGAGCTTCGTTGCTGGAAGCGCAACCGAGCATCGGCGCGGCTTTCCAGTGATTGTGCGCAGTGGCCAGCAAGGCGCAGGACAACGACGCCAGACGATGTTCGTTGGCCATGTCGATGCCGCTGGAGTTGGCGCGCTCGGAACCATACAGGTCACGCGGCAGCGGAATACGCGGGTGCGGCAGGCCGAAACCACCTTCCACGGTTGCCATCTGCTCGATGCTGGCTACCGGATCGGCCACCAATTCCTGGATAGAAATCGACTGGTCGGCGATACGGTTGACGAACGAGGTGTTCGCGCCGTTTTCCAGCAGACGACGTACAAGGTACGCCAGCAGGGTTTCGTGGGTGCCGACCGGAGCGTACACGCGGCACGGACGGTTCAGCTTGCCTTCGGAAACTTTGCCTACAACTTGTTCGTACAGCGGTTCACCCATGCCGTGCAGGCACTGGAACTCGTACTGGCCCGGGTAATAGTTCTGACCGGCGATGTGATAAATGGCCGACAGAGTGTGCGCGTTGTGCGTGGCGAACTGCGGGTAGATGACTTCCGGCACCGACAGCAGTTTGCGGGCGCAGGCGATGTAGGAAACGTCGGTGTACACCTTGCGGGTGTAGACCGGGTAGCCTTCCAGGCCTTCGACCTGGGCGCGCTTGATTTCGCTGTCCCAGTACGCGCCTTTTACCAGACGGATCATCAGGCGGTGACGGCTGCGGCGAGCCAGGTCGATCACGTAGTCGATCACGTACGGGCAACGCTTCTGGTAAGCCTGGATGACGAAACCGATGCCGTTCCAGCCAGTCAGTTGCGGCTCGAAACACAGGCGCTCGAGCAGATCCAGCGACAGCTCCAGGCGGTCAGCTTCTTCGGCGTCGATGTTCAGGCCGATGTCGTATTGCTTGGCGAGCAGGGTCAGCGACAGCAGGCGCGGGTACAGCTCATCCATCACACGCTCGTACTGCGCACGGCTGTAACGCGGGTGCAGTGCAGACAGCTTGATGGAAATGCCCGGGCCTTCATAAATCCCACGACCGTGAGACGCTTTGCCGATCGAGTGGATGGCTTGTTCGTACGAGGCCAGGTACTTCTGCGCGTCGTGCTCGGTGAGTGCAGCTTCGCCGAGCATGTCGTAGGAGTAGCGGAAGCCCTTGGCTTCGAACTTGCTCGCATTGGCCAGGGCTTCGGCGATGGTTTCGCCGGTGACGAACTGCTCGCCCATCAGGCGCATGGCCATGTCGACGCCCTTGCGGATCATCGGCTCGCCGCTTTTGCCGATGATGCGGCTCAGGGACGAAGTCAAACCCGCTTCGTTATGCGTGGATACCAGTTTGCCGGTCAGCAACAGGCCCCAAGTGGCGGCGTTGACGAACAGCGAAGGGCTGTTGCCCAGGTGCGGGTGCCAGTTGCCGGTGCTGATCTTGTCGCGGATCAGCGCGTCGCGGGTGCCTTTGTCCGGGATACGCAGCAGCGCTTCGGCCAGGCACATCAGCGCCACGCCTTCCTGGGACGACAGGGAGAATTCCTGCAGCAGGCCTTGAACAATGCCGGCACGGCCGCCAGCGCTCTTCTGGTTACGCAGTTTTTCCGCGATGGACGCTGCGAGTTTGTTGGTGGCTTCAGCCATCGCTGCCGGCAGACGCGCCTGCTCCATCAGCATCGGCACCACTTCAGGCTCCGGCCGACGGTAAGCGGCGGTGATCGAAGCGCGCAGTACCGATTGCGGCAGGATGCTTTCGGCGAATTCGAGGAAGCACTGGTGGGCGTGATCCAGAGGCGCGTCGACGGCATCGTCGGAATCCTTGGTCAAACCGTTCAGCTCGGTCAGGGTTGCACCACCCTCGAGTTTTTCCAGGTAATTGAAAATTGCCTGCTTGATCAGCCAGTGCGGCGTGCGATCAATCGAGGTCGCGGCGGCCTTGAGGCGTTCGCGGGTCGGGTCGTCAAGTTTGACGCCAAGGGTGGTGGTAGCCATGTTTTTATCCTCATGTTTGCCACGACCGCGTGGCATCAGCTGGCCGCAAGATTAGCCGTGCGACTGTTGAGGTGCAACCGGGTGCAACCCTTTTTTTGTCGGAATATTGCGCAGTTCGTCAGGAAATAAATTCTGGTACGAAGGTACTGCAACTACTTGGTGCTTTTTAGTTTGGTAGGTGCAGGTTCTTGCTCCGAAAAGGAGCAAAAAACAGGCTTTAAAGTATTTTTCCGACTAGGTGCAACTTATTCCCGAGAAATGGGTTGCACCTTATTTGCTTTGTTGAATAGCATTCGCGCCCAAGGTGCAACCGGACCAGGAGTCTGGTGTGCCGGCTGATGGCTTTCCTGGGGAAACATCAGTCATAAATGCGCGGGATCCCGAATCGTCTGTCAAACGTCACCGTTTGCGAGCGGTTCACCAGCCGCCGCTACATAAAAACAAAGCCAGGGCGTCACATAATGAGCGTAAGCAATCCAACACTGATCACGTTCGTGATCTACATCGCAGCAATGGTGCTGATCGGCTTGATGGCCTATCGCTCCACCAACAACCTTTCCGACTACATTCTGGGCGGCCGTAGCCTGGGCAGCGTCGTGACTGCACTGTCCGCCGGTGCTTCCGACATGAGCGGCTGGTTGTTGATGGGCCTGCCGGGTGCCATCTACATGTCCGGTTTGTCTGAAAGCTGGATCGCCATCGGCCTGGTGGTCGGTGCTTATCTGAACTGGCTGTTTGTCGCCGGTCGTCTGCGTGTGCAGACCGAGCACAACGGTGATGCCCTGACCCTGCCGGATTATTTCGCCAGCCGTTTTGAAGATAAAAGCGGTCTGCTGCGGATCATCTCTGCAGTCGTGATCCTGGTGTTCTTCACCATCTACTGTGCTTCCGGCATCGTGGCCGGTGCCCGCCTGTTCGAAAGCACCTTCGGCATGTCCTACGAGACAGCGCTGTGGGCCGGTGCTGCGGCAACGATTGCCTACACCTTTATCGGTGGTTTCCTGGCAGTAAGCTGGACCGATACCGTACAAGCCACCCTGATGATCTTCGCGCTGATCCTGACGCCAATCATCGTGCTGTTGGCCACCGGCGGTGTCGACACTACGTTCCTGGCCATCGAAGCCAAGGACGCCAGCAACTTCGACATGCTTAAAGGCACCACTTTCATCGGCATCATTTCGCTGATGGGTTGGGGTCTGGGCTACTTCGGTCAGCCGCACATCCTGGCGCGTTTCATGGCGGCTGATTCGGTGAAGTCGATTGCCAAGGCTCGTCGCATCTCCATGACCTGGATGATCCTGTGCCTGGGCGGCACCGTGGCTGTGGGCTTCTTCGGTATCGCTTACTTCTCGGCACATCCTGATGTGGCCGGTGCAGTCACCGAAAACCCGGAGCGCGTGTTCATCGAGCTGGCCAAGATCCTGTTCAACCCATGGGTTGCCGGTGTGCTGCTGTCGGCCATTCTGGCTGCTGTCATGAGCACCCTGAGCTGCCAGTTGCTGGTGTGCTCGAGCGCCCTGACCGAAGACTTCTACAAGACTTTCCTGCGCAAATCCGCTTCCCAGGTTGAGCTGGTATGGGTCGGTCGTGCCATGGTGCTGTTGGTGGCGCTGATTGCCATCGCCTTGGCTGCCAATCCGAACAACCGCGTTCTGGGTCTGGTGAGCTACGCCTGGGCTGGTTTCGGTGCTGCGTTCGGTCCGGTTGTGCTGATCTCCGTGATCTGGAAAGACATGACCCGCAACGGCGCACTGGCCGGTATCCTGGTCGGCGCGATCACCGTGATCGTCTGGAAACACTTCGAGCTGCTGGGCCTGTACGAAATCATCCCTGGTTTCATCTTCGCCAGCCTGGCGATCTACTTCGTCAGCAAAATGGGCGCGCCGACTGCCGGCATGCTGCAGCGTTTCGACGCAGCCGAGAAGGATTTCCGCCTGAACAAGTAATCGGCACGAGCGAAAGCTCTGAGCCAATGGCTTGAATGAAAACGGCCCGCTTCCTGTTGGAGGCGGGCCGTTTTTTTTGTGCGACATTTTCCGGATACCCTGTAGGAGCCGAGCTTGCTCGCGATAGCGGTCTGGATGCCAACACAGTTGTTGAATGTGTTGACGCAATCGCGAGCAAGCTCGGCTCCTACAGGAAACGGTGGTGTTTTCGAGGTTGTCTGTAGTCGAATAAACCGTTTTCTGACAGCCGATGCTTCAGAGGCAGTAGGGCAAATCTGAATTTAGTGCCTCTTGATCAGGGCTCTTTGGTGCTCATGCAGAATCGCTCGCTTTCATTCTGCAGAGACACATCGGATGTTCGCTTCTGCCAATCAACCGCGTTTCACGTTGACCGTCGACGGTGTCCAGAGTGAACTCAAAGTGCTTGAGTTCACGGGCAAGGAAGCCATCAGCCAACCTTATCGCTTTGAAGTGGAACTGGTCAGCGAGCGACCGGATATCGAGCTCGAAAGCTTGCTGCATCGTCAGGCGTTTCTGAGTTTCGATGCGCAAGGCTCCGGTGTTCACGGTCAGATTTTTCGCATTGGCCAGGGCGATTCCGGCAAGCGCCTGACGCGCTACCAGATCAGCCTGGTGCCGCGCCTGACCTACCTGGGCCAGCGCATCAACCAGCGGGTTTTCCAGCACCGAAGTGTGCCGGCCATCATCACGCAGATTTTCAAGGACCACGGCATCCTCGGCGATGCCTTCGAGTTTCAGCTGGGCGGCGACTACCCTGAGCGCGAGTACTGCGTGCAATACGCTGAAAGCGATCTGGCATTCATCCAGCGGTTGTGTGCCGAACTCGGCATTCATTACCACTTCCAGCACAGTCCCGACGGGCACCTGTTGGTCTTCGGCGATGACCAAACGTTTTTCCCACGCTTGCCACAACCGACCTCATATCGCCCGGGCAGCGGTATGGCGGGGGATGAACCCGTCATCAACCGGTTCAACGTGCGCCTGGAAACCCGACCCACCGTAGTGACGCGCCGCGATTACGACTTTCATAAACCCCGCCTTGAGCTGCAAAGCCGTCTCGACAGCGAACAGCTGCCGGTGCTGGAGGATTATGGCTTTCCCGGTCAATTCAATGATCGTGAGGTTGGCAGGCATCTGGTCGGACGAGCATTGGAGAGCCACCGCGCGGATTACCGTCAGGCGAAAGGTGAGGGTGATCAATCGACATTGACCAGTGGGCATTTTCTACAGCTCGACGAGCATCCTCAACGGGAGTGGAACAACCTTTGGCTGCTGACTGAAATTGAACATCAGGGCCGACAACCGCAAGTGCTTGAGGAGTCGGCGGGAAGTGGCCCGGATGAATTCCAGGGTTACCGCAATTCGTTTCTGGCGACGCCTTGGGCTGTTTTCTTCCGCCCGCCGCTGATTGGCAAACCTCGCGCCGCCGGTTATCAATCTGCCGTGGTGACCGGCCCCAAGGACAGTGAAATCCACTGCGACGAGTATGGTCGGGTCAAAGTTCGGTTCTTATGGGATCGCGACGGTCAGTTGAACGAACATTCCAGTTGCTGGCTACGGGTGGCCGGCGGTTGGGCTCACGATCGTTACGGCAGTGTGTTGATCCCCCGTGTCGGTATGGAAGTGCTGGTGGGGTTTGGTGATGGCGATGCCGACAAACCAATAATCATCGGCTGCGTGCCAAACGCCTCGACACCACCGCCGCTTAATCTCCCCGCGGACAAAACCCGCAGTATTTTCCGAACCCAGAGTAGTCCCGGTGGTGGCGGCTACAACGAATTGCGCATCGAGGATCGCAAAGGTGCCGAGGAAATCTACTTGCGCGCCCAGCGAAACTGGAATCAGGACGTATTGGGGGACTTGCATGTTCAGGTCGGCTACCAGCGCAGCGTACTCGTCGGCAGCGCCGAAGGGCGTGTCTCAATAGATCGCCTGCACGTCCACGGCGACCGCCATGTCCGCGTCAGCAACCAATCGCTCGATGCGAGCGGGAAAGTGCATGTCAGTGCCGGCCAAATGGTCGTTATCGACGGCGGTGACAACGCCACGATCCAATCGGGCGGGCACTGGATCAACATTGGTCCGGCGGGAATTTTCAGCAGCGTGCCCATTGAGGTTGGTGGCGCGCCGATACCGGCATCGGGTGTCTCGACTGTTCAAAGAAAACTTGAAGCACTCAGCGCAGCACAGGTTTTGAGCCTGAAAAGCGCCGCGCCGTTCTGTGAGGAATGCGCACGTTGCAAGGAGGGTGTCTGTGCCGCCTGAATTGTTGTCACCGCGCGTTTGGCTGGAACGCCAACCGCTCCAGACTGGCGAGCAGTTGTTCGCCGTTTTCAGCAATACCAGCTCCGCTGAACCCTTCAAGGCCTGGCAACGCTCCGGCCCGGGTAAGGCACCGCGTGCGATCTGGGCGGATACCGTTTATGCCGAGTGGGAATCGGTCATGCCCTATGTCGCGATCGTCGATCCGGGCAGTGAGTTTGTGGCGTGGGTCTCCAGCACCGAGTCGTGCGATTGGGGTTGGCTGGCGGTTTCTGCTGCAAGCCCGGCGGTGCTGGTCGAGCATTTGTGCAGCCTGACGCAAGTGTTGTTACCCAATGGTAGCCCGACTTTTTTTCGTTTCTGGGACGGGCGATTTCTGTTGCCGATTCTGCAGTCCGCCGAAGTCGACACGGCGAAATTGATGCCGGTAATTGAGCGCTGTCTGGTCAATGGTCAGCCGCTGGAAATTGGCGGTGGCTCGCTGAAAGCCTCCAGGGATTTTCCATGGTGGGAAGTCCCCGAAGCGCTGCTGCGAGTGCTCGCTACGGAGTCCGCAACAACCCGAATCAACAATCTGCTGAAGTGGCTGAGCGAGGACCGCCCGGATTTGTTCGAAGCGTTTTCCGAGGCTGTATTACGCCACAAAATCGCGGCATTTCTGCAAACCCCCGGCCTGTCTGACGCACCCAAGTCGGCGTTGCTGGAGTTCTTGTTTGCGGAGCTGAATTGATGGATCACATCACCCGCATCGAGCACGAACTCGACAGTTTCCCGGACACCCTGACGCTCTACCGCCAGCAGCTCAAACGCTGGTTCAGCCAGGCCGCCGACAAGGTCAGCCGCGCCGCCGACATGCCTTCGCTGATGGACATGGAGCGGGTGATTAAGCTGGGCAACACCCGCACCGTGGTCAGCAGCACCGACGACGATTTTATTTCGACCGTTGCGCAGTGTCCGCAAGGCGGAATCCTGCTGATCGAGAGCAAGTTCGAGTCGGTGTATGACGTTCCGCTGGGCAACATTCAGGTCGATGTGATCGCGGTGGAGGGTGGCGAGTCGACGCCGGTCACGCTCGATGAAAACGGCAAGGGGCAGTTCGAAGGCGCGCCGGGCAAGTTCTATCGCGTGCGTGTACAGAACGAGGTGACGCCGCAGCAGCTTGATGAGCTGTTTTCCACTTATGACGGCCTTGGCCAGTCACTCGAAACCTGGCTGCGCAGCGAGTGGGATGAGTTCAAGCCTCGGTGGTCGCAGTCGACTTCGGCCGCCGTGGGTAACGGTTTGCTGGCCGGCAGTTGGGCAGCCATTGAGGGCGTGTGGGACGGCATCAATCTGCTGTCGGACATGCTGCAGGATCCCGGCAAGTTTGCTGATCGGCTGGGCAGTGGCGTCGCGCAGTTGAAGACGCTGGCGGAAAAAACGCCCGAAGCCATGGCCAGACTCCAGCTGCTGGCCCGTGACGAAGCGGCGCTGTGTCTGCTGTTGCGCACGGCCAGTCTTTGGCTGGAGATGCTGCCGCCCAGCGTGATTGCCGGCGAAACCGCCAAGGCCGTATCGATGCGGGTGGTGGAGTTGCTGATCGACATTCTGATCGCCGTCGTCCTGACCTTCGCCACGGCGGGGGCGGGAGTTGCCTATCTGGCGATCCGCTTGGCTCGTCGCGGTACGCAGTTGATCCGTGCGGTCACGCGGCTGGTTGAGTCATTGTTCTCGATCCTCAAAACCTTCAGCGATTACGTCGACCGCTACAAAAAAGTGGCGGCACGGGGTGTCGCGGCCGGGCTGAAAAAAGGCCGGATGCAGTTGCGCTGGAAGGCTCGCAACAACACCTCGCTGAAAAAAGACGAGCCCTTTGACGACGCTTCGGTTCAGGCGAAAAACCCCAACGGTGACAGCGCCGATTCCGCGGATCGCACCGCCACCCACGGCTGCCCGGTGTCGCTGGTCAGCGGCGAAGAACTGCTGACCCTGACTGACGGCGTGCTTGATGGGCTGCTGCCGTTCGAGTTCACCCGTTTGTATCGCACCAGCGCCGTGGAACTCGACGGCGGCCTCGGGTTTGGCTGGAGCCATTCGCTGGCCCAACGCCTGGAAATCGACGGCGAGACGGTGGTCTGGGTCGATGCGGAGAACCGGCGCACGCCGTTTCCGCTGCCGAGCCTGACGCGTCCGGCGATCCACAACAGCCTGTCGCGGGCGGCGATCTACCTCGGTGAGGAACCGGAGGAATTGATTGTCGCCTTGGCTGGCGAGTCGGTGCGCTTTTTCCATTTTCTGGGTGGGCGCTTGAGCGCGATCAGCGATGCCTATGGCAATCGTCTGACGGTGCAGCGCGATTTTTCCGGGTGCATCCAGCGCCTGGACAACGGTGCCGGGCGTTGCCTGTGGTTGCGTTATGAACGTGGCCATTTGGTCGCCGTCGACTACCAGCGCTTTCACCTCGGCGACGATCAGCCGCCGGCCTGGCGCACCGAACAGACGCTGGTCAGCTACCGCTACGACGCCCGCTGGCGGTTGATCGAAGCGATGAATGCCGCCGGTGAAAGCGAACGCTACGACTACGACGAACAGCAGGTGATCCTGCAACGGCAACTGGCCGGTGGCGCGAGTTTCTACTGGGAGTGGGAAAAGTCCGGCAAGGCTGCCCGATGTGTCCGCCACTGGGCCTCGTTTGCGCAGATGGACACCCGTTACCGCTGGGATGACCACGGCGGCGTGGTCCTGAAACACGCCGATGGTAGCGAGGAAACCTACGTCCACGACTCGCAGGCACGGCTGGTGCAGCGGGTCGCCGCCGACGGGGGTCAGCAGCACAAGGCCTACGACGCGCAGGGTCGTTTGC
>NZ_JBLNNF010000049.1:0-756 GCF_047784845.1 Pseudomonas sp. NFX98 | reverse complement strand
GCAAACGACCCTGCGCGTCGTAGGCCTTGTGCTGCTGACCCCCGTCGGCGGCGACCCGCTGCACCAGCCGTGCCTGCGAGTCGTGGACGTAGGTTTCCTCGCTACCATCGGCGTGTTTCAGGACCACACCGTCGTGGTCATCCCAGCGGTAACGGGTGTCCATCTGCGCAAACGAGGCCCAGTGGCGGACACATCGGGCAGCCTTGCCGGACTTTTCCCACTCCCAATAGAAACTCGCGCCACCGGCCAGTTGCCGTTGCAGGATGACCTGCTGTTCGTCGTAGTCGTAGCGTTCGCTTTCACCGGCGGCATTCATCGCTTCGATCAACCGCCAGCGCGCGTCGTAGCGGTAGCTGACCAAGGTCTGCTCGGTGCGCCAGGCCGGCGGCTGATCGTCGCCGAGGTAAAAGCGCTGGTAGTCGACGGCGACCAAATGGCTACGTTCATAGCGCAACCACAAACAGCGCCCGGCGCCGTTGTCCAGGCGCTGGATGCACCCGGAAAAATCGCGCTGCACCGTCAGACGATTGCCGTAGGCATCGCTGATCGCGCTCAAGCGCCCACCCAGAAAATGGAAAAAGCGCACCGACTCGCCAGCCAGCGCGACAATCAACTCTTCCGGTTCCTCTCCGAGGTAGATCGCCGCCCGCGACAGGCTGTTGTGGATCGCCGGACGCGTCAGGCTCGGCAGCGGAAACGGCGTGCGCCGGTTCTCCGCATCGACCCAGACCACCGTCTCGCCGTCGATTTCCAGGC
>NZ_JBLNNF010000048.1:0-799 GCF_047784845.1 Pseudomonas sp. NFX98 | reverse complement strand
TTGGGGCTGCTTTCGGCGACGAGCTGGTCGCCTTGCCAGAAAAACTGCGTGGTCTGGCCGTCGACGGTTTTATCGATGCGGCGGCCGAAGGCGTCGTAGCGGTAACTCGCCGTGCGGCCGTCGGGCAAAGTGAGGCCGATCAGGCGGTGCTGGCTGTCGTAGGTGTAGGCGGTGATGTTCTCGCCACGACGTTCGCGGATCAGGTTGCCGTAGGCGTCGTAGTCGTAGTGCCGGTCGGCGTGGCGTCGCAGGCGGTTGCCCTTGAGCTGCCAGGGGCCGGGGCGGTCGTGGATCAGCAGGTTGCCGGCCGGGTCGTGAGTGAAGTTTTCCGGGGGTTGCTCACGGTCGTGGCGTACGCCGGTCAGGCGGTCGAGCGGATCGTACTGGTAACGGCGTGGGCCGTGGCGCGTGTCGCTGATCTGTATGAGGTTGCCGTTGGCGCTGTAGGCATAATCGCGGCGGTACAGCGGACGCTGGTTTTGCCTGACGGCATGGGCCTGCAAACGGCCCTGCTCGTCGTAGGCATAGTCGCTGTGCAGCAGGCCTTGTTGGCGGCTTTTTTCACGACCGAACTCGAAATGATGGCCGGTGAGCCGTGAGCCATTGAGGTCGATGGCCGTCAGCGCTCCACCTTCGGCGCGGTGGTATTCAAGACGGCTGTTGTCCGGCAGGCGCAAATGCTTGAGCTGGCCGCTGACGTCGTAGCCATAACGCAAGGTGCCCCAGCCTTGGTGCTCGGTGATCAGTCGGTCATGAACGTCGTATTCGAACTCCAGCGGATGGTCCTGGCCGTCATCGA
>NZ_JBLNNF010000047.1:0-1128 GCF_047784845.1 Pseudomonas sp. NFX98 | reverse complement strand
CGCAGTACAGATCCGTGGGAGATTTCGCCCCTCCTCCTTTCACCCAAGCGCCGATAAAGAATGCATCTGGCTAGACCGACGATAGGAACAAGCCTGCGCCTCTGGGTGAGCCCTTCAAGTGCTCAAAACCATATCTCGGGGGATGTTCAATGGCAATGCCGGTTTCTGCTATCAAGCCAATCGTGGGCGTGGATGTCGCCAAGAGTGAGTTGGTGATCTATCAGGCCGAACTGGATCTGCTTGAGACACTTCCCAATAACAAGCCAGCCATCAAGAAATGGCTGAAAGCCTTGCCGGCACCGGTCGATGTCGCGATTGAGTCGACCAATATCTATCACCTGGAGTTCGCCGACCTGGCCCATGAGGCCGGTTGCACCATTTACATGGTCGGCGGCTATGAACTGAGCCATTACCGCAAAGGTGTGAAGGTTCGCGCCAAAACGGACGCACTGGATGCCAAGTTGCTCGCTCGCTATCTGAAGAACGAGTATGAAGAGCTCCATCCATGGATTCCGCCATCACCGCTGTACCGTTGCCTCTTGAGCCTTTTCCGCCGGCGCGCAGCGCTGGTTCAGGCGCGGGTTGGCCTGGTACAGAGCTGGACAAATGAACCGCTGCTCAAAGCCGCTTTTGCCGAGCAAGTGGCCTCCATGCAGAGACTTGAAGGGCTGGTCGAGAAAATGATCAACGACCGCCTGAAAGAGGCCGGTTTGCTGGCCCAGTTGAAGCGTTGCATGGCAGTTGAAGGTATTGGTTTTCTGACTGGCGCGCGCTTGATCGCGGCCTTTCAGCGAGGTGATTTCAGAAACGCAGATGCCTTCATCGCGTTTTTGGGGATGGATTTGCGGGTGTCGCAGTCAGGACAAAAGGACGGCCGTCGCAGCCTGACAAAACGAGGCGATCCGGAAGCGCGTCGGCTGCTGCACAACGCCGCCATGTCGGCCAGCCGCACAGCTGCCTGGAAAGGGTTTTACCAAGAGCAAAGAGCTAAAGGGTTCAGTACCACGCAGGCCCTGGTGATACTGGCTCGCAAGCTTGCCCGGATCGTATTTGCACTGCTAAAAGGGCAAGGTGAATACCAACCGAAAGCAGGTTGAGGGCTTCCCCTCAACCATAGAATCTCCCACA
>NZ_JBLNNF010000046.1:0-1154 GCF_047784845.1 Pseudomonas sp. NFX98 | reverse complement strand
GTGGTCCTGAAACACGCCGATGGTAGCGAGGAAACCTACGTCCACGACTCGCAGGCACGGCTGGTGCAGCGGGTCGCCGCCGACGGGGGTCAGCAGCACAAGGCCTACGACGCGCAGGGTCGTTTGCTCGCCGAACAGGACGCCCTCGGCGCCGTCACCGAATACCGCTACGACGAGCTCGGACGGCTGATCGCGCTGATTCCGCCGGAAGACGAACCGACGTCCTACGAGTACCGCAACGGTTTCCTGCACGCGCGTTATCGCGGTAAAGCCAAGTGGACCTACCAGCGTAATGCTCAGGGCGACGTGACCTGGCTGATCGATCCCGATGGCCAGAGCACCTTTCACGAGTACGACGCGCAAGGGCGTCTGCTGGCGATCCGTTACCCGGACCATAGCCGCCATGTGTTCGAGTGGAACGACCTCGGTCAGTTGCTCGGCGAAACCCTGCCCGACGGCGGACGTCGGCAGTTTGCCTACGATGCGTTGGGACGCTTGTTGAACTGTGAGGATGAGTTCGGCGGGGTCAGTCGTTACCAGTGGGATGCGGTGGGCCGCTTGTTGCAGACGACCGCGCCGAGCGGCGCCAGTCGCAGCTTCAGCTACAACGCCTACGGCCGGATCACTGCTGAAACCGATGAGCTGGGCCGGGTCACGCGTTTTGAGTACGCCGACGATCTGCACCTGGTCAGTCGGCGGATCAACCCCGACGGCAGCGAGCTGAAGTACCGCTACGACCACGCGCAGCTGCTGTTGACCGAGATCGAAAACGAAGTCGGCGAGCGTTATCGGCTGGACTACACGCCGAGCGGATTGATCCGTCAGGAAAGCGGCTTCGACGGCCGGCGCACCGCCTATGCCTACGACCTCAATGGCCAGTTGCTGGCGAAAACCGAGTTCGGCGATGACGGTTCGCAGTTGCTCACCGCGTACCAGCGTGACAGCGCCGGACGTTTATTGGTCAAGACCCTGCCCGACGGAGACAAGGTCGAGTACCGCTATGACGGACTGGGCCGGCTGGTCAGCGTCGATGACGGCCAGGACCATCCGCTGGAGTTCGAATACGACGTTCATGACCGACTGATCACCGAGCACCAAGGCTGGGGCACCTTGCGTTATGGCTACGACGTCAGCGGCCAGCTCAAGCATTTGCG
>NZ_JBLNNF010000045.1:0-1187 GCF_047784845.1 Pseudomonas sp. NFX98 | reverse complement strand
CGGTGTAGTGGTTCAGTTTTTTTGAACCACTCTGTAGGAGCATTAGGCCGCTTGCTGCTCAAACAGCGCAGGCGGCAGGTGGTTCGAAGCGGAATGGCAACGGCGATGGTTGTAATGTGAGATGAAGCCCATCACGTCCTTCTCCGCTTCGAAATGATTTTGGTAGCCGTTTTCTGGCATCCAATCGTGCTTTAACGTCCTGAAGTAGCGCTCGACCACCGCGTTATCCCAGCAGTTGCCTCGACGACTCATGCTCTGAACGATCCGGTGTTCTGCTAGACATGCAACAAATCGATCAGCGGTGTATTGGCAGCCCTGGTCTGAGTGAAATAGCAACTGCGGCATCGGGCGGCGTAACGCCACTGCCAGCTTTAGTGCCTTCATAGACAGCTCAGCATCAGCGGTTCGCGAGCAAGCCCACCCCACGATCCTGCGTGAAAACAGATCCATCACTACGGCCAGATACAACCAGCCGTTTCCCACTCTGATGTAAGTGATATCGCCTGCCCAAAGCGTGTCAGGTCGGGCCGGATTGAAACGACGATCAAGTATGTTCGGTGCGGCGACTGCCGGCTTCGTCGCACGGCGATAATGGGCGTAACGAGGCCTGCGCCGATGCAAACCGAAGGTTTTGATCAAGGTGCGCATTCGATAGCGGCCAATGAAAATGCCTTCTTTTCTTAATTCTTTGGATAGCCCGCGAGCACCCAACGCTTCGCGATGCGCCCTATGCAGCGCGCGGAGCTTGCGCCCCAGCCATCGCTGCGCAGGTCGCAGCAGTTGGGGTTTGCGCTTTGCGTAATAGCTGCTGCGGGCCAGACCGAACACGGAGCACATACGCCTAATCGACATCGCACCTCTAACGCCATCAATCACTTGGTTCGACCGAACAGAACCTTTAGATGAGAGGGCAATTGCTTTTTTAACACTTGGTTCTCAGCTTCGAGCAGCGCCAATTTCGCCTGAAGCGACTCGATCAGTTCCTGATCCTGCAGTCGAGGAGGTTGCACCATCCCTTCCTGCTCCCGCCGCCAACGCAAAACCCAGCGGCGCAGGGCTGTAGGGCCAACACCGGTAGCTTCACAGGCTTTGGGTATGGAGTAATCCATCTCCACAACCAAACGGATGGCCTCCGCTTTTTCCTCAGATGTAACAACCCGATATCCCATGATGATTCCTAAAGTCGA
>NZ_JBLNNF010000044.1:0-1240 GCF_047784845.1 Pseudomonas sp. NFX98 | reverse complement strand
TGTAGATACCGTCTTGAACCTCACCGGGCAAGCGCAAGTTTCGGGTCGTAGGGCTGGCCCGACTTGAGTACGCCGTAAACGAAGTGCAGCAGCTTTCGCATCGCCGCACAAATGATCTGCTTGGGGGCCTTTCCGTTGGCCTTCAGGCGGTCTTTCATGGCTTTGATCGCCTCGTTATGTTTCAACGCTACCAGGCCAGGCATGTACAGACCCGCCCGAACGCGAGCCGAGCCGATCCTCGAAATCACTGTTCTGCCTTTGAGCTTTCCCGAGTCCTGCAGCTTTGGGTTCAACCCTGCGGCAGCGACCAGTTTGCGAGGATCATCATATTTACGCAGGTCGCCCAGCTCGGCCAGCAGCCGCTCAATCGTTTTTTCCCCGATACCGTCAATGGTCACGATCAAGTCGCGCATCTCGCGCATGTCCGGGTCGTCATCGACGTGGTTTTTGATTGCCTTGTGCGTTTGCGCGATCTCTTTTTCGATGTGATGCAGCACAGAGTTAATCGAGGCTTTAACCTTTTCATCGGACACATCCAGACGATTGCGCTCCATTCGCTCCATCTCCTGGAGATCGTCCAGGCGGCGCACCAAGGCTTTGAGCTGGCGATACTTCAGCGGCTCTGGCGCCCACAGCGGAAGCTTTTCATTCTTTTCGCGGGCAAAGTCAGCGATCAGTTTGGCATCGCTTTTATCGGTTTTGATCCGACGTAATTCGCTGTCGGCGTAGGCGTGGGTCGTGGCCGGATTGACCACGCAGACCCGGTAACCCTTGTTGTAGACGAACTCGGCCAGCTCCAGGTGATAGACACTGGTCGCTTCCATCACGATCAGGGCCGAAGGTTCGACCTGCTTTTGCAACCAGGCCTCAAACTCTTTGAAACCTTTCAAATCGTTGGAAAGTTTAGCCTTGGTTTTGTGCTTGCCATTTGGCAGATGAGTAGCAATATCAAAAGTATTCTTTGCGACATCGACGCCGACGAAACTGGACATGACCGTCCCTCCATTAGGTCCCTTGCGATCATCACTGCACTCCGTCCAACCTTGTGAATGCGGGCTCTCGCCAGAGACGGGCCCAAGATACCGTTCGAACTGTATGAGTGAGTGCGGAGGACTGGAGCACAATCTACGTCACAGGCAAAAAGCCTAAGGAGCTGCACGGCTTCCAGATCCCTCCCTCGATGATCAGTCGAGAACTATCGCTCCTGATGGAGCGATAGTCGAGATACAAGGAGCTGCCG
>NZ_JBLNNF010000043.1:0-1307 GCF_047784845.1 Pseudomonas sp. NFX98 | reverse complement strand
TGTCCCGTCCTGAATAAGGTTTACACCTTCTGACTTCTTTTCAGGAAGGTGTAATGGATACAGGCACGAAGCGCAGTCAGCGTGATTACACGCTGGCTTTTAAATTGTCGGTCGTCGACCAGGTCGAAAAAGGCGAGTTGAGTTATAAAGAGGCTCAGCGGCGCTACGGAATTCAGGGTCGGTCGACGGTGTTGGTATGGTTACGCAAGCATGGTCGCCAAGACTGGAGCCAAGGCGCCTCCATTCGCTCCCAGAGGATCAGACCTATGGACGAGCCAACCTTGCCATTGACTCCCGAGCAAAGAATCAAAGAACTCGAGGAACAACTGGCGCTGGCAAACCAGAAAGCCCAATTCTTTGAAGCTGTGGTCGATGTTCTGAAGAACGACTACGGCGTATCTGTCGTAAAAAAGCGACCCGGCAAGTCGTTGCGCAAACCCAAACCCTGAGTGTCAGCAGGGCTTGCCAATTTATGGGGATTAGCCGTCAGGCCTATTACAAACGCAACCGGGTCTACAGGGCTCGGGCCGACCAGGATCAGCAGCTCATAACGTTTGTACAGCAGATCCGTGCCCGCCAACCGTGCATTGGCACTCGCAAGCTGCATTCGATGATGCACGCGCAGCGTGAGCAGCAGGAGCTCCATGTTGGCCGGGATCGTTTGTTTGCGGTTTTGCGGGAACGCCGCCAGTTGGTCTGCAAAAAACGGGCGTATCACAAGACGACCGACAGTCATCATCGCTTCCGCCGACACCCCAATCTACTGAAGCCAAGCCCGGAACAAATAGTCGCTACCGGCCCAGAACAGGTCTGGGTGGCTGATATTACGTACCTGCCTACCCGTGATGGCGTTGCCTATTTGAGTTTGGTGACGGATGCCTTTTCTAGAAAAATAGTCGGCTATCACGTGCATGAAAGTCTGCATACCCACTCTGTGGTGCAAGCTTTTCGGATGGCTTTAAAGCGGCGTCGAAGCGTTCAGAGGCTAGTCCACCACTCGGATCGAGGCGCACAGTACTGCTCGGCCCTTTATCAAAACGTACACGCAAAACATGGCATCACTTGCTCAATGACGGACGGTTACGACTGCTACCAGAACGCCTTGGCAGAGCGGGTCAATGGCATCTTGAAAACAGAGTTCTTGGTCCACCGACCCGCGGATCTGACGCAGGCCGCACAGATGGTGCGGGAGGCGATCAGGATCTACAACCAGGAGCGGCCGCACCTGTCTTTAAAATACAAAACGCCCGATGCGGTGCATCGGGCGTTAGGGTGAAGCGGGTGTAAACCTATTTCAGGACTAGACA
>NZ_JBLNNF010000042.1:2500-5362 GCF_047784845.1 Pseudomonas sp. NFX98 | reverse complement strand
ACAAAACCCCAACTGCTTTCGCAATTGGGGTTTCGGAATTTAATCTTGACGATGACCTACTCTCACATGGGGAAACCCCACACTACCATCGGCGATGCATCGTTTCACTGCTGAGTTCGGGATGGGATCAGGTGGTTCCAACGCTCTATGGTCGTCAAGAAATTCGGGTACCGAATCGTGGCCAGCTGGCCGCGCTTCAGCAAATTGGGTAGGTGATAGTTTTCGGTGTTTTGCAAGCGTCGAACTTTCGGTTCTTTCGTCTTCACACACCGCAATCTGGCTTTTACGCGCAAATTGCTTGGGTGTTATATGGTCAAGCCTCACGGGCAATTAGTATTGGTTAGCTCAACGCCTCACAGCGCTTACACACCCAACCTATCAACGTCGTAGTCTTCGACGGCCCTTCAGGGGACTCAAGGTCCCAGTGAGATCTCATCTTGAGGCTAGTTTCCCGCTTAGATGCTTTCAGCGGTTATCTATTCCGAACATAGCTACCCGGCAATGCCACTGGCGTGACAACCGGAACACCAGAGGTTCGTCCACTCCGGTCCTCTCGTACTAGGAGCAGCCCCTCTCAAATCTCAAACGTCCACGGCAGATAGGGACCGAACTGTCTCACGACGTTCTAAACCCAGCTCGCGTACCACTTTAAATGGCGAACAGCCATACCCTTGGGACCGGCTTCAGCCCCAGGATGTGATGAGCCGACATCGAGGTGCCAAACACCGCCGTCGATATGAACTCTTGGGCGGTATCAGCCTGTTATCCCCGGAGTACCTTTTATCCGTTGAGCGATGGCCCTTCCATACAGAACCACCGGATCACTAAGACCTACTTTCGTACCTGCTCGACGTGTCTGTCTCGCAGTCAAGCGCGCTTTTGCCTTTATACTCTACGACCGATTTCCGACCGGTCTGAGCGCACCTTCGTACTCCTCCGTTACTCTTTAGGAGGAGACCGCCCCAGTCAAACTACCCACCATACACTGTCCTCGATCCGGATAACGGACCTGAGTTAGAACCTCAAAGTTGCCAGGGTGGTATTTCAAGGTTGGCTCCACGCGAACTGGCGTCCACGCTTCAAAGCCTCCCACCTATCCTACACAAGCAAATTCAAAGTCCAGTGCAAAGCTATAGTAAAGGTTCACGGGGTCTTTCCGTCTAGCCGCGGATACACTGCATCTTCACAGCGATTTCAATTTCACTGAGTCTCGGGTGGAGACAGCGCCGCCATCGTTACGCCATTCGTGCAGGTCGGAACTTACCCGACAAGGAATTTCGCTACCTTAGGACCGTTATAGTTACGGCCGCCGTTTACCGGGGCTTCGATCAAGAGCTTCGCGTTAGCTAACCCCATCAATTAACCTTCCGGCACCGGGCAGGCGTCACACCCTATACGTCCACTTTCGTGTTTGCAGAGTGCTGTGTTTTTAATAAACAGTCGCAGCGGCCTGGTATCTTCGACCGGCGTGGGCTTACGGAGCAAGTCCTTCACCCTCACCGGCGCACCTTCTCCCGAAGTTACGGTGCCATTTTGCCTAGTTCCTTCACCCGAGTTCTCTCAAGCGCCTTGGTATTCTCTACCCAACCACCTGTGTCGGTTTGGGGTACGGTTCCTGGTTACCTGAAGCTTAGAAGCTTTTCTTGGAAGCATGGCATCAACCACTTCGTCACCCAAAGGGTAACTCGTCATCAGCTCTCGGCCTTGGAATCCCGGATTTACCTAAGATTCCAGCCTACCACCTTAAACTTGGACAACCAACGCCAAGCTGGCCTAGCCTTCTCCGTCCCTCCATCGCAATAACCAGAAGTACAGGAATATTAACCTGTTTTCCATCGACTACGCTTTTCAGCCTCGCCTTAGGGACCGACTAACCCTGCGTCGATTAACGTTGCGCAGGAAACCTTGGTCTTTCGGCGTGGGTGTTTTTCACACCCATTGTCGTTACTCATGTCAGCATTCGCACTTCTGATACCTCCAGCAAGCTTCTCAACTCACCTTCACAGGCTTACAGAACGCTCCTCTACCGCATCACCTAAGTGATACCCGTAGCTTCGGTGTATGGTTTGAGCCCCGTTACATCTTCCGCGCAGGCCGACTCGACTAGTGAGCTATTACGCTTTCTTTAAAGGGTGGCTGCTTCTAAGCCAACCTCCTAGCTGTCTAAGCCTTCCCACATCGTTTCCCACTTAACCATAACTTTGGGACCTTAGCTGACGGTCTGGGTTGTTTCCCTTTTCACGACGGACGTTAGCACCCGCCGTGTGTCTCCCATGCTCGGCACTTGTAGGTATTCGGAGTTTGCATCGGTTTGGTAAGTCGGGATGACCCCCTAGCCGAAACAGTGCTCTACCCCCTACAGTGATACATGAGGCGCTACCTAAATAGCTTTCGAGGAGAACCAGCTATCTCCGAGCTTGATTAGCCTTTCACTCCGATCCACAGGTCATCCGCTAACTTTTCAACGGTAGTCGGTTCGGTCCTCCAGTTAGTGTTACCCAACCTTCAACCTGCCCATGGATAGATCGCCCGGTTTCGGGTCTATTCCCAGCGACTAGACGCCCTATTAAGACTCGCTTTCGCTACGCCTCCCCTATTCGGTTAAGCTCGCCACTGAAAATAAGTCGCTGACCCATTATACAAAAGGTACGCAGTCACCTAACAAAGTAGGCTCCCACTGCTTGTACGCATACGGTTTCAGGATCTATTTCACTCCCCTCTCCGGGGTTCTTTTCGCCTTTCCCTCACGGTACTAGTTCACTATCGGTCAGTCAGTAGTATTTAGCCTTGGAGGATGGTCCCCCCATATTCAGACAAAGTTTCTCGTGCTCCGTCCTACTCGATTTCATTGATAAGAGATTT
>NZ_JBLNNF010000041.1:0-7403 GCF_047784845.1 Pseudomonas sp. NFX98 | reverse complement strand
AGTTTGAAATATGCAAAAAGATAAAAATCAAAAGAGCGCAGCCTGCGGCAGCTCCTACTGGAAAACGGGAATCTTTCCCGACAAACATACTAGGACTGTGTCCGCGGCGATGATTGGCGTAAACTGCGCCCAAGCCTGCGAGGAGTTTCCATGACCGCTATTACCATTACCGACGCCGCCCACGATTACCTGGCTGATCTGCTCTCCAAGCAGAACACCCCGGGCATCGGCATCCGCGTCTTTATCACCCAGCCTGGCACCCAGTATGCAGAAACCTGCATTGCCTACTGCAAGCCGGGAGAAGAAAAGCCCGAAGACACGGCGCTGGGGCTGAAAAGCTTCACTGCCTACATCGATCACTTCAGCGAAGCCTTCCTGGACGACGCGGTTGTCGACTACGCCACCGACCGCATGGGCGGCCAGCTGACCATCAAGGCGCCAAATGCCAAAGTACCGATGGTCAACGCCGACAGCCCGGTCAACGAGCGCATCAACTACTACCTGCAAACCGAGATCAACCCGGGGCTGGCCAGCCACGGCGGTCAGGTCAGCCTGATCGACGTCGTTGAAGACGGCATCGCCGTTCTGCAATTCGGCGGCGGTTGCCAGGGCTGCGGCCAGGCAGACGTCACCTTGAAGGAAGGCATCGAGCGCACCTTGCTCGAGCGCATTCCAGAGCTCAAGGGCGTGCGCGACGTGACCGACCACACGCAGAAAGAAAACGCCTACTACTAAGGTGTTCGCTGCGAAATGAAAAAACGGCGCCCCGTGAGCGCCGTTTTTTTATGCATGAAGGTTAAAAGATCGCAGCCTTCGGCAGCCCCTACAGGTGTTCACATCGCAATGTAGGAGCTGTCGAAGGCTGCGATCTTTTGATCTTACTGTCGATACAAATGCGCATGCCCGGCGCGATACAGCGACGATTCGCCGAAATGATCACTGCCCAGCACCCGGCCCACCAGAATCAACGCCGTACGGCGGAAACCCTTGGCTTCAACCTTCCCGGCGATATCCGCCAGCGTCCCGACCACCCAATCCTGATCCGGCCAGGTTGCGCGATGAACCACCGCAATCGGGCAATCCGCGCCGTAATGCGGCAGCAGCTCCTCAACAATTTTCGTCAGGTGATTAACCCCCAAATGAATCGCCATGGTCGCGCCGTGTTGCGCCAGGCTGGAAAACTCCTCACCCGGCGGCATTGCGGTTTTGTCGGCGTAGCGGGTCAGGATCACGCTTTGTGACACGTCCGGCAGTGTCAGCTCCGCCCCCAGCAACGCTGCACAGGCTGCAGTTGCGGTCACGCCGGGGATGATTTCGAACGCAATGCCGAGTTCGCGCAGGTGGCGAATCTGCTCGCCGATGGCGCCATACAGGCTCGGATCGCCGGAATGCACCCGCGCCACATCCTGGCCGTTCGCGTGGGCGGTCTTGATCAAGTCGATGATCTGTTCCAGGTGCAGTTCGGCGCTGTTGACCACCGTTTCGGCGTGATGGCCTTCAAGCACCGCAGCGGGCACCAGTGAGCCGGCATAGATGATCACCGGGCAGCTGCGAATCAGCCGTTGGCCTTTGACGGTAATCAGTTCCGGGTCGCCGGGACCTGCGCCAATGAAGTAGACGGTCATCGTCGGTTCCTGTGGGAAAAAGGGGCTGGGCAAGGCTTCAGATGAAGATTGCTCATGATCGAATGCGCGAATTATCGGGGATTTTATTCAGCGCTGGCCAATGCCAGGGTGGCCTGGGCGTATTTTTGTCGCGGGATCAACAGCTTGGCCGGTGCATTGGCCAGTTGTTCGGCCAGGGCCAGGGCGGCGCTTTCCGCCACGCCGTAGCAGCCGGTGCGCTCGAATGCGATCTCGGAATGGTGACTCAGTTGTGGCTGATAGCCGGCCAGTTGTTCGCTGCTGAAATACATCAGCGGCAGGGCCAGTTGCGCAGCCAATTCGATCAGCGCCGGTTCATCACGCTTCAAGTCGATACTGGCCAGGGCCTTGATTTGATTCAGCTCGATTTGATGCGCTTGCAGCGCCTGATCCAGCAGCGCCCGCAACGTATTGACCGGGCAGCCGCGCTGGCAGCCCAGGCCGACCACCAGGGTCGGCGCTGCGCTGACATCAGTCATGCGTGGTATTGACCATCGCTTTTGCGGCGGAACAACCAGGCGCTGATCAGGCCCAGGGCCAGCCAGAACGCCACGTTGGTCAGCTGCGAAGCGATTTTGAATTGGGCTTCCAGTGCTTCCGGCGCGAGCATCGAATGCACTTCCGGTTGCGGTGCGCCAATCACATGGGGAA
The DNA here is from genome assembly GCF_047784845.1 of Pseudomonas sp. NFX98. Classification (NCBI taxonomy): domain Bacteria; kingdom Pseudomonadati; phylum Pseudomonadota; class Gammaproteobacteria; order Pseudomonadales; family Pseudomonadaceae; genus Pseudomonas; species Pseudomonas sp. NFX98. The sequence goes on along the minus strand of NZ_JBLNNF010000041.1, from coordinate 5,109 downwards.
CGGCGATGATCGCCGCGCCAAGAACTTTCATCAGCCAGTGGCGGCTGAACACGATCAGCGCGATGCCGACAGCAGTGGACGCGGCAGTACCGATCCACCAGATCTGCCGTTGTGCCAGATCGGCGGCAGCGGTGCCTGGCAGTTCAGGCGGCAGGCCGAGGGTCGGCGCCAGTACGAAGGTCGCATAACCGGCCAGGCCCCAGAGCAGGCCCTGAGAGGTTTTGGTCGGCGCGCGCAGAGTGTAGAGGCCAGCGAGCATCAGGGCGAAACCGACCGCCACCACCAGATTGCCGCCAGTGGTCGACAGCACGCGCTGCCAGCCGTCTTCCGGCTCCCAGGCTTCGGCATCGTGGGTGTGAGCGGCGACAGCGCCCTCGGCGTGGGCATGTTCGTGCATTTCTACAGCGGCCGGTTCGGATTTCTCGTAGGTTTCGGCCTGTAAAATCAGCGGGGAGACCCAGAAGCTTTGCAGCAGGGTGAGCAGCAGGGCGGCGAGCAGCCCGGTGAAACCTGCGGTTTGCGCAATACGCTTGATCATGTCGGCAGGTCTCAATGGCACGGGAATGCAGAGCTGTGGCGGGTATCGTGCGCGGCGTTGTGCACCGCTTCGATGTGCGAGAAACCGGCGAAGTACACCAGGCACGCGCCGAGGATCGACGCACAAACGGCGGCGGTCAGGCGTTGAGTCAGGGTTGTGGTGGCGCTGGAAGAGCTGCTGTGGCCGGTGCTGCTGATGATCGACATGGCGTTTCCCTCTGGTCTGTCAGCGGGGAATCAAAAGCGCATGCAGAGCCTCCGCACGACCGGGCGCGCAGAGATTCGAACAGCGCCCGCCCACCGCCGGTTTGTCATTCAGTGATTGTGTTTTCACTTTGTGTTGCGGGCCGGTCTCCGGGCTCACGAGGGGCGCAGGCGTCTGCCTGATCCTGCAAGCATCACCTTCCCATGCCTGATTGGCACAGTGGATCTGACGCTTCGCTCGCTTACCGTTGCGGGGGCAGCACCGGACTGACATGGCTTTGAGTAAAGCACATGATTCACCGGTTTCCCGTTTCACCCTGTGAAGGGCACCCGTAACAAGATGCGTAGGAGAGCATGGGCGGGGGTTGGGCGTCAATTGGCAAGGGTTCTCAACTCGAAACCGAGTCGCCCCAATCGCGAGCAAGCTTTGCTCCTACGGGTACACCTGCGCCTTGTAGGAGCAAAGCTTGCTCGCGATGGCGCCATGTCAGGCGCTGCAGAACTGCGCTTGAACATTGACCCGCCCCAATACCATGCGTAGCCTTGCGCTTTCGAGGTTCTTCGGCGTTTGTCGAAGCTAAGAAGGGAACGCGGTCAATGCCGCGGCTGCCCCCGCAACTGTGAACGGTGATGTTCGCTGCCACGCCACTGCACGCTCAACCCTTGAGCCCGCGGGAAGGCGCAGCAAACGCCAGTCAAGCGACTGGCACACCGTCAGCCAGGAGACCTGCCTCGATACAGATTCTCACTACAACCGGGCGGGGTGATCCGGTGGCGAACGCTTCCGGCGCGCATGTGCGTTGCCGGTACTCGTCCCGTATGCCCGCCACCTTGCCAAAGGGCATCCGATGAAAACACTGGCCAAACTCCCCGTCACCATCGTTACCGGCTTCCTCGGCTCGGGCAAAACCACCTTGCTGCGGCACATGCTCGACAATGCCCAGGGCCGCCGCATCGCGGTGATCGTCAACGAGTTCGGCGAGCTGGGCATCGACGGTGAAATTCTCAAGCAGTGCTCCATCGGTTGCACCGAAGAAGAAGCCAATGGCCGCGTGTATGAACTGGCCAACGGCTGCCTGTGCTGCACCGTCCAGGAAGAATTCTTCCCGGTGATGCGCGAACTGGTCGCCCGTCGTGGCGATCTCGACCACATCCTGATCGAAACGTCCGGTTTGGCCCTGCCAAAACCGCTGGTGCAAGCCTTCCAATGGCCAGAAATCCGCAGTGCCTGCACCGTCGATGCGGTGATCACCGTGGTCGACAGCCCGGCCGTGGCCGCCGGCACTTTCGCCGCGTTCCCGGATCAGGTCGACGCCCAGCGCAAACTTGATCCGAACCTGGACCACGAATCGCCGCTGCACGAATTGTTCGCCGATCAACTGGCCAGCGCCGATCTGGTGATCCTCAACAAGGCCGACCTGATCAGCCCGGAAGACCTGGCCCGCGTGCGCCTGGAAGTCGCTGAAGAATTGCCGCCAGCGGTGAAAGTCATCGAAGCCAGCAGCGGTCGCCTGCCACTTGACGTGCTGATCGGCCTAGGCGCCGGTTCCGAAGAGCACATCGACAGCCGTCACAGTCACCACGATCACCACCACGACGGTGATGACGATCACGATGACCACGATCACGATGCCTTCGATTCGATCTCCATCGAACTGCCGCAAGCTGACGAAAGCCTGCTGATGGACGCGTTGACCCAACTGGTGGTGCAGCACGGCATCCTGCGCGTGAAAGGTTTCGCCGCCATCCCGAACAAACCGATGCGCCTGCTGATCCAGGGCGTGGGCACCCGTTTCGACAAACACTTCGACCGTCAGTGGGGCGCCGAAGAGTCGCGCGTCACCCGTCTGGTATTGATTGGCCAGGCACTGGACGCCGCACTACTCGAAGCGCAATTGCGCGCCGCGCTCAGCGTGTAAGCCATGCACCTGCTCAGGACCCAGCCCGGCGGTTTCGTGTCGGATGACAACATCGCCGACCTTGGCCAAACCCCCGCCGAGCTGGTAATCCTGTGCAGCGGCGATTCCAGTCTGGCGCTGCTCGCCGAAGCGGCGCAGCAGTTGCCCGACGATTACCCGAGCGTGCGCCTGGCCAATCCGATGCAGGTGCAGAATCATGCCTCGGTCGATCTCTATGTCGATGAGGTTTTGCGTCACGCCAAGGTCATTCTGATTTCGCTGCACGGCGGCATCGCCTATTGGCGCTATGGCGTCGAGCGGTTGGTGGAGTTGTCGCAACGGGGCGTGCAACTGATTCTGGTGCCGGGGGATGATCGTCCCGACCCTGAGCTCAGTGACTTGAGCACCGTCAGCGTCGATGATCGCGACCGGCTCTGGCAGTATCTGCGTCAAGGCGGCATGGGCAACGCTCTGGATTTCTTCCGCTGTCTGGCCAACCGTTGGCTGGCGCGGGATTACGTCTGGACCGAGCCGCAAACCCTGCCACGCACGGCGATCTACCATCCCCATAAAAGCCCCGCAACACTGCAGGATTGGCAAGCCGATTGGCGGGTCGATCAACCGGTGGCGGCGGTGCTGTTTTACCGCTCGCACTTGCAGGCGGCGAATACCGCGTTCATCGATGTTTTCTGCCAGCGCTTGCAGGCGGCGGGGTTAAACCCGCTGCCGATCGCGCTGGCCAGTTTGAAAGAGCCCGGCTGCCTGTCGGTGGTCGAGGATTGGCTGGATGAAGTCGAAGCGGGGGTGATTCTGAATACCACCGGTTTCGCCCAGTCCAGCCCGGAAGCGCCGCATTTGCGACCGTTTCGCCGCAATATCCCAGTGATCCAGGCGATTTGCGCCCAGGACAACGAGCCGGGTTGGCGCGCCAGCGAACAAGGCCTTGGCCCGCGTGATCTGGCGATGCACATTGCGCTGCCGGAACTGGACGGGCGGATCATCAGCCGACCGATCAGCTTCAAGGATCTGGCGTGGCGCAGCGAGCGAAGTCAGTCCGATGTGGTTTGCTATCGGCCACAACCGGAGCGCATGGATTTTGTCGCCGAACTGGCGCGACGCTGGATCGATCTGGCGCGGCTGCCCAACGCAGAAAAACGCGTGGCGCTGATCCTCGCCAACTACCCGACCCGCGACGGTCGTATCGGCAATGGTGTCGGGCTCGATACGCCAGCGGCGGCGTTGAATATCCTGCGGGCGCTGCACGCCGAAGGTTACCCGTTACCGGCGGACTTGCCGGACAGCGGCACCGCGTTGATCCAGCAATTGCTCGGTGGTGTCAGCAACGATCTGGACACTCTCGACCAGCGTCCGTGCCAGCAGAGTCTGGCAATGGATGAATACCTGACGATGTTCAATGCCTTGCCCGAAGCCAATCGCGCCGCGGTGCTGGAGCGTTGGGGCGCGCCTGAAAGCGACCCGATGTGTCGCAGCGGGCGGATGATGATCGCCGGCCTGCGTTTCGGCCTGACCTTCGTCGGCATTCAACCGGCGCGCGGTTATCAAGTGGACCCGAGCGCGGTGTATCACGACCCGGATCTGGTGCCGCCCCACGGCTATCTGGCGTTTTATTTCTGGCTGCGCAACACCTACGGCGCCCACGGCGTGATCCATGTCGGCAAGCACGGCAACCTTGAATGGCTGCCGGGCAAAGGTGTCGGGTTGTCGGAGAATTGTTGGCCGGACGCATTGCTCGGGCCGTTGCCGAACATCTATCCGTTCATTGTCAACGATCCGGGCGAGGGCGCCCAGGCCAAGCGCCGCACCCAGGCAGTGATCATCGATCATCTGATGCCGCCGCTGACCCGCGCCGAAACCTACGGCCCGCTGCGCAATCTTGAACTGTTGGCCGACGAATATTACGAAGCGCAACTGCTCGATCCGCGCCGCGCCCGGGAGTTGCAGCGCGACATCCTGCAACTGGTGCGCGATACGCACATAGATCGCGAACTGCAACTGGACGAAAAACTCGACAGCGACGCCGATGCGGCGATCTGGTTGCCGCGTCTGGACACTTATCTGTGCGATTTGAAAGAGTCGCAGATTCGCGACGGTTTGCATGTGTTTGGCGAGTCGCCGGTCGGGCGTTTGCGCATCGATACCTTGCTCGCGCTGCTGCGTATCCCGCGCGGCGATGGCCGCGGGGCGCAATCGAGTTTGCTGCGCGCGTTGGCCAAGGCGTTCGCACTGGGGTTCGATCCGCTGGACTGTGCGTTGGCCGAGCCGTGGAGCGGGCCGCGTCCAGACGCCTTGATGTCGGTTAGTGATGAGGTTTGGCGCACGGCGGGCGATACCCGCGAACGCCTTGAGCTGTTCGCCGCACAACTGATCTCGCAGACCCTGAATGACCCCTGTGGGAGCGAGCTTGCTCGCGATGGTGTGTCAGTCGACATCAATGTGGCTGACACACCAT
>NZ_JBLNNF010000040.1:0-11812 GCF_047784845.1 Pseudomonas sp. NFX98 | reverse complement strand
ATGGTGCGGGAGGCGATCAGGATCTACAACCAGGAGCGGCCGCACCTGTCTTTAAAATACAAAACGCCCGATGCGGTGCATCGGGCGTTAGGGTGAAGCGGGTGTAAACCTATTTCAGGACTAGACAAAAAATCAAAAGATCGCAGCCTTCGGCAGCTCCTACAGATGATCGGCGTAGGAGCTGCCGAAGGCTGCGATCTTTTGATCTCACACTCTTTTTGTACGCGGCAGGAAGATCGCCAGCACACCCAGCAACGGCAAGAATGAACACAGGAAATACACGTACTCAATCCCGTGAATATCCGCCAGATGCCCCAGCAACGCAGCCCCAATCCCGCCAAAGCCGAACATCAAACCGAAGAACACCCCGGCGATCATTCCGACATTGCCTGGTACCAATTCCTGCGCATAAACGACGATGGCCGAGAAGGCTGAGGCGAGGATGAAGCCGATGACCACGCTGAGAATGCTGGTCCAGAACAGGTCGACATGCGGCAGCAACAGCGTGAACGGCGCCACGCCGAGGATCGAGAACCAGATCACCGCCTTACGCCCGATCTTGTCGCCGATCGGCCCGCCGAAGAACGTCCCCGCCGCCACTGCCCCGAGAAACAGGAACAGATGCAACTGCGAACTGGCCACCGACAGGTCGAACTTCTCGATCAGGTAGAATGTGAAGTAGCTGGTGAGGCTGGACATGTAAAAGTACTTGGAAAACACCAGCAACCCGAGGACGACCAAGGCACTGATCACCCTCCCTTTGGACAAACCGTGAGTCGCGGCCTGGCCTTGCTTGAGCTTGAACAGGTTCAGGTGATTGGCGTACCAGCGGCTGATCCGGTACAGCACGAACAACGCAAACACCGCGAACAAACCGAACCACGCCACATTGCCTTGGCCGTAGGGAATGATTATCGCCGCCGCCAGCAACGGACCAAACGCCGAGCCCGCGTTACCGCCGACCTGAAAGGTCGATTGCGCCAGCCCGAAGCGCCCGCCCGAGGCCAGTCGCGCCACGCGCGAAGCCTCCGGGTGGAACGTCGAAGAACCGATGCCGATCAGCCCCGCCGCCAGAAGGATCATCGGGAAGCTGCCGACCACCGACATCATCACAATCCCGACCAACGTGCAGACAGTGCCCGCTGGCAATAAACATGGCTTGGGATGGCGGTCGGTGTGATAACCGACCCACGGCTGCAACAGCGAAGCCGTCAGTTGAAACGTCAGGGTGATCAGCCCGACCTGAGTAAACGTCAGGCCATAGTTGGCCTTGAGCATCGGGTAGATCGACGGCAGCACCGATTGAATCAGGTCGTTGATCAAATGCGCCAGCGCCACTGCGCCGATGATGCGCATGACCAATGGGCTGCTTTGAGGCGTAGCGGACGCCGGCACTGAGCCGGTCTGGGTATTGCTGATAGCCATGGGGTTTTCCATACAACAGAGGGGTGCAAGCGGCAGGTGCGCCAATGTGCCATTTTCAGGTGCGCGAGCGCCATCCCCTTAGCCTGCTAACGACCTCGATTTTCATCGTCAAAACCGTGATAGCGCAAAGCCATGGTCTGAATCTTGCCTTGCTTATCCGCTTCAACGCGGCCCCCTTACAAAGGGGACCGAGAATGGGAAGTTTCGCTACAGAGTCGGCCTACAGAGCTGACGAGGGTGAACTTTCGAGGCCTTTTAAGGGGCACAAATCGGGTTCGCGAGAATCTCGATGCACGCCATTGGTGCGTGGTGTCTATAGGAGTCATGGGGCATGCAGGCTTTTTTATCACCGGGGATCGGACTGCTGGGGCGTTTTGGCTTTGCCCGCAAATTCCAGTTGTTATTTCTGCTGTTCATCCTGCCACTGGCCGGCAGTTTGTGGATGATCGGCCAGGACTATCGCGACAAATTGAACCTGATCTCCGGCGAACGAGCCGGGGTTCGTCAATTGCTTGCCCTCGATGCGCTGGATAACCTCCTGTCGGCCCAACGCGATCGCGCCGCACGTTGGCGTGCAACCGAAACCAATCGCCAACCGACACCCGCCACCCTTGCCGCCATGGCTGCCTTCGATGCCGTCCAGCCCGCTGTAGCCCAGGCTGCTTCCGACCTCGGCACAGCGCTGCAAAAAGACGAAGCCAAGGATGAAACCCTGGCCCGCTTTCAAGCCCTGCAAACAGCCCTCAACGGCCTCGACTCGAAAAGCCTGAGCAGCGTCGGTTGGTGGCCGGATGGCTACGACCGTTTCACCAACGCCTTGACTGCCCTGCAAGCGTTGCGCGAACAGATCGCCATGGACAATCGCCTGACGCTGGCGCCGTGGCTGGAAACGTACTTGCTGACCCAGATCTCCACCCAGCACGCCCCGGACCTGATCGAGCGTGTCGGTCGCCTCGCAGCGGTCGGGCAAGCCTCGGTCGTGTCCGGGCAGTTCACTTTGCAAAGTCGTCTGCAACTGCGTGATCTGCGCAGCCGCATTGGCGATGCCAGGGAGCAGTTGGTGAAAACCGCAGGCTTGCTCGAAGCACGGTTGCCTAGCGCCCTGCAAACCTGGGCCGGGCAATACCATGACAGCCTCAAGCAGCTCGATTCAGGCCTCAAGGTCCTGGATGACGGCGTGTTCGGCGGCAGCATCAACCTGAAACCGGAAGACTTCGAGCGCAGCCTGGATGGCCTCCTCGCCAACCTCGCCGCATTGCGCCAGCAATCGCTGGAGTCGCTGGATCAGCGTCTGGATTACTACCATGACTCAGCGATCCGGCAGTTCATTGTGGTGGCGACTGTGTTCGGTTGCCTGCTGCTGGCCGCGCTGTACCTGTTCATCTGTTTGCAGGCATCGATTCGCCGTAGCGCCAGCGGCATCACCCTACTGGCCGAAGCCTTGCGCGACGGCAACCTGAGCCTGCAAGCGCCGGTTCAAGGCCGGGATGAGCTGGCCGCCATCAGCACAGCCCTGAATGTGGCCGTGGTGCAGCTACGTACGAGTTTGCTTGGCGTGGATCACGAGACCCTGCAACTGAGCAATGCGGTGCAAACCCTCAATCATCATTCCAGCGACGCCCTCGGCGAGGTCGAAGCCCAGCAATTGCAGATCAGCCAGATCGCCGCAGCAGCGACGCAATTGGCGGCCACCTCACAAGGCGTGGCCCAGAGCTGCGAACGCGCCTCTGGCAGCGCTCAGCACACCCAGCGCATTGCTGCCGACAGCAGCCGTGACAGCCAACGCACGACAGCCAGCATCCAGCAGCTCAATCAGCGCTTGAACGACACCGCCGCAGCCCTCGGTCGCGTCAGCGAACAAGGACAGCAGATCCAACTGGTGGTCGACACCATTCGCGGCGTCGCCGAGCAGACCAACCTGTTGGCGCTCAACGCCGCCATCGAGGCGGCCCGTGCCGGTGAACAGGGACGCGGTTTTGCAGTGGTGGCCGACGAAGTGCGCAGCCTGTCGCAACGTACTCAGTCCTCGACCGCCCAGATCGCTGGCACGGTCGACAGCCTGCGCAGTACGGTGAACGAAGCGGTCAGCCTGATGGAAGCGGCGTGCGGCCAGGCACAATCCGACGCGCAAGCCGTCACCGGTCTCGGTGAACGTCTGGGAGAAATTGCCAGCGCCGTGCAGGGCGTCACCGACACACTGGCGCAGATCGCCACGGCCGTCGACGAACAGGCGAGCACCGCCGACGAAGTCAGCGGTAACATCCAGCAAGTCGATCAGGCGGCAGTTCGCTTGCTCGAAGGCGCACGGGCCGTGAACCTGGCGGCAGACACCTTGAGCCAGGGCAGCAAGGCCTTGAGTGCCAATACCGGCAGATTTCAGCTCAATTGACGCCCTCCTCCGGGCCGGTTTTTCGGCTCAGGAGGATAAGCGGTTGAAAGTGTAGAGAAATATTTTAGATTTACGCTTGACGCATCTGCATTACCGGTGAATAATGCGCGCCACTTGGCTACATAGCTCAGTTGGTTAGAGCATAGCATTCATAATGCTGGGGTCCGGGGTTCAAGTCCCTGTGTAGCCACCAAGTACTAAAAACGGCTTACCGAAAGGTAGGCCGTTTTTTTATGCCTCGAGAAAAGTGCGCTGCGGATACAGGAATCCCTGAACCGCAGACGCTCGTCGATCAGACTCGAACCGTCGGCAATGCCGACAACGCCCTCTCCCAGATCTGCCAGGTCCGCAGCCAGACCATCGCCTGCCAATCGCTATCAGCCGGATAGAACTGCTCCAGCAGATTCAGCTTGATCTCGCGCCCTGTCGCATCACTTGGATTGCCATGCAGATGCAGCCAGTGATCATCGCGCAGATGACGATGCACGTTCGGCCCCGGATATGTTCCGCACTCAATGACAAACGGCATCAACCGCACCTGCGGCAAGGCATAGAGCAGCGCCTGCGAGGTGTAGCCGGTGGCCGTCGCCGCCACGCCGGTTTCGCTCACGGTGTCCGCGCCTGTTTGCAAGGCGTAAAGCCACGGACCATAGATCGCCTGAGCATCCGGCAACGCCGGATAGGCAGACTCGGTGATGGTCAGCAACATCGGATGTCCATACTCGCCGGCACCGGTGTGCAAGTCGAAGCACATGGCAGTGTCGGCATGGGCCACGTGTTTTTGCATGATCTGGTGCAGCGTGCGGTTCGACCAGCTCGGCGCCAGGCCGCCGTAAAACAGTCCATCGGGGTGAGCATGTTGCCCGCCTTCGACAATCGACATGACCGCCGGCCAGCCGTGCTGTTGAATCTGCTCATCGAGCAAGGCATCGGCGCGATCACGCTCGGGGCCTCGCAACTGCGCGCAGGCATAGATTGCATGCAGCGTGTTGTAAGCCTGGTTATCCGGCAACGAACGCTGGAAGTTCAGATGATTGCGGTTCAGGTCGATATTGTCTTCGTTGACCCGCCGCAACCACGCCATGCCCCAAGGGTTGATGGCATGGATCATCACAACGGCAACATCGGCCGGCAGCGTACGCTTGCCCAACTCCTGCAGCCACTTGATCTGACAACCCGAACCATAGAAGCCCTCGACGCCATGAGTGCCGCTCAGCGCGATCAGCAGGCGTTTGGCGCCAGGATCGCCAAGCACCGCGACATCGGTACTCAAAGACTCGCCGAACGGCCCTTTGAGCGGGTGCGGATACTCGGTCAGTGTCGCCCCGGCCGCAGTCGCCGCCGCAAGGAATTGTTCACGCTGAGAGCGGTAGCTGGGCTGGGTCGGGAACTCGGTCTGCATGTCTGCCTCTTGTTGATCTTTTGGCTTGCCTGTTGGCAACGACCCTACAGAAATTCCGCCCGTTGATGAAGGACCAAAGCGTCTTTGTCGTGGGACCCGGTTTGCGTCACTCGGTGGTGGCCGATAAAGTCCCCGATACATTTACCTCACGGATGGAGTGCCCCGCGTGTTCTCAGCCTTCCACTTGAGCCGCCATCGTGCGTCCGCCATCGCGCTGATCGCTGCTGCGTTAACCCTCGGCGCCTGCCACAACGCTTCGGCCCCGACGCTGCCCCTCGCGCCGGAAAGCGCTTCCGGTTATCGCATCGACCTGCAGACCCGACATGCCACAAAACACATGGCCGCAGCCGCCAACCCGCTGGCAGCCGAGGCCGGGCGCGAGATGCTGCGTCGCGGCGGTTCGGCCATCGATGCGGCGATTGCGATGCAAGCCGTGTTGACGCTGGTCGAACCGCAATCATCGGGCATCGGCGGTGGCGCGTTGATCGTGCTGTGGGACGGTAAAAAAGTGCGTACCTACGACGGTCGCGAAACAGCACCGGCCGGTGCCACCGAAAAGCTTTTCCTGCAAGCCGACGGACAACCGATGGCGTTCACCCAGGCGCAGATCGGTGGTCGTTCGGTGGGAACACCGGGCGTGTTGCGCGCCCTTGAGCTTGCTCATCAACAACACGGGCGCCTGCCATGGGCGCAACTGTTCGAACCGGCGATCAAACTCGCCGAGCAAGGTTTCTCCATCTCGCCACGCCTGCACGGATTGATCGCCTCGGACAGGTCCATGGCTCGCTCGCCCGAGATGATGGCTTACTTCCTGAATGCCGACGGCAGCCCGAAAGCCAGCGGCACCCTGCTGCAGAATCCGGCGCTGGCCGCGTTGTTCCACCGCATTGCCAAGGAAGGACCGGATGCGTTGTACAAAGGCCCTGTCGCGCAGGAAATCGTCGCCAAGGTTCAGGGCCACGCCAACCCCGGGAGCCTGTCGCTGAACGATCTCGCCCACTACAGCGCCAAGGAGCGCGCGCCCCTGTGTACCGATTACAAACGCTGGCAGGTGTGCGGTATGCCGCCGCCGTCATCGGGCGGGATTGCCGTGGCGCAAATCCTCGGCACCCTGCAAGCCCTGGAGACACGCGATAAGCGCTTGGCCCTGGCACCGATGAAACCGGTCAAAACCGACGCTCCTGCCGGCATCGAACCCACTCCCGACGCTGTGCACCTGATATCGGAAGCCGAGCGCCTGGCCTATGCCGACCGCGCGCAATACGTGGCCGATACCGACTTTGTGCCGGTGCCCGTGAAAGGCCTGGTAGACCCGACGTACCTGGCCAGCCGCGCCGCCCTGATCGGTGAGCGCAGCATGGGCACGGCCCAACCGGGCACGCCTCCGGGCATTCAAGTGGCTTACGCACCGGACCGCTCGCCGCTGCGCATCTCCACCTCGCAAGTGGTAGCCGTCGATGATCAGGGCGGCGCCGTGTCCATGACCACCACCATCGAGTCCGCCTTCGGCTCGCACCTCATGGTGCAGGGCTTCCTGCTCAACAACGAGATGACCGACTTCTCCTTCATCCCCGAAGAGAACGGCCAAAAAGTCGCCAACCGCGTCGAACCGGGCAAACGCCCACGCTCGTCCATGGCCCCAACGCTGATCTTCGACCGTCAGAGCGGCGAATTCGTCGCCAGCGTCGGCTCACCCGGCGGCTCGCAAATCATCGAATACGTCGCCAAGTCCACCGTCGGCCTGCTCGACTGGAACCTCGATGCGCAAACGGCGATCAACCTGCCCAACTTCGGCAGCCGCAACGGCCCAACCGAACTTGAACGCGGACAGTTCAGTCCGGCACTGATCCAGGCGCTGAAGGACAAAGGCCACAACGTGAGCGAGATCGACATGACCAGCGGCACCCAGGCGATTGTTCGGGTCAAGGATGCGCAAGGGAATGTGTCGCTGGCGGGTGGGGCGGATCCGCGGCGTGAAGGGGAAGCGTTGGGGGATTGAGGTTTATGCAGAAATGAAAAGGACCTACCGGTTGGTAGGCCCTTTTTTATGGGAAACAAGGCCAGATCTATGATCACGCGCTGCCTTTTCCTACCCGCGAAGCACTGCGTCTTGGTTAAAGTCTCGGAGCAGTATTCGGTACTCACAAACAGTACGACACGATCGACGCTGATACCGTCGAGATGGAGTAACCCATGAACATTCGTCCGATTCATACCGACGAGGATTACCGCGAAGCGCTCAAAAGCGTGTCAGCACTGTTCGAGAACGAACCAGAACCTGGCACTCCCGAGGGTGATTATTTCGACATCATGATCACACTGATTGAAGCCTATGAAACGAAACAGTTTCCGGTGGATCTGCCCAATCCGATTGATGCAATCAAATTCCGAATGGAGCAGTCAGGGCTATCTGCTGCTGACCTTGCGCCAGCTATTGGCCGGACAAACCGGGTGTATGAAGTACTGAATGGCAAGCGTGCATTGACCCTTCCGATGATATGGAAGCTTCACGATCTATTCGGAATACCGGCACAGAGTCTGATCAAACCTGTGAAGCAGGCCTGATCAGTACCCACAGCCCCTGCAATCAGGCCGGAACACCCAAAATAATGTGCGACGCCTTGATCACCGCTGTCGCGCTCACGCCCGGTTTCAAGCCCAGCTCAGTCACGGCATCGCGTGTGACGATCGAGTACACCTCGGCGCCACCATCGAGCTGGATAACGACTTCGGCATTCACCGCGCCATCGGTGACGCTGGTGACCTTGCCTTCCAGGCAGTTGCGCGCCGAGAGGCGAATGTCGCTGGAGTCGGTCATCAGCATGACCCACGGGGCTTTCACCAGCGCGACCGCTTCCTTGCCGACCGCCAGGCCCAGGCTCTTCACGCTTTCCATCGTGACCACCGCCACCAACTGATTACCACCGGGCAGCTTCAGGGATATTTCGGCATTGACGGCACCGGCCTGTACTTGGCTGATGGTGCCCTTGAACACATTACGTGCGCTGACCTTCATGAGTTGTAGCCTCTGTTGTTTATTTTTGTATACAACTTACAGCAACATTCTGTCTGAGCGGGCATGACGCGATGTCGCACCCCGCTTAACGACTGATTTTCAGCGCCCGCCGAGCCTGGTGTTTTTCCACTGCCAACTCGAGCAGCCGCGTGACCAGTTCACTGTAGGTCATGCCAGCGGCCTGCCACAGTTTCGGGTACATGCTGATGCGGGTGAAACCGGGCAGCGAGTTGATTTCGTTGATCAGCACTTCGCCACTGTCGGTCAGAAACACATCGACCCGCGCCAGCCCGGAACAACCCAGCACGTGAAAGGCCTCAACCGCCATGGCACGAATGCGCTCGCTGGCCTCGACGCTGATGTCGGCCGGGACCACCACTTGTGCGGCCGTATCGTCGATGTATTTACTGTCGTAGGAATAAAACCCGTTGCGCACCACGATTTCGCCGCAGCCGCTGGCGATGGCGTCGTCGTTGCCTAGCACCGCACATTCGATCTCGCGACCGCTGACCGCCGACTCGATCAGCACTTTCTCATCAAAGCCCAAGGCCAGTTCGACCGCCGCTACATACTCGGCTTCATCGGTCACTTTGCTCACGCCCACGGACGAGCCCTGATTCGCCGGTTTGACGAACAGCGGCAAGCCGAGCTTGCCCACCACGTCGGCGAACCCCGTACGCGCCGCGGTATTGCGCGTCAGCGTCACGAATGGCGTGACCGCCAGCCCGGCATCCCGCAACAGACGCTTGCTGATGTCCTTGTCCATGCACACTGCCGAACCGAGCACATCGGAACCCACGAACGGCAAATCAGCCATGCGCAAAAGGCCTTGCAGGCAACCGTCTTCGCCAAGGGTGCCATGGACAATCGGGAAGATCACATCAACGTGGCCCAGCAGTTCCTTACTGGAAGTTTCCACCAGTTGCTGACTGGCCTTGCCCGGCACTACCGCCAATTCGCGGTTGGATTGATTGAGGGCGATCAGCGCCGGATTTTCCTGGTTCAGCAGGAAATTCGACGGGTCGTTGAGGTGCCAGTGGCCTTGTTTATCGATACCGATCAGCACCGGTTCGAAGCGCGAACGGTCCAGCGCATCGACGATGTTTTTCGCCGATTGCAGCGACACTTCATGCTCAGCCGATCGCCCACCAAAAATAATTCCTACTCGCAGCTTGCTCATTCAAATCACCTCAACGATTGGCCACCAGATGCGCACCGAAGAGCAGGTAGCAACTCCCTGCAAAGCGGTCCAGCCATTTGCGCGAGCGGTTATACGCGCCCGTCACCCGGTGGCTCGAAAACAATAGCGCGACGCTGCAATACCAACTGAAGGACAGCGTTGCCATGGTCAGCACCGCCAGCGCATTTGAAGATGGGCAACACATTGCAGCATTTGCCTTAGGTTTTCTACTTGCCCGAACCCGTTCATCAGCGAGAAGACAGTGGATCGGTCACTGGGTTAACGTGATCAGTATCGAGTTCAAGGCAACGATAATCATGGTCAGGCAACAGCCTCACAATGACTGGTTCCACCGCGCACCGGATGTGGGTGGCCTTCAGCGTTTCGAAGCGTTTTTTGCGGGCCATGGCTACGACATGCACCGCCACGACACTTACGCCATCGGTCACACGCTGGCAGGCGTGCAGAGTTTTCAGTATCGCGGTGGCTGGCGTCACAGCCTGCCCGGCGGGACGATGGTGCTGCACCCGGACGAAGTCCACGACGGCGAGGCTGGCACCGAGGCCGGTTTCAAGTACCGGATGATGTACATCGAACCGGCGCTGATCCAGCAGATACTTGGCGGTCAACCCCTTCCATTCATCCAGAACGGGCTATCCAACGACCCTCGCCTGTTTGCTGCCACGGCCATGCTGCTACGCAGTCTCGATTGCCCCCTTGAACCGCTGGAAGAGCAGGACGCGCTGTTCGATCTGGCACAGGCCTTGAACAGGGCTGGCGGAATGACAGTCAGGCGCTTCAGCTTCGACTACGTGGCAGCCGAGCGTGCGCGCGAATTCATGCACAGCGCACTGGATCGAACCGTGACCCTGGAAGAACTGGAGCGGCACAGCGGACGGGATCGCTGGAGCCTGTCACGGGACTTTCGCCTGCTGTTCGGCACCAGTCCTTACCGGTATCTGACCATGCGCCGTCTGGATATGGTTCGCTCACTGCTCATTCAGGGACAGTCGCTGGTCAGTGCAGCGCTGATCGCAGGCTTCACCGATCAGAGCCACATGACACGACAATTCACCAAGACCTACGGCCTGTCGCCCGCACGGTGGAGAAAAATGCAGCGCCGTTAAGCGATGCACAATCGTACAAGAACTGCACCGACAGGCTGGCTATCGTGGACTCAAAGCAACCACAGGAGCCACGCCATGCACGCTTACAAAAGCCTGAACTTCGCTGAAAAAATCGCCAGGATCGATGCGCACTGGTCGCCCAGGGTCATCGCCGAAATGAATGACTACCAGTTCAAGGTTGTGAAGTTGCTGGGGGATTTCATCTGGCACGATCACCTCGATACCGATGAAACCTTCATCGTCCTCGAAGGCCGGTTGCGCATCGACTTTCGCGACGGCCACGTGCTGGTGAACGCTGGAGAAATGTACGTGGTGCCCAAAGGGGTCGAGCACAAGCCATGCGCCGAGCAGGAGGTGAAACTCCTGCTGATCGAACCCAAGGGCGTACTCAACACCGGAAGCGAAGGTGGCGAACGTACCGCTCAGAATGACGTCTGGGTGTAACCACCGCGTGTTTACGGTGCCAGGGTCTTGCCGTCTACCGGATCACCAATTTTCAAGAAATGCCCGCCAGCCACATGGTGCAAGGTGCGCAATGCATCTTGCCCTTCGAAGTGCCAGCGCCCGTCACTGAACACACGCTCGTCGGCCTGAGCGGCAATCACTTCGGCGAGGAACAGGTCGTACTGCTGGTGATTGTCGGGCTCGGGCAACAGTCGGCATTCGAGCCAGGCGACGCAGCCTTCGAGCATCGGGGCGTCGATCAACTCGGCAGCGAAGGTCGGCAAGCCGTAGGTCTGGAACTTGTCACGGCCCTGTTCCCGGGTCAGTTCCAGGCCTGATGTCGAGCCCACGGTTTGCACGATATCGGCCTGCGCGGCGCAAGGAACGTTCAGTACGAAAGTGCCCGAGGCTTCGAGCAACTGGCGGGTCCAGGTGGACTTGTCCAAGACCACGGCGATTTTCGGCGGTTCGAAATCCAGGGGCATGGCCCAGGCCGCCGCCATGATATTGCGCTCGCCGCCGTGGGCGGCGCTGACCAGCACGGTTGGCCCGTGGTTGAGCAAACGATAAGCCTTGGGCAAAGGGACCGGACGGCGGTGGGAAACGCTCATGGATGTTTGCTCCTTGGGGGAAAGAGCCGATTGTAGCGACATACCCAACGAAAAGATCGCAGCCTGCGGCAGCTCCTACGGTGGTACGCAATCCCATGTAGGAGCTGCCGTGTAGTGGTCGAATGTTTTTGGACCATGATGTAGGAGCGTCGACTTTAGGAATCATCATGGGATATCGGGTTGTTACATCTGAGGAAAAAGCGGAGGCCATCCGTTTG